>JAGGXI010000013.1 GCA_021163155.1 Candidatus Aerophobota bacterium
AACTTGCTGAAAAGCTTTCTATTGGTAGGGCCTCTTTAAGGGAAGCCTTTAGAGTTTTAGAATCGAGAGGTTTAATTAAAAGTAGGCCAGGCAGAGGAAGATTTGTTCGAGAAATAAAAAAAGATGCTCTTATCGATTCTGAAAATATTATTTTAAGCTTAGAAAAATCTTCTATTTTGGAGCTTCTGGAAGCAAGAGAGATTTTTGAAGTTAAAACTGCTGAGTTTGCTGCTCAAAGAGCCACTCCTGAAGATATAGGGATGATTGAAGATGCTTTAAACAGAATGAGAGAAAAAAAAGTGACAGATAATGAAAGAATAGAATCGGATGCAGGATTTCATTTAGCTATAGCAAGAGCATCTCATAATTTTGCTTTCATTAATATAATGCGACTGCATATGGATTTATTAAAAGAGACTCGAGAGAAGACATGGCAAGTACCGGGAAGACGAAAAGAACAATGGCAAGAGCATAAAGCAATATTTGAAGCTATTAAAGAGCATAATAGTAAAAAAGCAGCCGAGGCGATGTTAAAACATTTAAAGAGTGTAAGAAGAGTTGTAGTGGGGATGTAAAAGATAGGATACAAGGAGAAATTATGAAAGTTTTAGTCTTTGGAGGAAGCGGAAAGATGGGTTCTATTGTTGCATGGGATTTAGCCAGGATAATGAGGTTGAGACGATAGGAATCGTGGATAGACGGGAAGATGCACTTAAGAGGGTAAAAAAGTGGATAAACAGTGATAAGATAGTAATGCATATCCTTGACATTGAAGATAAAGAAAATACTAAAAAATTAATGAAACAGTACGATGTTGGTGCGGTTGTACTACCTAATAGAAGATCAAGTTATAAGGTTGTTGATACAGCAATTAATGCTGGATTTAATATTGTTGATATATTGGAAGAGTATCATAGAAGACCGGATCCTTATGAAATTGAGGGTTTGGAAATTCCAGATGGAATGCCTTCTAATGAATATGGAGAATGGCTTCATAAGAAAGCAATAGAGAATAATGTAACCTTTGTTGATGGAATAGGTTTTGCCCCCGGTTTAACTAATATCACGCTTGGTGAAGGTATTAGAAAAATGGACAGAGCAGAATCAGCAATAGCAAGGTGTGGAGGTATTCCTGCAAAGAAAGCCGCTGGAAAACATCCACTAAAATATATGATTACCTGGGCATTTGAGTATGTTTTGAGGGAATATATGGTTAAAGTGGAAGTGATTAAGAATGGTAAGATTGTAGAAGTAAGTGCAATGAGTGATCTTGAAAAGTTTAAGTTCGCAAAATTGGGTAAAAATGAAGAATTAGAATGTGCTATTACATCGGGTATGCCCAGTTTTCTTTTTACAAGGTCACAACTTAAAGAATGTGCAGAGAAAACTATCCGCTGGCCCGGTCATTGGGAAGGGATAAGGACATTAAAGGAATGCGGAATGCTTGATCTTATGCCTATGGAGTTTAAGGGTATGAAAATAGCCCCCGTGAGTTCTTATTGTCTGTTATAGAGCCTAAACTTAAGCCATTAGAGGGTGATACTGATGTGAGCGTTATGTGGAATACGGTAACTGGAATGAAAAATGGCCAAAAAATGAGAATTGATTACTATATGTGGGAAGGAATGGATATAGAAAATGGTATTTCCTCTATGGGGAGAGTTACCGCATTCTCTGAGGCAATAGCAGCGGTACTGGTTGGAAAGGGAGAGATAAATAAGAAAGGAATAGTGGCTCCTGAAGATGCTATAGAAGGAAAAATCTATGAGAAATTTCTGGAGAAGTTAAGAAAAAAGGGAGTGAATATACTTGAGGTTTCAGAAACAATAAGATAAGAGTCTTTGCACTTAAAGAAAGGTGTAGCAGCGGATAGGGGTCATTGTGAAAAGATAGTGGTTGAGTAGGACATAGTAGTTAGTGTAGTGCCAAGTTTTCTGAGGTTTAATATGTTGTATCCAAAACTGTTTTTCTATAAATTCTTGATATTTTTGGGTGACGGTAATAAAAATGAGAATTAGAGAAAGACTTTTGGGAGGAAAAATGGTAGATTTAAATGAGCTTAAAGAGAATGTTATCAACGGAAAAGCTGATGAAGTAAAAGAGTTAACTCAAAAGGCTCTTGGTGAGGGACAGGATATAGAAAAGGTTTTAAATGAGGCTCTTATTGGGGGAATGGATATAGTAGGAGAGAAATTTAAGAGAAATGAGTTTTATGTTCCTGAGATGCTTATCTCCGCCAGAGCAATGAAAGCCGGAATGGCAGTTCTAAGACCTCTTTTAGTTAACAAAGGTGTTAAGGGTTTAGGTAAAGTGGTCATAGGAACAGCCCAGGGAGACCTTCATGATATTGGTAAAAATTTGGTAGAGATGATGTTGGAAGGGGCAGGGTTTGAGATAATAAATCTTGGGACAGATGTCCCTTCAGAAAAGTTTGTAGAAGCTGTTAAAGAGAATAATGCTCAATTAATAGGTGTTTCTGCTCTTTTAACTACTACTATGCTTTCTATGAAAGATGTTGTTAAAGCGGTGGAGAAAGAAGGATTAAAAGATAAGGTAAAGATAATAATTGGGGGTGCTCCTGTTACTCAAAATTATGCTGATGAGATAGGAGCTGATGGCTATGCTCCTGATGCTGCCTCTGCAGTAGATAAGGCAAAGGA
>JAGGXI010000083.1 GCA_021163155.1 Candidatus Aerophobota bacterium
ATTGCCTGGATTCAATGTGTTGGCTCAAGGGACTCTAAAATAGGAAAGGGATATTGCTCTTCTGTTTGTTGTATGTATTCCACCAAGGAAGCTTTAATTACAAAAGAACATGCCCCAGATACAGAGGCAGCCGTTTTTTATATGGATATGAGAGCTTATGGAAAGGATTTTGATAAATATATAGATAGAGCAGAGTCTGAATATGGAGTAAGGTATATACGTTCAAGGATTTCGGCAGTAGAAGAAGACCCCGGCACCCATAATTTAATAATAAAGTATGAGGCAGAGGATGGAAAATTTTTAAGTGAAGAGTTTGAGATGGTTGTTTTATCTGTAGGTCTTGAAGCTCCAAATAGTGCAAAGGAAATAGCAGAAAAATTTGGAATAAAGCTAAACAAATACAATTTTGCCAGGACAAGTGAATTTGAACCTCTTAAGACTTCTCATCCTGGCATATTTGTTGGTGGTGCATTTTCCGGGCCCAAGGATATTCCAGAGACTGTAGCTCAAGCAAGTGGTGTTGCTGCAGAAGCATCAAGTATTTTATCTGAGGTGAGAGGCTCTTTGGTAACAGAAAAGGAGTATCCTCCAGAGATAGATGTAAGTGGACAGCCTCCAAGGATAGGTGTATTTGTTTGCCACTGTGGGATAAATATTGGAGGGGTGGTTGATGTTCCCTCTGTGGTTGAATATGCTAAAACTTTACCCAATGTAGTTTATGCTGAAGATAATCTTTATACCTGTTCTCAGGATACTCAAGAAAGAATAAAAGAAGCAATAAGTGAACATAAATTAAACAGGGTAGTAGTTGCTTCCTGTACACCAAGAACACATGAGCCTCTTTTCCAGGAAACAATAAGAGAAGCAGGTTTAAATAGATATCTTTTTGAGATGGCTAATATTCGCGACCAATGCTCCTGGATTCATATGAGGGAGCCAAAGAAGGCCACAAGAAAGGCAAAAGATTTAGTAAAAATGGCTGTTGCTAAAGCAAGGTTAATTGAACCTTTAAAAAGGCTTCCTCTTGATGTAGCTCCTCGGGGTCTTGTTATTGGAGGTGGGATATCGGGGATGATTTCTGCTTTAAGGCTTACTGAGGAAGGATATGAGGTATATCTGATAGAAAAAGAGAGGGAGCTTGGCGGTCAGGCAAGGGATATTTATTATACTTTAGAAGGTGAAGATGCACAAAAATTTTTAGGGGAGCTTATAAATAAGGTAAAATCAAATGAAAGAATTCATCTTTTCACCGGGGCTAAAATTGAAAATATCGAAGGGTTTGTAGGCAATTTTAAGACTACCATTAAAATAGATTCTTCTTTACAGGAACTTGAGCATGGGATTATCATTGTAGCTACAGGAGCAAAAGAGTATCAGCCTACAGAATATCTTTATGGTAAAGATAAACGAATTATCACTCAAAGAGAATTAGAAAAGCTAATAGTTAACGGAAAATTTGATATTAATACTAAAAATTCTATTGTGATGATTCAATGTGTTGGCTCGAGGAATGATAAACATCCTTATTGTAGCCGTATCTGTTGTTCAGAGGCAATAAAGAATGCTCTTAAAATTAAAGAGATGAATAAAAAGGCTAATGTTTACATTCTTTATAGAGATATAAGAACTTATGGTTTTAAAGAAGATTATTATCAAAAAGCTCGAGAGGAAGGTGTTATCTTTATTAGATATGAAGAAGGAAAAGAGCCTGAAGTAAAAAAAGGTAAAGAAAAACTCGAGATTCTTATAAAAGAGCTTATCTTAAAAGAGAACTTATTAATTAATGCTGACCTGGTAGTTTTAAGTACCGGGGTTGTCTTTTCTGAAGACAACGAAGAGCTTGCTCAGATGCTGAAAGTTCCTTTAAATGAAGATGGTTTTTTCCTTGAAGCTCATGTAAAGCTTCGCCCAGTAGATTTTGCGACAGAAGGCATTTTCCTTTGTGGTCTTGCTCATTCTCCAAAGTTTATAGAAGAAAGTATTTCTCAAGCAAATGCTGCAGTATCCAGAGCATGCACTATTCTCAGTAAAGAGAAGATTTTAGCTGAAGGGATAGTGGCTAACGTAGATGAAGATATGTGTAGTGGATGCGGAATCTGCAAAGCAGTCTGTGTTTATAATGCTATAGAGATAGATGAGGAGAAGAGAGTGGCTAAGGTGAATGAAGCCCTTTGTAAAGGTTGTGGTACTTGCACTGGTGCTTGCCCTTCCGGAGCTATTAACCAAAGAGGATTTAAGAGAGAGCAGATTTTAGCTATGGCTAAAGCCGCATTGGAGGTATAGATGAAAGAATTTGAACCCAAAATTATCGGATTTTGTTGCAACTGGTGCACTTATGCAGGTGCAGATTTAGCAGGAGTAAGTAGACTTCAGATGCCTCCTGATTTCAGGATGATTAGAGTGATGTGTTCGGGAAGAGTTGACCCTTTGTTTGTAGTGGAGGCGTTTCAAAAAGGGGCGGATGGAGTATTTATTGGAGGTTGTCATATCGGAGATTGTCACTATCAATCAGGCAACCATCGAACCAAAAAGAGGGTAGCCATTCTTAAAAAGATATTGAGTTATTTGGGGATAGACCCTCAAAGAGTAAGATTAGAGTGGGTTTCTGCTGCAGAGGGTCCCAAATTTGCTCAAGTAGTTACCGATTTTATTGCTGAGATTAAGAGATTAGGGCCAAATCCATTAAGGAGGCTTGATGTATGATAGAGAAAGTGCGAAACTTAGCTAAAGAGTGGCTTACAAGTGGAAAAGTTGAGGTAATATTTGGACTTAAAAAAAAGGATGGTTATGTAGCTCCTCATATTTTTACAAAGGTAGAAGAATTGGATAGTCTGGAGATTTCTTCTAAATATCCACTTTTCTATACCTGTAGACCAACCAAGAAAAATGTCCTTCGTTTAATACAGGAGAAGTATCCAGATATGAAAGTCGGGATTGTGGCTAAAGGGTGTGATGAGAGAGCTTTGATTGAACTTGCCAAAAGGGACCAGGTAGATATGAAAAATATTGAGGTTTTAGGTATTGCCTGCACCAAAGAGGAAGCAGTAGAGTGCAGGTGTCCAAAACCTTATCCTCATAATCTTCTTATAGGAGACAAAGTTGAAGGAGTTTCCGAAGATAAAGATGTTAAAAATCTTTTAAAGAAAAGCTTATCAGAACGGTTAGCATTTTGGAAATATCAGTTAAGTAAGTGTATAAAGTGTTATGGATGTAGAAATGCTTGCCCGTTATGTTTTTGTAAAGATTGCGCTATGGAACAAGAGCTATGGTCAAAGATAGGAGATATTCCTCCTGATGTCCCTATGTTCCATTTTATAAGATTTTATCATCTTGCTGATAGATGCATTGAATGCGGTGAATGCGAAGAGGCCTGCCCTATGGATATCCCTTTGTTAACTATTTTTAAACAGGTAAGAGGAGATGTTAAAGAGTTATTTGATTATGAAGCTGGTCTAAATGTAGAGCAGGAGTCACCGCTGTTAACTACATTGGATGAGATACCAATGAAGGAGGTCACCAATGGAATATAAAAATGTGCTTACGGTATGTCCGTATTGTGGTTGTGGATGTAATTTCTATCTTCAGGTTCTTGATGGAGAATTGGTGGGCGTCCTTCCCTGCAAATCGCATGTAGTTAGTCAGGGAAAGCTTTGTATTAAAGGATGGAATGCGAGCGACTTTGTAGTCAGTAAGGAACGACTGACCAAACCGCTAATGAAAAAAAATGGAAAATTTATTGAAATATCGTGGGATGAGGCTTTGGATGTAGTTGCAAAGAAGCTCAAGCAGTATAGTCCCGATTTCGTTGCTACCCTTTCATCAGCGAAATGCACAAATGAAGAGAACTATTTAATGATGAAGTTTGCTCGAGCGGTACTTAAAACAAATAGTGTTGACCACTGTGCCCGATTATGTCATGCATCTACTGTTGTTGGTTTAGTGAAAACCTTTGGCAGCGGAGCAATGACAAACTCTATAGGAGAGCTTGAAGATGCTAATTGTATTTTTGTTATTGGTTCAAACACGACAGAACAACATCCACTTATAGCAAGATATATAATGAGAGCAAAAGAGAAAGGCGCAAAACTCATCGTTGCCGACCCCAGACTCATTCCTTTAACTCAGTTTGCTAATTATCATCTTAGACATAGACCGGGAACGGATGTTGCTTTAATCAATGGACTTATGAATATAATCTTAAGCGAAGGATTGGAAGATAAAGAATTTATTAAAGGACGCACTGAGGGGTTTGGGGAACTTAAAAAAGTAGTTGAGAAGTATACCCCAGAATATGTGGAAAAGATAACCAGTGTACCTAAGGAGCTTCTTATTAAAGCAGCGAGAATGTATGCAGAAGCTAAATCTTCCTCTGTTGTCTATTCAATGGGTATAACGCAGCACACAACAGGGGTAGATAATGTCGTCTCCTGTGCAAATCTTGCCATGTTAACAGGTAATGTTGGTAAACCAAGCACAGGTGTTAACCCTTTAAGAGGACAGGTAAATGTTCAGGGAGCATGCGATTTGGGAGCCTTACCTAATGTTTATTCTGGATACCAAAGTGTAGCTGATGAAAATATTCGTGCGAAGTTTGAGAAAGCATGGAAGACAAAACTCCCCCAAAATTTAGGACTAACTGTTGTTGAAATGATAAATGAGGCAGCAAAAGGTAATCTTAAAGCAATGTATATTATGGGTGAGAATCCTATGCTCTCAGATCCAGATATTAATCATGTTAAAAAGGGATTAAAGAATCTTGGATTTCTTGTTGTCCAGGATATATTCCTTACAGAAACGGCTCAATTGGCTGATGTTGTGCTTCCAGGGGCTTCCTACGCAGAAAAGGATGGCACGTTTACAGCTACAGACCGTAGAGTCCAAAAAATAAGAAAAGCAATTGACCCTGTTGGTGAAAGTAAGCCCGATTGGCAGATAATATGCGAGTTAGCACAAAAGATGGGTTCTCATGGATTTGAGTATTCTTCACCTGCTGAAATTATGGAGGAGATAGCTTCAGTAACTCCTATTTATGGAGGTATGGTATATGAGCGACTTGAAGATATTGGATTGCAGTGGCCATGCCCATCTAAAGAACATCCGGGAACACCTTATCTGCATAAGGGAAAGTTTAGCCGTGGTAAGGGAAAATTTTTCGGAATAGAATTTAAAGAGGCGGCAGAGCTTCCTGATGATGAGTATCCATTTATATTAACAACAGGAAGAACTATCTTTCATTTCCATACAGGAACAATGACGAGGAAATCAGAAGCTTTAAATAGAGAAGTTCCTACAGGATATGTTGAAATTAATTTTAAAGATGCAAAAGAATTGGATATTATTGATGGAGAAATGATTTCTGTGCAAAGTCGTAGAGGTAAGATCGAAATTAAGGCACGGATAACAGAGAGAGTTCCTCAAAAGGTGATTTTTATCCCCTTCCATTTTGCAGAGAATGCTGCCAATGTGTTAACAAATCCAGCTCTTGACCCTGTTGCAAAGATTCCAGAGTACAAAGTATGCGCTGCAAAGGTAGAAAAAATAGAAAAAGTATAATAAAACTTTATCATAACTATTGGCAAATATAACCATTTATAGCCTACCGTGTAGGCTAATTTAAGCCCTACACCTCAAAATATTGAGGTTGAATCGTGTAAACTCAGGAGGTTATTGG
>JAGGXI010000116.1 GCA_021163155.1 Candidatus Aerophobota bacterium
CCTTCTCTATCTCTTTTTTCTGGGTTTTAGCACTAAAGAAAACTACTGGGATATTCTTTGTTGCTTTATCCTGCTTAAGGTTTTTTATTACCTCGTATCCATCCATATCCGGCATCATCACATCCAGAATTATTAAATCAATTTTATTTTCTTTAGCCTTCCTAATCCCTTCCTTTCCTCTAAAAGTAGTTGTTACCTTATAGCCGGCTCCTTCTAAAACGATCTTAGTTAGTTTACTTATATCAATGTCGTCGTCGATAAGAAGAATTGTTTTTGAATTCACTATTTGTCTTTTGGATGCTGCAATTTTTATTCTTGATTTGGTAAATTAAATAATGTTTACTGGGTTATTTTGGAATAACTATTATATCTCTATTTTGATTATCGGCATAGTAAAGAAAAAACTTTAAGTTATGCAGAAAAGCGAAAATAGAATTAGAGGCTTATAAGTTATGAGCTATTTTTAATTTGACAAAAGGGTAGAATTCACTAAACTAAAGATAGAGATGGGAGGTTTTATTATGGAAAGATTATGGGCTCCATGGAGGATTGAATATATTATGGGAGAGAAGAATAAAGAATGTATCTTTTGTCAGAAATCTAAAGAGCATAAGGATGAGGAGAACTATATTCTTTTAAGAGGGAAGAAGTGTATGGCAATACTTAACATATTTCCTTATAACAACGGACATCTGATGATAGCTCCCTATAGGCATATCGGGAGTATTGAAAAACTGAGCAGGGAAGAATCTGAGGAATTAATGAATGTTCTCACTCAAATGGTAAAATTACTTAAAAAAGTTTTGCATCCAACGGGATTTAATATAGGAATGAATTTAGGGAAAGTAGCCGGAGCAGGGATAGCAGGTCATTTACATATTCATATTGTCCCCAGATGGAGAGGAGATAGCAATTTTATGCCCATTATATCAGAAACAAAGGTAATCTCAGAATACCTTCAAAAGACCTATCAAAAATTAAAGGAAAATTTATAAAATATGGAGATAATAAAAGAGATATCAGATTGGATTAAGCACAAGGTTGAAGAAGCAAAAGCAGAGGGTATAGTAGTTGGGCTTAGCGGAGGCCTCGATTCCTCAGTTGTAGCTTGCCTGGCTGAAAAGTCTTTAGGAAATAGTAAGGTATTAGGATTAATAATGCCCTGTCATAATAATTCTTTAGATGAGGAGCATGCTTATCTTATTGCTCGTAAGTTAAATATCAAGGTAGAGCGAGTAGCACTAAATACTGTTTATGATAAATTTTTAGAAATCCTCCCTTCGGGTAAGGATATGGCTATAGCAAATATAAAGCCAAGATTGCGTATGATTACCCTATACTATTTTGCCAATAATTTAAATTATTTAGTGCTTGGCACAGGTAATAAAAGCGAAATTCTTATCGGTTACTTTACCAAATATGGAGACGGAGGATGCGATATTTTGCCTCTTGGGGAATTATTAAAGAGCGAGGTAAGAGAATTAGCCAAAGAACTGAAAATTCCAGAGGAGATAATTAAGAAACCTCCCAGCGCAGGCTTATGGGAAGGACAAACGGACGAAGGAGAAATAGGTCTTAGCTATAGAGATTTAGATAGACTGCTTTTAGCGATAGAATCTGGAGAGTTTGAGGAGGTAAACTTTTTACCGAAAGAAACGGTAGATAAAGTGAGAAGATTGGTTGAGAGCTCTAAACATAAAAGAGCTTCTGCTCCTATATTTAAAAGATAAATTAGAAGGATTTATTCATTGATCTATCCTCAAAAATACGATGTTATTGTGGTAGGGGGAGGGCATGCTGGATGTGAAGCAGCATTAGCAGCTAGTAGGATGGGCTGTTTAACTTTGCTTTTAACAATGCATCTGGATAAAATTGCTGTTATGTCCTGTAACCCTGCTATTGGGGGCTTAGCTAAGGGACAGTTGGTAAAAGAGATAGATGCTATGGGTGGAGAAATGGGAAAAGCGATTGATAAAGCAGGAACTCAATTTCGAATGCTTAATACAAGCAAAGGACCAGCCGTTCGTTCATCTCGTGCGCAAGCCGATAGAGAAGATTACCGCTTATATATGAAGTTAACCCTTGAATATCAAAAGAACCTTTTTTTAAGACAGGCTACAGCGAAGAGAGTCTTAAGCAGAAAAGGAGTGGCTTATGGAGTAGAGACAAATATAGGTGAAAAATTCCTGGGTAAAACGGTAATTTTATGTCCAGGAACATTTCTTAATGGTTTAGTTCATATTGGTTTAATTCATTTCCCTTCAGGGAGAATGGGCGAGTTTCCCTCTATAGCTCTTTCTAAAAATTTAAGTGAGCTAAGATTTAAGATAGGAAGATTTAAAACAGGAACCTGCCCTCGTTTAGATGGCAAGAGTATAAATTTTTCTAAATTAAATTCTCAATATGGGGATGAACCTCCTATGCCTTTTTCTTTTTCTACCAGAGAGATAGCTCAAGAGCAAATTCCCTCTTATATTACTTATACCAATCCTCGGACTCATCAGATTATAAAAGAAAATTTAGATAGATCTCCTCTTTATACAGGTATTATAAAGGGGACAGGGGTCCGTTATTGCCCATCTATAGAAGATAAAATAATGAAATTTCCTGATAAGAATAGGCATCAGATATTTTTGGAACCCGAGGGAAGACGGACATTTGAATTTTATCCTAATGGATTGGCTACAAGCTTACCTATTGATGTTCAAATTAAGATGCTCCATAGCATTGAGGGATTGGAAAATGCTGTTGTGGTTCGCCCTGGATATGGTATTGAACATGACTATGTTGACCCTACTCAGTTATTTCCTACTCTGGAAACAAAATTAGTAAAGAACCTCTATTTTGCAGGACAAATTAATGGAACCACAGGATATGAAGAAGCTGCTGCTCAAGGGATTATGGCTGGAATTAATGCTGCCCTTAAGGTTAAAGGCGCTTCTTCTTTAATATTGGGTCGCTCACAAGCTTATATTGGTGTGTTAATTGATGATTTAGTTACCAAAGGTACGCGTGAGCCTTATCGAATGTTCACTTCTCGTGCTGAATATAGACTCCTTCTTAGAGAAGACAACGCAGATTTTCGTTTAAGTGAGATAGGCTATAATTTGGGTTTAGTAGAAAAAGAGAAGTATGAAGGAGTTCTTTTGAAAAAGAAAAAAGTTGAGAAGGAACTATTAAGATTAAGAAAAATTAAAGTTACTCCCACAGACTCTATTAATAAGATTCTTAAGAAATGTGGAGCAGCATCTCTTGGGAAGCCCTCTACTCTGGAAGGGGTTTTACGCAGACCAGAGATTAGCTATGAGAAGCTGAAATATATTTATAAACCTGAAGAGGAGATTTCTCCACAGGAAGCATTTGAGGTAGAAGTAGAGGTGAAATATCGAGGGTATATTAAGCGTCAACAAAAAGAGGTAGAAAAATTGGAGAGAATGGAAAAAATGGAAATTCCTCCAGATTTTGATTTTTTAAAAGTTCCCAGCTTATCATTTGAGGTAAAGGAGAAACTAAATAAATTTAAACCTCTTTCCCTTGGTCAAGCTTTTCGTATTTCAGGAATTACCCCCGCAGCTATCTCTATTTTAATGATTTATTTAAAAAAACTTAAGGAAGACAAATGAAAACTTTGACCAAACAAACAAGCGAAATAGAAGGAGAAAACTATCAGATGGTAAAAAAGTTTGCCTTGAAATGGGGCGCTTCTCTGTTTGGAGTGGCTGATATTCTTCCTTTAAAGAAGGAATTTTTTCTCCCAGAAAAATTAATAGAAAATATTACTAGAGGAATCTCCCTTGGTTTTCGTCTTTCAGATAAGATATTAGAAGGCATTAAGGATAAACCGACTCATCTCTATTATCACCATTATCGACAGGCAAATTTTTTCTTGGATAGATTAGCTCTTAAAGTTGCCTCTTTTATTCAGGATAAAGGATGGGAATCTTTGCCTATACCTGCTTCTCAAATTATCGATTGGAAGAAACAGAGGGGGCACCTCTCTCATAAAAAAATTGCTCAAAGAGCAGGGTTGGGATGGTTAGGAAGGAACAATCTTTTAGTTACCCCTGCTTTTGGAGCCAGGGTAAGGCTGGTGAGCATACTCACCGATATGCCCCTTCGATGTGATACCCCTATGGAGTATAGCTGTAAAAATTGTAGAAATTGTCTTTCCGTCTGTCCTGCGGAGGCAATTAAGGAAGACCCAGGTGAATTTGAACATCTTAAGTGCTTTGAGCAATTAAAACTTTTTAGAAAATTGGGTTACACCAGTCAGTATATATGTGGAATATGCGTTAAGGCTTGTCAGGAAAAAGCAGGATTAGAGGATTAGAGGATTAAGGGGAAAGAGATACCGGTAGTCGCGAGGCTCAGAGCCTGCGTAAAAGCAGGATAAAGGGAAAACAGTAAGACGTAAAAAGTGAGACGTGAAAGGCAAAGGGAAAAAGCAGGATTAGAGGGAAAAGAAAAACCAAAAAAGAAAAATATTTTGTAACTATTCAGGTACCCTGTACTAACTTTAGCCCAGGATTCGACAATTTATTAAAGCTCTCTACAGGGTAGGGGAGGCTTTAGCCTCCCAATTATCTCTAACTCTTGTTTTACAAAGGGCGATTAGCCTCACCCCTACACACTAAACAGCCAATTAGCCCCAGGTTTATTTGTATTACTATAATTGAACAAACTGAATAGTTACAATATTTTTTGTTCCTAAAAAGTTTTGGAAAACTTAACTTTTGTGAAAATTAGACTCAGAGTGATACTCCTAGAATAAGCTTGATGATTATTATTCAAATTGCCGAATCCAGGTTAAAATAGAGGTTTATGGCTTTTTAAATCAATACTTTTCTGAACTATTAAAAAATAATTTATATTGGAGGTTAATGTGTTTTTTCTTCCTTTATCTTTTCTTCTTCTAATTATTTTTATTTTGCTTTTACCGGTTCTTTTTTTTCTGATTCAAATTGGAATAATAGGAGCTGCTTTTGCAAAGTTAGGTTTATCTCCTAAAACAGCTTTTCTCATTCTTATTTTTTCTTTGCTGGGAAGTATGATAAATATTCCTATTGTCAGAAGAGGGGTATACGGAGATTGGATTTCCCCCTTTTCCTTTGGGGAAGGACAGGCGATATGTGTAAATCTTGGAGGAGCTATTATCCCTCTCCTTCTATGCATCTACCTTTTCCCTAAAGTCCCTCTTAAAACTACTGTTATAGTTACTCTTATTATGATAGTAGTATCAAAACTTTTAACAAGAGTTGTTCCTGGTGTTGGGTTTACTATTCCTGCACTTATTCCTCCTCTTATTGCTGCATTTCTTGCTATAATTTTAAGTTCTAAAAATCCCGCTTCTGTAGCCTATATATCTGGGGTTTTGGGAATATTGATCGGCTCGGATTTATTAAATCTTTACCAACTACAGGCTGTAGGAGCTCCTATGATAAGCATAGGGGGAGCTGGAGTCTATGATGGAATATTTCTGGTGGGGATTATTTCCGCTCTTTTAACTTTTTGAAAACTAACTTTTGCATAAATAATTGATATTCACAAGACTTAGAGCCTACGTTTTGTTGTGAATCGGTAGCCGCGAGGCTCAGAGCCTGCGCTTATACGCAACTTAAAAGTTGCGGCTACCAATTATAAAAAGAGACAAAAATTTACTCAATTATTAATTAAGGAGAAGAAAAAATGTTGCGGGAAAAAGTTGAAAAAGTTATTGATGAAAAGATAAGACCGATTTTAATCAGAGACGGAGGAAATATAGATTTAGTTGAAACAACAGAAGATGGCATAGTTAAAGTAAGGTTAATAGGTGCTTGTGGAGGTTGCCCTTTTGCAAAGCTTACTTTACTTAATGTAGTTACAAAAGCTATTACGTCTTCTCTTCCCGAGGTTACAAAAGTGGAAGCTTTATAAGCTAACTTTTGCATTAATAATCAGCAGTCGCGAGGCTCAGAGCCTGCGTAACCTAAACTCTGGGATGTTTACTATCTAACGGAGTAAATAAAAAGGAGAGAGCATTATGATAAGAGATGGGAAGATTGTTAAAATTCGTAAAAGGGATGGTAGAATAGTCGATTTTGACCAGAATAGAATTACCGAAGCTATATGGAAAGCTGCTCAAGCAGTGGGAGGGAGAGACAGAAAAGTAGCTGAAAGATTATCGAATCGTGTTGTTGGATTGTTGGAGGAAAGATTTCCTCTAAAAACCCCTAATGTTGAGGATACCCAGGATATTGTAGAAAAGGTGTTAATTGAAGAAGGACATGCCAGAACAGCTAAGGCATACATTCTATATAGAAAACAACACGAAACTTTTAGGAAAATAAGGACCACTTTTTTAGAAGTGGAGAAGATAGTAAGTGATTATTTAATGCAGGTTGACTGGAGGGTAAAAGAAAATAGCAATATAGGATATTCTATGTCGGGACTTTTAATGCATGTAGCAGGTTCAGTAATTTCCAATTATACTTTAGATAGAGTGTATCCTATGGAAGTAGCGGATGCTCATCGAAATGGAGATATACACCTGCATGATTTATACTTTGGAATCACAGGTTACTGCGCTGGATGGTCACTGAAACAGCTTCTTTATGAAGGATTTAATGGTGTTTCTGGAACAGTAGAGTCTAAGCCAGCAAAGCATCTGGATACCGCTTTTTTACAGATAGCAAATTTTATTGGTACTTTGCAGAATGAATGGGCGGGAGCCCAGGCTTTTAATTCTATAGACACCTATCTTGCTCCTTTTGTCCGAAAAGATAGCTTAAGTTATCATCAAATTAAGCAAGCAGTGCAAAAGTTTGTTTTTAATTTAAATATAACTTCCCGCTGGGGTGGACAATCTCCCTTTAGTAATCTAACCTTTGATTGGACAGTTCCTGAAGACCTCAAAAAAGAGCCTGTAATCTTTGGAGGAAAATTATTAAATGAAACCTATGCTGGTTATCAAAAAGAGATGGATTTAATTAATAAGGCTTTTATTGAGGTCTTATCAGAAGGGGATATGAGCCGAAGACCATTTACTTTTCCTATTCCTACTTATAATTTAACCAAAGATTTCGATTGGGATAGTGAAAATTCAAATCTTCTTTTTGAAATGACAGCAAAGTATGGACTTCCCTATTTTTCTAATTTTATCAATAGTGACCTAAATCCCAGTGATGTAAGGAGTATGTGCTGTAGGCTTCGTCTTAATTTAAGGCAATTAGATAGAAATATTACTGGCGGTCTTTTTGGCTCAGGAGATTCTACAGGTAGTATTGGGGTGGTGAGTATTAATATGCCCCGCATAGGTTATTTGTCTAAAAATAAAGACGAGTTCTTTGAAAGATTAGAATATATGATGACTTTAGCTAAGACTTCTTTAGAGATCAAGAGAGAAATAGTAGATAGAAATATGCAGGGAGGACTTCTTCCTTATAGTAAAAGATACTTAGGGACTTTAAAGAATCATTTTTCTACTATAGGTCCTGTTGGGATGAATGAAGCCTGTTTAAATCTATTAGGAGAAGACATATCTGAAAAGGAAGGAAGAAGTTTTGCTCTAAAGACTTTAAATTTTATGAGAGAGAAACTGCAGGATTTCCAGGAAAATACAGGACATATATACAATTTAGAGGCTATTCCGGCTGAGGGTACCTCTTATCGTTTAGCCAGAATCGATAAAAGGAAATATCCCAATATTATTGCTGCTGGGAAAGGAACCCCTTATTATACAAATTCTACTCTTTTGCCTGTAGATAAAACGGGAAATGTTATAGAGGCTTTAGAGCATCAAGAAGCTCTTCAGACTTTATATACCGGGGGCACGGTTTTCCATATATTTTTAGGAGAGAGGCTATCTTCCGGGGAATCTTGTAAGAGACTTTTGAAAAAAGTAGTGTATAATACCAGAATTCCTTATTTTACTATAACTCCAACTTATTCTATCTGTTCTGAGCATGGATATATCAGAGGAGAGCACCCTGTATGTCCAATATGTGGAAAGGAGACAGAAGTATATAGTAGAGTAGTAGGTTACTTCAGGCCGGTAAAGAACTGGAACAAAGGAAAGCAGGAAGAATTCAGGCAAAGGGTAGAGTATAAAATGGAAAGTTAAAATGCACAATCGCAAGCATCTTAGATGAGATTATTATGGAATTTAAAGGCTTTGAGAAACTCTCTTTAATTGAGTATCCGGGGAAAATAGTTTCTGTTGTATTCACAGGAGGATGTAATTTTCGCTGTCCTTTTTGTCATAATCCTGACCTTGTTTTAAATTCTAAAAAACTGCCCTCTATATCTGAAGAGGAAGTGATAAATTATCTTATCTCCAAAAGGAAATATTTGGATGGGTTAGCTATTACTGGTGGAGAGCCAACTATTCATAAAAATTTACCAAATTTTTTAATTAAAGTAAAAAGAGCAAATTTTTTAATAGAACTTGAAACAAATGGCACTGAGCCTTCAATGATAAAGAAATTAATTGATAATCATCTGATAGACTATGTAGCTATGGATATTAAATCTCCCCTTATCTGGGAAAAATATAGAGAAGCGGCAGGAATTAACAGTAAAGAGCTTTTTGAAAGAGTTAAACAGAGTGTAAGATTACTATTAAAATCTAAGGTAGAGTATGAATTTAGAACAACCGTAGTTCCTGGTTTATTAACAGAAGAAGACATAATAAAAATTGCTGAACAAATTGAAGGAACAAAAAAGTATGCTCTCCAACAATTTATACCTAATAAATCTTTACAGGAAGATTACAAGCATATAAAACCTTACTCCCTGGAAGAGTTGGAGAAAATTAAGGAGAGAGTGAAAAACTTTCTTGGGGTTTGTGAGATGAGGGGGGTGTAATGGCAGCAAAGATTTTAAATTTTTTAAAAATTTTTTTACTTAGCCCTTATATAAAGGCAATTATTGCTTTTTTTATCTTTTTTGTTGGAGCAAAATTAATCTATTTTTTTCTTACCCACTTAGTAGCTAAATGGACAAAAAAGACAATTACCCAGCTTGACGATATTATTCTTTTTAAAGTGAAAAGTCCTATCTTTTACATTATCGTTTTAGCGGGAATAGCTACAGCCATCAATTTTCTTCCCATCCCTACTTTATTTAAAGAAATCACTTCTAAAGCGGTGATTTCTATAGTTTTGGCTATTTCTTGCTATTTAATAGCTATTTTTTTTAATTTAATCATTAAAGCCTGGATTAATAGGAAAAAAGCAATAGTAGGAAAGGCAAGAAATGAGAGTTTAGTAATTATAAGCAGGAAAATATTAAATCTTATTATTTTTATTTTATTAATTACTTTTATTTTAAGCCTATGGGGAGTAAAAGTTACTGGTTTAGTAGCTAGTTTGGGTATTGCCGGTTTAATAATAGGTTTAGCTTTACAGAATACCCTGGCCAATATCTTTGGAGGAATAGCTCTTATTGTTGATGGTTCTTTTAAGATAGGAGATTTTATTGAATTGGAGAATGGAGAATCAGGAAAAATTATTGATGTAGGTTTAAGGTCTACTCGAATAGAGTCATTTGACAAAGGCAATGAGATTATTGTTCCCAATAGTAAGTTAGTAATGAGTGAAATTACCAATTATGGACGCCCTCTGATCCGTTTAAAAATGATAGTAAATATAGGTGTAGCTTATGGTTCAGATATAAAGAAGGTTAAACAAATCCTTTTGAATTGTGCTAAGAAGACAGATAGGGTTTTAAAAAACCCTTCTCCTCAGGTTTACTTTATAGAAATGGCCGATTTTTCCCTTAATTTTAAGGTAATATTCTGGATTGATACCTATAGAAAAAGGCTGGAAATACAGGATAAAATTATCTCTTCAGTTTATGAGGAGCTCCAATCTCAGGGAATACAGATTCCTTTCCCCACAAGAACCATTTACATAGAGAAATCACAATAATTCAGAATTAAGAATTCAGAATTAAGAAAAAAACATATCTTGAAGGTAGTGGTAAGATTAGAAAATATTTATGGTTAGAAAATTATGATTTTACTGCGATTTTGGAATTAAGAAAAGATAGAAGGCTTATTATCTTAATTACTGCTTTTTATGCAGAAAAATGGAAAAAGAAAAATTTACAGTAAAATTAACGAAAATACAATGGAGACTCTAATGCATCAAATAATTTATTTATTTAAAGATTATACTCCTTCTTATCTTTCTCCAGTTTTTGATTAACTGGAGAAAATTATAAATATAATAGGAATAAAAAAATTGATTTTGTAGTCAAAATATACTACAATTGTACTCAAAAAGGGCTACAAAGATATGGATATGTTACAAATTACTAAATCTAAATTGAGAGAAGAATTATTAAATCTCTATTTCACCAATCCAAATAAAAGATTTTATTTAAGAGAATTGGAGAGAATACTTGGTTTTTCTGCAGGAAATATTCGCAGAGAACTAATTAAACTTAAAAAAAAGGCCTTTTTCTTACAGAAAACAAAGGGAATCTCACTTATTATTATCTAAATAAGTCCTTCCCTCTTTTTCAAGAATTAAAAAGTATTATTTCAAAAACCTCAGGTGCTCCAAAGATGATTAAGGACTCCTTAAAAAAATAAAAGAGATAGAACATGCCTTTATTTATGGCTCCTTTGCTAAAGGTGAAGAAAAAGAGGCAAGTGATATAGACCTATTTATTAGAGGCAAAGTGAATGAGGATAAACTTATCGATGAAACCAACAAACTTGAGAAAAAATTACAGAGAGAGATAAATTTCACTCTTTATGAAAAAAGTGACTTTGAGCAGAAGAAAAAAGAAGGTAACCCATTTATTTTAGAGGTGATAAAAGAACAGAAGATATTTTTGATAGGGGACAAAAGTGAATTATAAAGAGATCGTTAAAGAGCTGCTTAACTGAAAGGAAAAAAATGAAAAATTATATATTTTGTCCATTATGCAGAACACATCTAAAAAAAAGTGTAATCGATGGAAAGGAAAGGGGGTATTGTCCTAAATGTGGATTTGTAAACTATAAAAATCCTCTTCCTTCCGCAGGCGCTGTTGCTGTAAAAAATGGTAAAGTCTTACTTATAAAAAGAGGAAGAGAACCTGGAAAAGGTTTATGGGCACTACCTTCAGGATTTATTGAATCTGGTGAAACACCGGAAGATGCCTGCTCTCGTGAACTAAAAGAAGAAACAGGTATGGATGGTATTATAAATAGGCTTATAGGAGTATATCGGGAAGGGACGGAGGTTTACGGAGATGTAATCGTTGTAATGTATTTTGTGGAGATCATTGGAGGAGAACTGAAAGCCGGTGATGATGCAGAAGAAGCAAAATTTTTTAATAAAGAAAAATTACCTAATCTTCACTTTAATTGCTTTAATAAAGCAGTAGTGGAAGTTTTGCATGAAAACTGAAAAATTAAATTTAAGGAGATAAAAAATGGATAAGTTTATTTCAATTAAGACCAGCCTGCCGGGACCAAAATCCCAGGAGATTGCCAAAAGAAGAGACAAGTATGTAGCTAAACCTATGGGTAGCTCTCTTTCTCCCTGTTATATTGCTAAAGGTAAGGGAGCCCTGGTTATTGATGTAGATGGTAATCAATTTATTGACCTTACTGGAGGATGGGGATGTCTTGCAGTTGGTCATACACACAAAAGAGTTGTAGAAGCTATTAAGGACCAGGCTGAAAAGTATCTCCATACTGATTTTACTGCTATTCCCTATGAACCTTTTGTTGAGCTCTGCGCTAAGTTAGTAGAATTAGCTCCAGGAGATACGCCTAAAACAGCTGCTCTTTTTAATTCAGGAGCAGAAGCAATAGAAAATGCAGTAAAGATTGCCCGAGCTTACACTAAAAGGACAGGGATTATTGTTTTTGAAAATGCCTTTCATGGTCGAACTCTTTTAACTATGACTATGACCCATAAGGCTATGCCCTATAAATACAAGTTTGGTCCCTTTGCTCCTGATATATACCGTTTGCCTTTCCCGACCCCCTATCATCCTACTATTAAGATTGAGGATTTTGAAAGAATACTTGCCAATACTGTAGTTCCTGAATCTGTTGCCGCTATAGTGATTGAGCCTATTCAGGGAGAAGGTGGATTTAATGTTCCCATAGAGGGGTTTTTAGAATACTTAAGAGAATTAACTAAAAAATATGGAATGATGTTTGTAGCCGATGAGGTTCAAAGTGGTATAGGAAGAACAGGAAAATTTTTTGCTATAGAAAATTGGAATATAGAGCCAGACATTATATGTCTTGCTAAGTCCTTAGCTGCGGGATTGCCTCTTTCAGCAGTAATTGCTAAGAAAAATATTATGGATACCTTACCTGGTGGAACTGTTGGAGGAACTTATGTAGGTAATCCTGTAGCCTGTAGAGCAGCC
>JAGGXI010000070.1 GCA_021163155.1 Candidatus Aerophobota bacterium
AGTGAAAAACCCTGAAGTAATTTACTGGTCATATTCACAATCTCAACAGAAGGTGTGGAATGAGTTGGAAAAAGCAAGAGTAGAATTTGGGGAAAAACCACAAAAAAGTTCCGAGCCTGACCTAATTATTAAAAGTGATGATGCTCTATTTTTTATTGAAGCAAAACTGACAGCCCCCAATAAAGTTGATTTCAATAAAAATCATAAAGCAGAAGATAAAGCAGAGAGGGTAAGAAGATACAGTAAAGGTAATTATTTCCTGAAGCAACCTGTCGAAAGTATTATGGACGCTGGTTGTTATCAATTAATGAGGTTCTGGTTAATTGGAGCTTGGATATGAAATGTTTCATACTCTCCAAAACTCCATATGAGAAATTGATAGAGGAAAGAACAAATCCTTCTCCAAAAGATGAATATATAAAACATCATATTTTATTTTTAGATGATAGTGATTGGCCTGGAAAATTATTTAGAAAGTTTTTGACAAGGAAGAATTCACCATGAATACGAAAGTTTAATCAAGGCATTAAAAGAAGGCACAGCACAGCGTATAAGACGGTATAAAAGACCGCGCTTCGCTCCGTCTAAATTCGTCTATTGGCGAACTTCTTTTATCCGCAAAACGTTAGGCGACATTTTGCTTAGTGTTTCATTCCCCTTGAAAATAAAAAATGAAACCTGGGAAAAATAATATATAGAGCGAAAACCAAAGGAGGAATATCATAGAAATAGCTCCAAGAATTAGTGTAGATGAGAAAATTCGTTTTGGCAAGCCTGTGATCAGTGGAACACGTGTTCCAGTAGGCCTCATCATAGGAAAACTTGCAGGAGGAATGACCTATGAGGAGGTTATGGCTGAATACGAAATCACCCGTGAGGATATACTAGCTGTTCTTGACTATGCTGCTAAGATCTTGTCTAGCGAAGAGATCAAAGTGGTAGGATGAAGTGGTAGGATGAAATGCCAAAATTTGTGATTGATGAGGATATGTAAAATAGGGGTCAGGTCTTCAAACTTGGCATAAATATTAATTTATGGTAATGATAGCTTATGTCCAGACCATTAAGAATTTCCTATCCAGGTGCCCTTTATCATATAACTGCAAGGGGAAACGAAAAGAATCTTATCTATAGAGAGAAAGAGGATTACTGTAAATTTCTCAAAACCTTATCTGATCTTCCCAAAAGATTTAGTGCTGTTATTTATGGATATGTACTGATGAGTAATCACTATCACCTACTAATAGAGACCCCTAAGGGTAATATTACCAAAGTGATGCATTATCTAAACACAGCCTATACCGGATATTTCAATAGAAAATACCATAGAGTTGGGCATCTTTTCCAGGGTAGGTACCAGGGGATTCTAATAGAGAAAGATAGATATCTACTCTCTGTAAGCAGATACATTCATTTAAACCCAGTTAGAACTTTAATAGTTAAAGGACCGGAAGAATTTAATTGGAGTAGTTACCTTCAGTATATAGGGAAAAGAGAAAAAGAGAAAAAGAGAAAAAGAGAAATGGCTTAACTGTAATTGGATACTAAGAAAATATTCTAAAGATGATATTAAGGCAAGAGAGTCTTATAAGGCATTTATTGAAGAAGGATTAACCTTAAAAAAATCCCTTTCATAACCTTAGCTCAAAGTCAATAGTGGGAAGTAAAAGTTTTATAGAGGAGATAAAGAGAAAAATAAACCTAAAGAAACAACGAGAGATACCTGAGAGTAAAAGGCTTGCTAAGAGAATTAAATATGAAGAGATAATAGTAATACTAACAAAAAGATTTAAAATAAGTGAAGAAAAAATAAGAGAGGTAGGACAACGTAATAATTTACCTAAAAAAATCTGCCTTTATCTTTTAAGGAAATATACAGATATAAGCAATGAGGAGATTGGTAGATATTTTAAAATAGGGTATACTGCTGTAAGTCAGGCAGCGTCTCGATTAAAAAGAGAGATGGGGAAGGCTAAAGAACTAAAAAAGGTGGTGTATGATATAGAGATGGAATTATTAAGTGAAGAATGAAGACCTGACCCCAAACAAATAAAAAAGTTGACATCTTTCTTTATCTCGCTATATTTAGTTTAAGAAAGGAGAGTGATTTAAATGTCCGGTCATTCCAAATGGAGTAGTATAAAACATAAAAAAGCAAAAAAAGATGCCCAGAGGGGGAAAGTATTCAGCAAGCTTTCTCGTAAGATTGCTGTTGAAGCAAGAACAGGGGGAGACCCCGAGAGGAATTCAAATTTGCGTTTGGTTGTAGAAATGGCTCAAGAAGCAGGAATGCCTAAAGATAATATTCGCAAAGCTATTCAACGAGGAACAGGCGAAGCCCCGGGAACCAGTTATGAAGAATTTGCCTGCGAGGGATATGGGCCGGGGGGAGTGGCTTTACTTATTGAAGGAGTTACAGATAATAAAAAAAGAGCTGTCGCAGAGATTAGACATATTCTAAGTATGCATGGAGGTCATTTGGGTGAGTCAGGATGCGTTAACTGGTTATTTAGTAGAAAAGGATTAATAGTCCTATCTAAGGATAAAGTTGATGAAGATAAAGTAATGAACTTAGCTATTGAAATAGAAGCAGAAGATGTGAAGGATGAAGGAGACACTTTAGAAATTATCTTTTCTCAGGATAAACTTAACCAGGTTAAACAAGAAATTAAAAAGGCGGGCTACCCTTTCGAACTGTTAGAATTGACTATGATTCCACAGACTACCATTCCTCTTGAAGAAAAGGAAGCTTGTCAAATGCTTAAGTTAATGGACGCCCTTGAGGAGTCCGAAGAAGTACAGAAAGTTTACGCCAACTTTGATATTCCCGATAAGATTCTAAATAAGGTTTCCTGAATGAAATCCTGCTTACAATAACTCCCCCATCTATTGCTGGAGAGTAAAAGGTAGTTAAATAAAATAATATTTTTTTCTTTATTGAAATTTTGATATAGGTTAAATTTATTAATCGTTGAACCCATCCTTAAAATGAATAGTTGCTTAACAAAAAAATAAGTTATTCACAATAAATACTGTCTTTTCTTTCATAATGTGTCAAGTTTTTATAAAAAAATTTTCGTTGATACAAAAAAAGTCTCTTGACATTTAACCTTTTTTTACTATTATTAAACTTGTATTATATAACTTTAAAAAAGTTTGATATTATTAGAAATCGAAATTCTCTTTTAGTTTTAGTAGCTCGAAGATTAGAGGTATAAGATGAAAATCGGGCGCCGAATGAAATCTTTAAGGAAGAAAAAAGGTCTTACTCTTGAGGAATTATCAAAAAAATGCGGTCTCTCAAAAAGTTTTTTAAGCCAGGTAGAAAGAGAGCAAACCCTTCCTTCAGTATATTCCTGTAAGAAAATAGCCGATGGATTAGGATACCATATAATATCTCTTTTCTCCGATGAAGAATTAGATGAAAAGGAACAATCTATATCCCAGAAAAATCCTTATAATAATTCAGTAAAAGTAGTGGAAAAAAACAAGAGAAAAATTATGATTTTTCCTGATTCCAAAACAGTATACGAACTTCTTTCCCCAAATTTGAGACGGAAGATAGAATTTTTATATACAAAAGCAGAACCAGGCTCTACAAGCGGCCCTAAACCAGCCTTTCACGAGGGAGAAGAATGTGGAATAGTCCTTAAAGGCTCTATGGAATTTGAGGTTGATGGGAATAAATACCTTCTTGAAGAAGGGGATAGTATCTATTTTCCGAGTTCTCTACCCCATCGTTGGAAAGTAATAGGAAATTCTTGCGCAGAGACTGTCTGGGCTATTACTCCTCCTTCTTTTTAATTTGAACTTTATAAAGAAGAACAGAGGAATAAAACATCGGAAGGCCGAGATGAGAAACTAACCAGGGGATTATTTGAAAAAAACAAAAGTATATTTACAGAGGTCCCTTCGGTATTACTCTTTCTTTACCAAGAGAGTAACTATTAAGGATGTAGAAGATCTTTCCATTTTTAAGGAAGGATAGGGAAAGTTAAGGAGAAATAGAAAATGAGAAATGCATTTAGAGGAAAAGATTTTTTAACATTGATGGATTTTACTAAAGAAGAGGTTAACTATATTTTAGAAACAGCATCGGACCTTAAACGCAAATGGGCAAGAAGAGAGCCTCATGAATACTTAAAGGGAAGAACATTAGCTCTTCTTTTTGAAAAACAATCTACAAGAACAAGAACTTCTTTTC
>JAGGXI010000078.1 GCA_021163155.1 Candidatus Aerophobota bacterium
GCCGCGAGGCTCAGAGCCTGCGTAGAAGCAGGACTAAAAAAGCAGGATTAAAGGGAAAGAGATACGGTAGCCGCAGGCTTTAGCCTGCGAAGAGGTGATATGTGAGAGGAAAAAGCAGGATTAAAGGACTAAAAAACAGGATTAGAGGATTAAAGGATTAGAGGATTAGAGGGAAAACAAAACAGTGAGAAGTAAACTGGTAGCCGCGAGGCTCAGAGCCTGCGAAGAGGTGATATGTGAGAGGAAAAAATAGGATTAGAAAATTAGACTCAGAGTAATATTTTAAGATAATCATTATTCAAATTACCTAATCGGGGTTAAAGAAGAAAGGGGTAAAGTATTAAATGAAGAAGAGTTTACAAGAATTAGCAAATTTAGTAGGAGGAGAAGTAGTAGGCGATAGTACCCTAAAAATAGAAGGGGTAGCTAAGGTGGAAGAAGTAAAAAAAGGAGAGATCGCTTTTGCTGTCTCCAATAAATTTTTGTGTAAAGCTATAGAAAGCGAAGCTTCGGCGGTTATTGTTCCTTTGGAAGTAAAAGAGTTTCCTAAGCCTGTTATTCGAGTAAAGAATCCTCGTTTAGCTCTTGCTAAAATTTTAAACTTTTTTTATTCCCCTTCGCAAAAGTCATCAGGTATTCACCCCACAGCTTTATTGGGGAAGGGTGTAAGAGTAGGAAAGGATGTAACTATTGGTCCTTATGCAGTGGTAGGGGATGAGGTAAAGCTGGGAGATGAAGTATTTCTTTCTGCAGGAGTATATCTGGGTGATAAAGTAGTTATAGGTAAAAAAAGTTTTCTTTATCCAGGAGTTACTATCTTAAATAATGTTACCATTGGGGAAAGGGTAATCATACATTCAGGAGCAGTTATTGGTTCAGATGGTTTTGGTTTTGTCAAAAAAGATGATGGAACTTACTATAAAATCCCCCAGGTAGGTAAAGTATTAATAGATGATAATGTGGAAATAGGGGCTAATGTGACTATTGACCGAGCTACAATGGGGGCAACGAGAATAGGTTCCGGTTCTAAGATTGATAATTTAGTCCATATTGCTCATAATGTTACCATAGGTAAGAATACAGCTATAGTAGCTTTAGTAGGAATTTCAGGAAGTTCAAATATAGGCGATGGAGCTATCCTGGCTGGTCAATCAGGAGTCACAGAACATGTGAATATTGGTAATAATGCAATAATTGCTGCTAAATCTGGGGTTACCAAAGATATAAAGGCTGGTGAGTTTGTTTCAGGATTTCCCGCAAGATCTCATTATAAACAAAAGAGAATAAAAGCAATTATTGACCATCTACCTCAATTGTTGGAGAGAGTTAGAAAATTAGAGAAGCTTCTGAAAAAATCTTCAGAGTCCTCTTCAAAAATTTTAAAGAAAAAAATTATAAGAGGAATAAAATGAGAGAGTTACAAAAAACAATTAAAAATAGTGTCTCTTATAAAGGGATGGGGCTGCATATAGGCAAAGAAGTTATGCTTATCTTAGAGCCATCGCCTCCAAAACAAGGAGTAGTTTTTATTAGAGAAGATCTGCCAAATTCACCTAAAATTAAAGCTCAAGTAGACAAAGTAGTAGGTAATGCTCGGGGGACTGTCATTGGAGAAGGAAAAATTAAAATTCGGACAATAGAACATATTCTTGCTGCCTTATCCGGCTTAGGTATAGATAATATAAATATTAAGGTAAATGGAGAAGAGATTCCCGCTGCTGATGGGAGTGCTCTTCCTTTTGTAAAGTTGATTCAAAAGGCAGGAATTGTGGAACAACCTATTCCTCGTGTTTTTTTAAAAATAGAGAAACCACTTTGGATTGAGGAGGGGGATAGAAGGCTGATAGTTCTTCCTGATGAGGATTTTAGAATTAGTTATACAGTAGATTTTCCTCGTTCTCCTCTTAAATCTCAATTTGCTGAGTTTACTGTTACCGAAGAGACCTTTATTCAGGAAATTGCTCCTTCAAGGACCTTCGGCTTTATGGATGAGGTGGAAGAGCTGAGGAGAAAGAACTTGGTGCAAGGTGGCTCTTTAAAGAACGCGGTAGTCATTGATGAAAAAGGGATTATTAATAAAGAAGGTTTAAGGTTTCCCAACGAACCAGTGCGTCATAAAATACTGGATCTGATAGGTGACCTTTATCTTTTAGGCAAACCAATTAAGGCTCATATTTTAGCAGTAAAATCTGGGCATCTTTTCAATGTGAAATTAGTGCAAAAACTTGAAGAGCTTAAACATAACGAAAAAGTCTTGGATATAAGAACTATTGAGAGAATACTTCCTCATAGATACCCTTTCCTTTTAGTAGATAAGATTTTGGAATTGGGGGAGAGGGAAATAGTGGGAGTAAAGAATTTTACTGTAAATGAACCATTTTTTGGTGGTCATTTTCCGGGACATCCTATTGTCCCTGGTGCATTAATTATTGAAGCTATGGCTCAGGTGGCTGGTGTTTATCTTTTAAATAAAAGTGAAAATCAGGGTAAGTTAGCTTATTTTGCAGGAATTGATAAGGCAAGATTCAGAAAACCGGTAGTTCCTGGTGACCAATTAATTACTAAGGTGAGGATATTGAATTTGAGAAAGACTACAGGAAAAGTTAATGCTGTCTCTACGGTGAGAGGGAAGATGGTTGCGGAGGCAGTTTTTTTATTTACATTAGTGGAAAGGTAAGGAGGAATTGATGGAGAATATCTCCAGGAATAATATTCCTCGGCATTTAGCTATTATTATGGATGGGAATGGACGATGGGCAGAGAGGAGAGGTCTTTCTCGTAACGAGGGACATAGAGCAGGAATGAAAAAAGTAGAAGAAATATTGGAAGCTTGTATCGATCTTGGAGTTAAAGTTTTAACTCTTTATGCTTTTTCTTCACAGAATTGGAAAAGACCTCGAAGGGAAGTGAATTTTTTAATAAAAGAGTTTGAAAGATATATAGACGAAGAAATGGACAAACTGAATAAAAAAAGTGTCCAGTTTAGAGTCATTGGGAGAATACGGGTTCTTTCGCCCAAGCTCCAAGAAAAGATAGCTAAAGCTATGAAGAGGACTAAGAATAATCAAAAACTTGTTCTTAATCTAGCCATAAACTATGGTGGCCAGGAAGAGATTGTAGATACAGCAAAGGAACTAATTAGAAAGGTTAAAGATAAGGTTTTTTCTTTAGGGGATATAGATATTAATCTATTTAGAAAGTATCTATATACAAAGGGATTGCCTTATCCAGATCTTTTAATCAGAACAGGCGGTGAGTACAGAATAAGTAATTTTTTGCTCTGGCAGATTGCTTACACAGAGTTTTGGTTTACTCCTACTTTTTGGCCTGATTTTAATAAGGATGAAATAATTAAAGCTATTGATAGCTATAAAAGAAGAGAGAGGAGATTTGGAGGACTGAAAAGCAGGATTAAAGGATTAGAGGATTAAAGGGAAAGAGATACGGTAGCCGCAGGCTTTAGCCTGCGTAAAGGCAGGACTAAAAAGGCAGGATTAAAGGATTAAAGGATTAGAGGATTAAAGGATTAGAGGATTAAAGGGAAAGAGATACGGTAGCCGCAGGCTTTAGCCTGCGTAGAAGCAGGACTAAAAAGGCAGGATTAGAGGATTAAAGGATTAAAGGATTAAAGGGAAAACAAAACAGTGAGAAGTAAATTGGTAGCCGCGAGGCTCAGAGCCTGCGTAGAAGCAGGAC
>JAGGXI010000037.1 GCA_021163155.1 Candidatus Aerophobota bacterium
CTATGCTTTGTGAAGAATTAGTGAAATTAGGGTATGAAGTCTCAGTTATTGCTGCTGTGCCTCACTACCCCACTGGAAAAGTTTCTCCAGAGTTTAGAGGAAAGCTAATTCAGTATGAAAAGCGTAAGGGGGTTAATGTAACTAGGGTTTGGGTTCCAAGCGTTAATCGAGCTAACTTAAAACAGCGATTTCTTACTTTTATTTGTTATCAAGTATTGGCTACATTAGTGGGGCTAAAACATCACTATGAAGTGGTAATTGTTACTGACCCAATAATAGAAACAGGACTGCCCTTTTTAGTACTCGGCACAATTCGTCAAAAACCCATAATCTTGTCTGTTGAAGATCTCTATCCTGAAGTGGGAATTAAACTGGGCATTTTTAAATCTTACTGGATTATCAAATTAATTCAATATTTAGAGCAATTCTATTATAGTCAAGCAAAATATATTAGAGTGTTATCTCAGGGTTTTAAACAGATCCTCAAAAAAAAGGGTGTACCCGAATCTAAATTAGCATTGATCTGGAACTGGGTAGATACTGATTTCATAAAGCCGTTACCCCGTATTAATGAATTTTCAAAACAGAGGAAACTTCAAGATTTATTCGTTGTTATGTATGCTGGCAACATTGGGTTTTCCCAGGGTTTGGAGCAAGTTATTGAAGCAGCTAAACTATTATCTAGAAAATCAAGCATCTGTTTTGTGTTTATTGGGGATGGTGGAGCTAAACCAGAATTGCAAAAAATGGTTAAAGCTAATAACCTGAGTAATGTTCGATTTATTGATTTTCAGCCCTACGAATTGCTACCTATGGTCCTTGCCTCAGCAGATGTCTTTCTTATAACTCTAAAAAGAGATGTTATTGCTGAATCTGTACCATCTAAGTGTTTTTCTATCATGGCAAGTGGGCGTCCCATAATTGCTGCAGTTAACCCTCATAACGATATTGTTAGTATTATCCATAAGGCCAACTGTGGACTACATGTCGAACCGGAAAATCCGTATCAATTAGCTAATGCCATCGTGAAATTTTATCAAAATAGACATCTCTGTATTAACTACGGTCGCAATGGTAGAGAATATGTAGAAAAAATTTTTTCTAAGCTGGCTGCAGCAAAGAAATTCCATGAATTATTTCAACAACTCTAATTTAAAAACAACTCAAGTCAATCATGATTCCAAGATACAGTCCATCCTATAATTTTAAAGACTTAATAATTAGCCTTGGTCAAGCGGCGGGAAATTCACCGCTGAGCATCCTTCAATGGAAATTATCTAAAATGTACGGAGTAAAACATGTATTTTTATTTAACAAAGCCCGGACTGCTCTTTATGTCCTTTTAAAGGCCTATAATCGCCCGGGCGATGTCATTTTGCCAGCTTACAATTGTATTGTAGTACCTGAAGCCATATTATATGCAGGGTATTTGCCTAAATTTGTTGATATTGAGCTTAATTCCTTTAATATGAGAATCGATGTTGTTAGAAATTCTATAACGCCCACAACAACTGTTATATTAGCAACGCATCAATTTGGCATTCCTTGTGACATTGAAGAGATGGTAGAGTTACGGCAGGAAAAAGAGATTCTGCTTATCGAGGACACTGCGGCAGCTCTGGGTGCTACTTATAATAATAGGCTTGTTGGTACCTTTGGTGATGCAACAATTCTAAGCTTTGACTCAAGAAAGGTACTTTCTGGAGGGACTGGTGGAGCGCTTCTTGTAAAGGATGACTTTTTAGCCAATAAAGTACACAATTTTGTGAGGAATATACATTCCACTGATCCAAGCTTATTTTTGTTTGGAAAATGCCTTGCTCAGAAAATATTGACAACTCCAAATTTATACAAATTTGTCTATTCCATTTATAAGCTACTTTATGGTGAAGATATGTTTAAGATCATTAAACCTCAAAAGGATATGCCTGCTCATTTCTTAAGACTATGTAGTAAATTCGCAGCGGTATTGACTCTAAATGAACTGGCCAAAATCCGTTTAAACCTTAAAACAAGGAGAATTATTGCTCAAATATATTCTAATAACCTTGCAGATCATTTACAGATTAAGATTCCAAAAATTTTAAGTAAATCGTCCCCCTCGTGGACAATGTTTCCTATTAGAGTAGAAAGAAAACATGATTTTTATAAATGGATGCAAAGTAAGGGCGTGGATGTATCATGGAATTTCAGGTATGTATGCACTGATAGCTTCTTGCAAGAGGAATTTCCCAATGCAAAGAAAGCGGCTCACACGGTTTTAGGTCTTCCTGTCTATCCCAATCTATCTACTGAGAGCGCTCATTATATTTCCCAAATAGCACAATCTTTTAAATGAAAACAGGTTATCATGATAGTTACAGTTTATTGGCAAAAAGTAGAATCTCTATTGTCAAATTCATTACATGTTGCAGGGCAAAAAGATGAATTCTTTATGCGAATTTTACAGACTACAGGGGCACAAAATCATAAAAACAGATAGCTGCTATTGGTTTAATGCCTCAAAATTTTTTTATCAAGCGATTCCTTACCACTGTGCAGTCAATCCATCTAACAATGAACTTAAAAAATTGTTTTTTAATAAACTAGTTATAGGCGTGAGATACTTTACTGCTACATCTTCTCCTTTGGGAAAAGAAAGTTTCATATGGATTTGTGATGATAAAGATTATAACCTATCAAAAATTAAGCAAAAAGCACGAAATCAAACAAGAAGAGGGCTTGAAAGGTGTAAAATTGAAAAAGTTGATTTTGATTATTTGAAAAGACATGGCATTGGTCTAGTAAGAGATACTTTAATTAGGCAGGGGCGGAATGTGAGATCAATAAATGAAAAAAAATGGGAAAATCTTTGTAATGCAGCAGGAAAACTTTCAGATTTTGAAGCTTGGGCTGCTTTTACAAGGGGAAAATTAGCAGCCTTCATAATTGGTTTTAAGATAGGTGAATTATTCTACATATTACATCATTATTCAAAAACTGAATGTTTGCGGACTTATCCTAACAATGCATTAATTTATCTCCTTACCAAAGAAAAACTCTCTCAGCCATATATTAGTCAAGTATCTTATGGTATTCAATCTTTAGACTCAGGCATTTCAAAACTTCATAAGTTCAAAGAAAATATGGGGTTTAAGAAGAATTCCATAAGACAGGTTATAATATTTAATCCCTTCCTGAAACCTTTTATGGGTAAGCCAATATGTAAGATGATAAGTAAAATTTGTAAACTAAACAACAAAAGTGATTTTTTTCGTAAATTAGACGGTATATTATATTTCTACATGGGAGATAAAAGCAGAAAATAGCTTAACGGGAGGTTTCAATGAAAAAGGCATTGGTTTGTGGTGCAGGTGGTTTTATTGGACACCATATGGTAAGGAGGCTTAAAAGAGAAGGATTTTGGGTAAGAGGAGTTGATTTAAAATATCCAGAATTTAGTGAGATTGAGGCAGATGA
>JAGGXI010000092.1 GCA_021163155.1 Candidatus Aerophobota bacterium
AAATTTTTTATCTCATCCGCCTTATCAAAAAGATTAAGAATATCTTCTTTGCTTAAATCAAGTATAGAAAGTAGGTCTTTCTTCATTTCTCACCTCTTATCTTATTTTTTAATAATTAATTGATACTATTCATTTCTCTATAAAAAAGTTCCTAAAAAGAAAAACTAATTTTTTGATTCCTCTCTCCTTAAAAGTTTTCTTTTAATTCTCAACTCTTATCCTTCCTTATTTTTGTCTTCTCCTGGATTCATTTTAATCCCTTTTTTATTAACCAACCTCTATCCAAAACTACTTGTACAATTTCCCTTAATAACTTACACACTAATCTTGATACGAACCTAAAAATGTAAATTTCTTTCGTCAATTATATTTTTATTTATCTTATTTTCTTTAATGCCTTACTTATCCTTGCCAACCCTTTCTCGATGTTATCGTAAGAGGTAGAATAAGCTATTCTAATATGGTCTCGCCCACATTTACCAAAGTAACTTCCGGGGACTAAACTTACTCTCGCCTCTTCAAGTAAATAATCGGTTAATTCCTCATCATTCATTCCTATATTCCTAATAGAAGGAAAAACATAAAAAGCTCCGTCAGGCTTAGCATAAGTGATTCCTTCCATTTCATTTAAATAATCTAATACCAATTTTCGGCGTCGAGCAAACTCCTTTATCATTTCATCTATACAATTAGAAGAGTTGATAAGTGCAGATAAAGCGCCCTTTTGTATAAAGGAGGGAGCACAAATCGCTGTCTGCTGGTGAACTTTCATTAAAGAAGTGATAAGGTTTTCGGAAGCAACAACATAACCTATTCTCCATCCTGTCATAGAATAAGCTTTAGAAAATCCATTAACAGTAATAGTACGTTCCTTCATACCGGGAAAACTGGCAATACTATAATGTTTAACTCCGTCATAAACCATCTTTTCATAAATTTCATCCGAAAGAACCAATAAATCATATTTTATAGCTATATTAGCTATCGCCTCCAAAGTTTCTTTACCAAAGACACATCCTGTTGGATTATGAGGAGAATCAACAATTAACATTTTAGTACAAGATGTTATCTTTTTCTCGATATCATTAGGATCTATTCTATAGTTATTTCCCTCCCTTAAAGGTACGGGAACAGTTTTCGCTCCCGCAAATTCTCCTCCATCAGCATAACAAGGATACATAGGATCAGGAACTATTACCTCATCGCCGGGGTTTAAAGTAGCCATTATAGAAATAAAAATAGCCTCACTCACCCCTATAGTAACAATAATCTCTCTTTCAGGGTCAACCTCTATCCCATTATCCTCGAGTAACTTCTTGCTTATAGCCTTTCTTAACTCTTTTATCCCGTAATTTGAAGTATAAAACACAAAGCCTTCATCTAATGCTTTTTTGGCGGCTTCCTTAATATGAACCGGTGTATCAAAATCAGGTCTCCCTAAATCCAGATGAATAACCTTTATCCCTTTCGCTTCTAACTTTTCTGCTTTTTCAAATACTTTCCTTATCCCAGAGAGCGCAATTCGTTTCATTCTATCTGCATATTTTATTTTCATCTTTTTATCCCTGATATATTGTTCACTATGAACAATATATGTTTTATTAGTTACTTTGAAAATTTTTTAAATTTTTTCTCTTAATTAAATTTCGTTTATTAATATGATCTCAATCGTCGAGCTTTGATTAAAAGGCTTTACTTCCTTTTATTGTTCCCCTTTAACTGCCTCTCATTCTTCTTTATTTTCTCAAAGAAAGAAGATTGATTATCAAACGTCTTCTTCAAGCATATAATTAAATTAACTCCTGTGTGGCAATTACATCTGATCCTGTATTAAGAACATTAGAAATAACCACTTCGCCAATCTTGACAGGAGGACTAATCTCTTCATTAGCTAACAAAATCATACACTCTTTTAATAATTTCTTTGAGATAGGTTTATTAGTTCTAACAGAAAGAAGAGGATGAGTAATATCACTTGTTCTTATTGTAGTAGTAAGAACTCTCTGAGGAAATTTAAACTCCTGGATAGCATATTCTTTCCCTTTTTTGCATCCATAGTCGCTAATGGTTATTATCTTCTCCCCTTCACTGACTAATTTTATATGGCAAGCAAGTGGACAAAGTGTACATATAATTTCGTGTTCTTGGGTCATTTTCTCATTTCCTCCCTTTTGTACAGCTTATTGTCAATTCCTTTGTTTCATCTTTTAGCATTTTTAACTTACTAAGAGGAATTATAATTTTTAACATCTCGCTGGGTTTTACTATAGGTAAATGCTTTCTTAAAAAATCATCCCCTACTTTAACAACAACATCTCTATCCGGTTTTAAAACTCGCATATAAAGAGTCGCCTTTTTTTGACCACTGATGGTAGAGGGGACAATATATCTTATGCCTTCCCCTGCCTTTAAATTTATTTTCATCTTGGGGAAAAGTGCTTGACTTAAAATATAGTTGGCAGCATTGGAACCAGCTAACTCACCTTCAAAACTAACATAATCTACTAAATCATGAACATGGACAACATTACCAGCGGCAAATATACCAGAAACATTAGTTTGCATTGTCTCATCAACAATTGGACCTCCCGTCACCGGATCTAACTTTATCCCTGCCTTCAAGGATAATTCATTCTCTGGGATAAGACCTACTGATAGGAGCAATGTGTCACATTCTATTTTTCTCTTTGTTTTGTAAATTGGATTTCTATCTTTATCGATTTTAGCAATAGTAACTGCCTTTACCCTTTCTGTACCATGAACATCAACAACAGTATGCTCTAAAAATAAGGGAATATTAAAATCATGAATACATTGAACTTCATTTCTAATCAATCCTCCCACATACGGAAGAATTTCCACCATTGCTTCTACCTTAACTCCTTCTAAGGTTAATCTTCGAGCCATAATCATTCCTACATCCCCGGATCCTAAAATAACCACCTTTTTACCAGGAATGAACCCCTCGACATTAACAAATCTCTGAGCCACCCCAGCTGTAAAGATTCCTGCAGGTCTAGTTCCTGGAATATTTATAGCGCCTCTGGTTCTCTCTCGGCAGCCCATAGCTAAAATTATCGCCTTAGGATGAAGATTAATTATTCCTTCCTTATTACTTACAGCTGTAATTTCTCTTTTAGGAGAAATATCCAGTGCCATAGTTTCTAATAAAAATTTTATTCCTAATCCCTTTGCTTTCTCAATAAAATTATAAGCATACTCTGGTCCAGTTAAGTCTTCTTTAAAGTATTGTAAACCAAACCCATTGTGGATACACTGATGTAAAAGACCACCCAGTTGTTCAGCTCTCTCCATAATAATTACATTATTTACTCCCATTTCTTTAGCTTTGATAGCTGCAGCTACTCCAGCAGGCCCTGCGCCAATAACTACTAAATCAGCTTTTTGAAGAACCATTATTATCTTTCCCTCCTTTTTTTAACAATTCCTTACTTTTAAACAATAAAGACTGAGAATTTTTCCCCTTCTTGGTAATTTCTGTAACTGGTATGTTAAGCTCTCTTGCCAAAATTTCAATAACCCGAGGACCGCAAAATCCACCTTGACAACGACCCATACCTGCTCTTGTTCTATATTTAACTCCATCAACAGTTCTGGCACCTCTTCGTATAGCCTCAACTATCTCCCCCTCTGTTACTGTCTCGCATCGACAAACCACATGACCATACCGAGGATCTTTAGCAATAAGAGCTTTCCTTTCTTCATCTGATAGTTCACTAAATTTTAGCATTTTCTCCCTTTGGGGATTAAAGTTAGGTTTTTTAGCTAACTTAAGACCTTGGTCACTCAATATTTCTACTACCATTTTAGCTACTGCAGGAGCAGAAGTTATTCCTGGTGACCCTAACACAACATTAATAAGTTTAGGCTCTTTTTTTGAGGCTTCAATAATATAGTCACTAGTATGCGTATTCATAGCACGCAATCCTGCAAAAGACCTAATTATATCTTTCGGTGAGATAATCGGTATTAAATCCTTAGCATCGTTAATTATTTTCCTAAATCCATCAAGGGTAGTAGCTGAATCAGCTTTATTATTTACCTCTGTATATGTAGTCCCAAGTATTATATTCCCATCTACTGTGGGCATTACAAGTACCCAAGGAGAAGCTACAGTGAGGATTGGCTGATTAACTATACTCCCCACTCTTTTATCCAAAAGATATTCCTCTCCCTTGTGAGGAGAAATAGAAAAATCATCTGCATTTAACATTGCAGCTATTTGATCTGCAAATAAACCAGCTGCATTGATGACAAATCTAGTTTTAATATAGCCACAGGCAGTTTTTACTAGAAGACTTTGATTATCGGCTCCTCTTGAAATATCAGTTACTTCCGTATTTAACAAAATTCTAACTCCATTTTGAGATGCATTCTCTGCAAGTGCAATGGTTATCTCAAAAGGAAGAGCAATCCCAGCTGTAGGAATAGATAAGGCAGCAATAGCTTCCTTTGTTATATTAGGTTCCATACTTTGTAACTTTTTTCTATTTATAACCTCAACCTCAGGAATTTTAATAGCATCGGCTTGCCTTTTCATCTCTTTTAATTCTTGTAGCTCATTTTCATTTTTAGCTATCGTCAATTCCCCTGTCTTCTTAAATGTAACATCTAATTCATTAGCAAGCTGCTTAAATAATCTGTTACCATCTAAAATCAATTTTGTCTTTAAAGGAGCATCTGCTACAGGTAATCCTGGATGAATAATAGCAGTGCTGGCTTTAGTTGAACCAAAAGATACATCAGCCTCTTTTTCCATTAATATTACATCTATCTCATATTGTGATAACTCTCTTGCTATTGCTGTACCTGCTATTCCTGCACCAATTATTATTACATCTGTTTGCTTTATATCCATACAAACCTCTTTTATCTTTTTTATTTTATCTCCAATTTTTTCTTAATAATTCCTTGCTTTTAAATAATAAAAGTCTTGAGTTATTTCCCTTCTTGGTAACTTCTGTAACTGGTATATTAAGCTCTCTTGCCAAAATTTCAATAACCCGAGGACCGCAAAATCCACCTTGGCAACGGCCCATACCTGCTTTTGTTCTATATTTAACTCCATCAACAGTTCTGGCACCTCTTCGTATAGCTTCAACTATCTCCCCCTCTGTTACTGTCTCGCATCGACAAACCACATGACCATACCGAGGATCTTTAGCAATAAGAGCTTTCCTTTCTTCTTCTGGCAATGTTCGAAAGTCAGGAATCCCTTTACGATAGGGATTAAAATTTTGCTTTTTAATAAGTTTAAGTCCCTGGCTAATTAATATTTCTACAATTAATTTAGCCATTGCAGGAGAAGCAGTTACCCCTATTCCTCCTAATATAGCATTAATAAATTTTGGTACCCTTTGGGAAGGCTCTATAATATAGTCATTAGTACGACTATTGAGAGGCACTGAGCCAGCAAAGGAAGTAATTATATCTTTCGCTGAAATAGAAGGAAACATTTCTTTAGCATAATTGAACACCCTTTTAAATCCTTCTTTTGAAGTTGTTGCATCAGTTTTATCCTTTATTTTTTGTGGTACACAGCCCATTATGATATTATTTTCTATAGGGGCTAATTCTTTTTTTGTCGGAGATATGAAGTCTCCCGTTATTGGTGAGCGTATTAAATGGTTAACTAGCCCTGTTATTCTTTCATCCAGAATATACCTTTCTTCTTTAAGAGGTATCATAACAAAATTATCCTCTCCTATCATGTTAGCTATTTCATCAGCAAATAAACCAGCAGCATTAATTAAAAATTTACTTTTGATAAATCCTCTATTAGTTTTTATTATGAAAACATCATCTTCTTGTGGTAAAATTTGCGTTACTTTGGTATTTAACATAATTTTAACTTTATTTTCCATCGCATTTTCTGCTAAAGCTATAACTAATTCCCATGGAGAAACAAGTCCTGTTGTAGGTGTATACAATGCTGCTACAGCCTTATCTGTTATATTAGGTTCCATCTCTCTAAGCTTTTCTTTATTCACAATTTCAAGATTAGGCACGCCAACTATATCTCCTTTTTCTTTTATCTTCTCTAAAATTTTTATCTCATTCTTATTCATTACTGTATATAATTTTCCAACCCTCATAAATGGCACATCAAGCTCTTTGCATAATTGATTAAACATAGGATTACTTTCCAGAGACAATTTATTAATCAAAGGAGTGTCTTCCTCAGGAAGGCCGCAATGAATAAAAGAGTGAGTTGCTTTTGTTACACCAAAGCATAATTCTATTTCTTTTTCTAAAAGTATCACATCTAACTCATATTGAGATAACTCTCTAGCTATCGCTGTGCCAGCTATTCCACCACCTACTATTACAACATCAGCATACAATAACCTTTCTGCCATTATTTCTCCTTTTATATTTTCCCCTTATAGAATACTTTTTTCTTTTCTACAAAGAATTTACCCTAAGTCTAAACTATTTCTTATTCTTAACTTTTAGTTTTTTCTTTTATAAAACATATTTTATAATCTAACAGTATAAAAGATAGAAGCAAGAGTTAAAAAATAATCAAAATTTTATACCTCTCTACCAACATAGTTAACTCAATTATTTGTTAAATTCAGGTTAAAATCTCCTTTTAAAAGCTATTTTATTATTCCTGCTTCTTTTAAAGTGGTTTGGATTATCCTCTTCGAATCCTCGTCAACCTCTATTAAAGGAGGACGAACTGGCCCTGCATCAAATCCGGCTAAATTCATAGCATACTTAATTATAGGGACGATACTTGTTCTTCCAAGAGAAAAAATACTAAAACATTTTAATATATCAAAGTATACCTCAAGTCCCTTTTTGAAATTACCTGATAAGTAATAGTTTATCATCTTTTTTGCTTTATCCCCAAAGTAAACTTCAGAAACAACACCTACCCCTCCTTGAGCAAGAATACAGGGAGTTAAACCAAGACTCCCCGCATAAACAAGAAAACCCTTTTGAGCCTTCATTAAAATGGGAGCAACCTGCAAAGTATTTAACCCAATCTCTTTTAAAGCAATAATATTATCAATTTGTGAAAGCCTGGCTATAGTATCCGGTTCTATATTTACTCCTGCCGCTCCAACATTATAAAGCATTATAGGCAAAGAAGTAGCTTTAGCTATATTAGCCATATGCTCATAAATTTCTTCTTGGCTGGGTTTATAATAGTAGGGCGGCACTAATAGAGCTACATCTACTCCTGCTTTTTCTGCCTCCTTAGTTAGAGCAATTGCTTCCTTTGTAGTAACAGCTCCTGTCCCTGCAATAAGGGGCTTATCTCCGATAGCTTCTTTGACACATCCAAAAAACTCTATTTTCTCCTTAAAAGTTAAAGAAGCAAATTCTCCAGAACTAGCTGCTACAACTATAGAATCAGTAAAATCGCAATTAGCTATTTGTTCTGCCAATCGCTTAGCTCTGACACAATCTAGCTCTCCATTTTCTTTAAAAGGGGTGGTCATATAAATTAATACTTGTCCCATTTGAACCATTTAATTCCTCCTTATTTTTGGTTTCGGGAGAAGATTATCTCCCGGTTTTAATTCATTGTCTTAATCCTATAATCCATTTTGTTACACTTTTATACAAGCAGATAGGTTAATTCTTCTAAATATAATATTCATTTTTTGATTGGGTAATTGAGTAACCCACTTACTATTATAAAAAGAAAAAACTCCTCTAAAAAACAAGTTTTTCGCTTAAAAAAATTTTTGGTTATTCTTCTCCTTTTATATAGATATACCCCATAACTTAAGCTTAACTTTTCCACAACTTTATCGAGAGTATATCCTTCTGAAAGCAATTCATAAATTTCTTTAAACTTTGAATTTACTTTCCTCTATAATCACTTTAAAAATCTGTGTAATTAGAGGTCTTTTCTTTATAATCTCGTTTTATTATTACTGCTCCTTTCATTTTCATAAAATCCATAAAAAATAGATTTCATGTTAACTTTATTTTATTTATAAAATTAGACAAAACTTCACATATTTTGTTTATCAAAATCTCACCATTTTCCTTTGTTGCATTTGTCGGGTTTCCCATAATGCCACTATTACTTGTCTCTTTTGTCCTCTGATATACTTCAATAGGATACCCATGGAACAATATCTCACCGGGTGCCCGGTTATTTGATTCACCTAACATTGGTTTTTCAACACCTTCTCTCGCTTTTGTCATATCTACCAAATCAGGACGAAATGCTAATACCATAGAAGTCATCATCTCCCCAGCATGGCGAAATGACTTTTCGGATAATTTATCAACCTCTTGACCCATTTTATCTATTATTCCCCAAATGTTCGCCATAGTGACTAAAACACCAAATTTTTTTCTAAACTCGAACCCTACTTGAGAAATGGCAGCTACGTTCCCTATGTGTGGATTAAAGAAGACTAACTTTCTGAACCCATGAGAGATTAAACTCCCGCAATATTCTCTTAATACTTGTATCAGTGTTTCGGTCATTAAGCTAATAGTACCACAATATTCCATATGCCATTCTGAGTAGCCAAATGGTATCAATGGGGCTACAATAACTTTTGTTCGATCAGCAACAATTTTTGCAATCTCTAAAGCTATGAGAGAATCTACATTAACCGGCAAATGTAAACCTTCCTCTTCAATGGAACCTATGGGTATTATTATACAATCGTTTTCCTTCAAATATCCACTAATTTCTGGCCAACTCATTTCAGAAAGAAGAATTTTTTGTCTCATGGATAGATCAACCTCCCTATGTTTATAAAACTATTTATGGAATTTAGTAAGTAACAAGTAGAGCCTTGCCTCACATATTTTTAGCATAGTAGCAATACAAATTTTTTAACCTTTTATTAGGATATACTGTTATGTCAACAGACGTTCATCAAAACATCACCAATAAATTCAACAGTGATGGTTTCACAAAGTATAAACTTTTTCTCTCGTTTGCCTGATTTCAACAACATTTTATACGTTTTACATTAGTTCCTACTTATATAGGCCCTTGATGTTTAACACCGCCTATTTGTTCTTTATAGTTTCGAATCGAAAGATGACATCTTTAGGCAACGCAATTCCGACCTCAACTTCAATTGCCTCAAGGATAGCTATGGGAACGGGGCAGGTAACATGTCTAATATATTGAAAGGCAGATTGATAAAACAGAAAGATCCCGGGAAATTTTAAGACATTCTGCCAATGCACACTATCTAACTGTTTACCCCATTTATTAACCATCTCACAATTACTGGCAATAGTAACGCTAACCCTTTGAACAGAAAGTTTGGAGACCTCTATTATTGTAGTAAAACCGCAAATACCAGCATCAACAACTACTCTAGCCACTAACTTATAAACCTCCTGCCAACATTAGTAAAATTTCAATTTTGCTAAAAAGTTAGACAAAAACAATAACCAGATTGAGCTGCTGATTAATTACTAATCGTACCAGCCAAAATCATCAACGGCTTTCTTCATCATATAGACATTATATGGAGGCGCCATTGGTGGAATTTCACATCCTGGCATTAACATATAGCCTCGAGGTGCATATTTTGCTTTTTCAATACATTGCTTACAAAGTTCGTATACTTGCTGAGGCGTCCCGTTTTGAATAATTGCTGGTTCTATATTACCAGCAATAATACACTTATTACCAAAATATTTAATAGCCGTAGTAAGAGCCACTTGCTGACCAAAACTAACGATACCTGGGTTCCCCATAGGAACACGAGCCCAGTATGGAAGATTCAGATTGTGGTCACCACAAATATGGTAAAGGATATGTTTGATTCCCATAACTAATATTTTTTCACTGGTTTCCCTTAAATAGGGAAAGACAAATTTTTCAAACTGTTTTGGCGAGATGATGGAATTAGTAGCCAGAGGTTCCCAGATTCTAGGCCTGACTCGCTCTGCACCAAAAGTATCCACCCAATACTGAATTACTTCAAGAATATGGTTGGTAGCTAACTGGAGAAGTTTGTGCACCAGCTTTGGCTTCTTTATCATCCAACGAGACAGCTTATCTGGGGAGCAAATATTTCCAGCAATAGTGAAGTTACCTCCAAGGGTAATTGTAATAGGCATACCAAATTTATCCTGTAATTTAGAAAATTCCATAGCCATCGGAAGCATCCCCGCCTTTTTTACATCAGGTAGCCTTATCTTTTTAAAATCCTCTTCTGACTGCACAGCAAAACTCTTATGTGAAGGCGCTTGTTCCCATTCATTAGTTGGAAATCTGACCTTTCCTCCAAATTCCCACTCTCCATAGGAAGCGTAGCCAAAGTCTGGTGTGCTGTCAAAACCATATTGCTCAAATGTCCATAGCTGTGCCATGAAACTTTTTTCTGGGTCATTATACATACTTGCAATAGAGTAGCCGACATTTCTAGCGGCAAAGCCAAAAGTAAAATGAAAGAGAGGTACTCGGTCCGGCCTTTGACCGCTTAACAGCGCCTCTATTCGTTTTGATAGGACTATCTTATCTTGTTTTAATTCCATAATATTAATCCTCTTCCCACTTCACTACTCATACCATCCTAAATTATCAACTGCTTTTGTCATCGCAAGTACATTCTCTACTTGCGACATAGGAGGAAGTCCACACCCTGGTCCCAGCATAAAACCCCCAGAAAGTCTTTTCCCTTTCTCAATAGCCACCTTGCAAAGTTCGTATACTTGCTGAGCTGTCCCAGCTTGAAAAACTGCTGGCTCAATGTTACCAAAAATAATGTCTTTAGGGAAATACTTTCCAGCTACCTCAAGGTCTACCTCGTGACCAAAACTGAGAATACTTGGATGCACCCATAATGAAGAAAGCTCAGCTAAGTATGGTAAATTTAGGTTCTGGTCACCGCAAATATGGAAGAAGAAGCGTCTGATCCCCATAGTTCGTAATTTTTTCTGAAGTTCTATATGATAGGGAAAGGCAAATTCCGTGAATTGTTTCGGTGAGATAAGTTGATTTGACTCATTGGGCGAACTTATTTCAAGAAAAATATTTTCAGCACTAAAAGTATCTATCCAATACTGTAATACATTAAAAATATGGTCTGTAGCCATCCTTAAAAGCCTACGGCATAAATCAGGTTTCTTAATCATCCAACGACAAAATTGCTCTGAACCACAGATGTTAGATGCTACACAAAATGGCGAGCGTGAAAAAAACCAAACTGGTAAATTATTTTCCCCCTGAAGCTTAGAAAACTCCATCGCCATAGGAATTCCCCCAGCAGTTTTCGGATTAGGCATTTTCAAATTCCGGATATCTTTCTCTGTCTTCACAGGAGTAGATTTTATTGATAGAGAATCTTGATATTCTTTATCTGGCATCTGGATTTCTCCACCAAAATCCCATCCTCCTAAAATCGTGTGTGCAAAGGAGTGCACCACTAATTCCCAGTTATAATACTTCGCAGTCCACAACGAAGCATAAAATGCCCTCCTAGGATCATTATAATTGGATACAACATTAAAACCAGGAAATCTTTGTGTTAACCCCTGTGTTTTTATAGGTATACCCAAATTACCGATAGGGACTCTATCGGGTTTCTGATAATTAAAGAGCGCTTTTATCCGTTCTTGACTAGTCATTTTATCTTGTCTCAGCTCCACAATTTAACCTTCCTTTTTCACTTTTGTGCTTTTCTCTTCTTCAACATTTCAACTAGCCTAACTCCTTCTTGGACTGCGGTTCCAGCATTCTCAGCATATCCATCGGCACCATAGCGTTTTGCTATATCTCTTGTTAGTGGAGCTCCACCCACCATAATACCTACATTGGTACTCTGCGACCTAATCATCTTTATAACCTTTGGTATAGCCAACATACTAGTTGTCATCAAGGTAGAAAGTCCCACAATTTCAGAATTTGTTCTTTGCTGTTCTTCTACAAATTTCTCAAGCTTTACATCCTTCCCTAGGTCATGTACAATCCATCCTGCGGCATCAAACATCACCTTCACTAAGTTTTTGCCAATATCATGAATATCACCTTCAACGACACCGATTACTATTTGTGCTTTCACTTTTGCTTGTTTAACTTTTATATGGGGACGTAAAACCCCTAATCCTGCATATAGAGCATCCGAGCAAAGCAGAAGTTCTGGGACAAAATACTCCTGAGCAGCATATAACTCCCCTACTTTCTTCATCCCAGCAGCCAAACCATCTGTAATTGCAGTATAAGCATCTATACTTTCTTCTAAGGCAACCTTGCTCAATTCTGCAGCAGCCTTCTCATCATAAAAGACTACAGCATTATAAAGTCCCTTTAACAGCTCCTGAGTTTTCTTCCTTGATGCCATCTTTCTCTCCCCTCTACAATATTTCTTATAAAATCAAGATTAACCTATACCTTTTAGACATTAATACTAAAACTTTATCTCATTTATTCCTTTTTTTCTTTTTATTATAAATTTATCAAACTACAATCTATGTTCCTACTTTTTCTTTAAGGACATTCATGACGCTTTGGGGCCCCTATACTTCCTGAAGTAAAATGACCTTCATTTAAGTAAGGCTTGGCTTGAAAAAGATTCTTTTTATCTAAATTTTTTTCGAGTTCCATAAACTCTAAAGCATTCTGTCACTAGAAATAAATTTTACTCACAATCCTTAATAAACTGCAATATAGGCTTTAACGAAGATATAAGATGCATAATCATTATTAAACTACCAACAGGGACAGCAAGATAAACCAAACCTATAGGTATACCTGCAACAGGACTATATTGTTTCATTTGTGATATACACAATTTGAATCCATATATTGTTGCATAGATCAGAAATATCATTGTCATAGCCTGAGATATTATAACAATCCAAAGCCTAAGTTTCTTTCTCAATTTCTTTAAAATAAAAGTAATGCTTATATGCAACCCTCTTTTTGTAGCAATGCACGCACCTACTGTACTCATCCAAATCAATAAATACGTTGCTACTTCGTTTGTCCAAGAGACAGAAAAACGGAAAACGAATCGATTGAAAACTCCAATTAAGGTAGTTACTATCATTATACCCACTATCACCATAAGCAGAACCTCAGATGCCTTATTCACTTTATTACTGAGTTTTTCGATCCACCAAACTTTTTCTTCTTTCTTTTTTTTACTCATTATCGGAGTGTCTCTTCCCTTTGTTTGAGATACCCTACCCTAGAAAAAACAACAAAACTTAACAATCTTATATCCTCTTTCAAGGAAATACCATGCAGGTAGGACCTCCACCACTTTTTATCTCGGAACCAAAAATATGTGATAATAAAGTATTATTCCCTACAGGTAATATATATTATATCATGCTCAAAAATACTTTCCTCAGATACTTCAAAAATTTCAATGTTTTTACCTCTCAAAAAACGAACAAAAGAACAGGGAAGAGCCTCAAATACGCACACATATTTCTTCTTCTACCATTTTAGACTCAATTCCCCCCCCTTGATAATTAAAATTAAGAAAATAAACTCAACTTATCTTAAAACATAGATAGGGGGAGGAGAGTGAATCTTGAAAAATTTAATTATCTCTCCTCCCTCTTGTTAACATTGATTCAAAATGATTAGATGTACAATTTTTAGTCTAATTCATATAGAGATTTTTTTGCCTCCTCAACAGCATTTTTAACCTTGTCTACCCATTCATCACCGGCTTTAGAGCGTATATACCCCTCAACAGGCTTCGCAGCTTTGCGGAATTGTTCTAACTCCTGCTCTGTTGGATGATATATCTCTATCCCTTCTTTTTCAAGTTGCTTAAACCACAAATGATAACCAAATTCTATTAAACCACGATAACTTGTGCATGCCGTGATCGCAGCATCCTTAACTATGCGCCGATTTTCTGGTGATAAAGATCTATAAAACTTTTCATTGATAATAAAAGGATTCATTTCAATTTTATGCCTATCAAGGGTTACATATTTCTGGACTTCATTTAACTTTGCAGCCATAAATATATTAAGTGTCTGCTCTTCTCCATCTACAACACCTTGCTGGAGAGCAGTATAAAGTTCGCTGTAACTTATCGGAGCAGCTTGTGCTCCTAAAGCTTCAACTAACTTCACCAAATCTGCACTTTTGGGAACTCTTATTTTCATTCCTTTTAAATCTTTGGGATTATGAATGGGACGAACACTGTTAGTAAAATTCCGAAGGCCAAGTTGAGACCAGCCCAAGATACGTATTCCTGTCTTTTCTAACAATATATCCTCAAATTCTTTGCCTACCTGTCCTTTTAATACCTTGTACATAACAGGCATCGAGTGAATAAAATAAGGTATTGAAAACGCCATCCACTCAGGTGTGTAAAGTGGGAATGGGCAGGTGCTTATAAAGCCTGCCTGAACTGTACCTAATCGTACAGCTTCCATCTGCGCGTGTTCTCCACCAAGTTGACAATTTGGATAAATTTTCACCCGCATTTTACCACCAGATTCTCGCTCCACCATTTTCTTAAAAACTAAGGTTCCATTGTAAGCTGACCCATAATTCCCATCTGTACTCTCCAGGTTTATATGAGAAATAGGGTCAGGCTCAGTAATTCCTATCACGATAGGATTATCCTTTGCATATACTCCTCCAACAAGCATAAGGACAAAAATTACTACTATCCACATACCTTTCATTATATTAACCCATCTTCTTTTTAAGGTCTTCATAATAAATCCTCCTTTAATATTTTTTACCTTTATAGAATCAGCTTCCCCTCGCTCACCTCCTGGTGTATAATAGATTTTGGTACCCCACTAAATCTTTATTAAACAAAGTAGGGCGGCAGACATTATACAATCTGCCTATTCACCTTTTTCATTGCATAATATTTGATATTATAGATAAAAATTATCC
>JAGGXI010000069.1 GCA_021163155.1 Candidatus Aerophobota bacterium
GGATTAGAGGATTAGAGGATTAAAGGATTAAAGGGAAAACCAAGAAAAAAAGAGAAAAAAACCGAGAAAAACAGAATTAAAGTTTGTATAGAAAAAACAGTGAGAAGTAAACTGGTAGCCGCAGGCTTTAGCCTGCGTAAAAGCAGGATTAAAAAAGCAGGATTAAAGGATTAAAGGATTAAAGGATTAGAGGGAAAAGCAAGAAAAAACCAAGAGAAAAACAGGACTAAAAAAGCAGGATTAGAGGATTAGAGGATTAAAGGATTAGAGGGAAAAGCAAGAAAAAACCAAGAGAAAAGCAGGATTAAAGGATTAAAGGATTAGAGGGAAAAGCAAGCGTAAAAGCAGGAGTAGAGGGAAAAAAGTGAGACGTGAGACGTAAAAAGTGAGACGTGAAAGGGGGAAAAAAAGGACTCCTTGCCTATTATCATTGCGAGGAGTCCGAAGGACGACGAAGCAATCCCCAACTATTTAACTGATTTACTGATTTAACTATTTACCGATTTACGAATGGGAGGCTAAAATTAAAAGATGATTAAACTTACTCGCTTTAATGGCAAGGAATTAGTAGTTAATGCAGAGCTTATTAAATTCCTGGAAAGCACACCAGATACGGTAGTCACCCTTACTACAAAAGAAAAAATTTTAGTTAGAAACTCTGTGGATGAGATAATAAATAAGGTAATTGAATATCAACGCTCAATTAGAAAAAGAATAAGTTAATATTCTGAGGTTATTATGGATATAACTACTTTACTGGGAATCGCCTTTGGAGTTGGGATGGTTTTAATAGCCATTTTTAGGGGAGGAGGAGTGGCTATTTTCATTAATATACCCTCTATGATGATTACGGTGGGAGGAACTATAGGAGCTACTTTAATTAACTTTCCTCTTCCCAAAGTAATAAGGGTAATGAAAATAGTAAAAAAGGCTTTTTTATATAAAGAGCCTCTCTCTCATGAGACCATTACTATGTTGGTAGAGTTTGCTCGTATTGCACGTCGGGATGGTATCCTCGCTTTAGAGGAGAAAGCTTCTGCTCTAAACGATATTTTCCTTAAGAAGGGAATTCAATTGGCTGTAGACGGAACAGCCCCGGAAACAATAAGGGATATTCTAAGGATAGATTTAGATGTCCTTGAAAGTAGACACAGATTGGGACAGAGCATATTTAATGCTCTGGGAGCTTATGCTCCCGCTTTTGGAATGATTGGAACATTAATTGGATTAATTCAGATGCTTCGTTCATTAGACGACCCTTCTAAGATAGGTCAGGGTATGGCTACAGCTCTTATTACCACTTTTTATGGAGCACTAATGGCTAATCTTATATTTTTGCCTATTGCTGGTAAATTAAAAGTGCGAAGTGAAGAGGAGATATTAACCAAAGAGTTAATTATTGAGGGAATAATGGCTATTCAATCAGGAGATAATCCCCGTATAGTAGAAGAAAAGCTAAAATCATTTGTTGCTCCGAGCCTTCGAGAAAAAATAACTACAGGAAAGAGAAAGTGAATAAAATAAAAGAGGATACTTCTGACCAATCAAAAGACCCGGGTTGGTTAACTACATTTGGTGATACTATGTCACTTCTTCTAACCTTTTTTGTGATGTTATTTGCTACTCTCTCTTTTGAGGAAGCAAAGGTTGAACAGGCAATGGGTTCTTTAAAAGGTTCCCTTGGAGTAATGGAGAAGGCCAAACAGAGTATAATTCCTCAACAAAAGATAATCAGGGGAAGAATGGAAAGAATATCCGAGGAAATAAAAAGATACGCTCGCCTTCAAGGATTTGGCAAAGACATTAAAGTAAATAATATCCGGGAGGGAATACGCATTAATTTAAAGAGTCCTATGCTATTTGATTTAGGTAAAGCGGAACTAAAAAATAAGATAACTCCTTTATTAGATGAAATAACTGCTCTTTTAAAGAATATTCCTAATAATATAAGAATAGAAGGACATACAGACAATCTCCCCATTCATACTAAAGAATTTCCCTCAAACTGGGAACTTTCTACAGCAAGAGCAATAAACATAGGAAAATACTTCATTAAAAGAGGGATTACTCCCTCACGATTGGGAGTAATTGGATATGCAGATTCCCGTCCTCTTTTTCCTAATGATACATCTGAACATAGAGCTTTAAATAGACGAGTAGAAATATTTATATTAAAAGAGGCCTCTGAAAAACCTCCAGAGTCCTCTTCAGAAATCTTTTAAAAGGTGAAGAAAAAAATGGCTCTCAAGAAAAAAAAGGATGAGGGAAGCCCAAGTAGTTTTATGATGCTCTATACCAATTTAATGATGCTATTAATGACTTTTTTTATCATTTTTGTATCTATGGGAACTATACAGGAAGAGAGAGTAAGGGTTGGATTCGCCGCTTTTAGAGAAGCTATCTTAACTGGAGGAATAGGGATACTTCTTGGTGAGAAAATGCCTGTCAACTTCGATTACCTTATTCAGAAAGAGAAAGCGAAAATTAAAGAAAAGATATCCTCATCTTTAAAAAAGAGCTTAAAAGAAGAAAAAGAGGTGAAAATTATTTCTACTAAAAAAGGAGTAGCACTTGAATTTCCAGGAAGGATTCTCTTTGAGGTGGGAAAAGCAGAACTGAAACCCGAAGCAGAAAATATTCTCAATAAGATAATCCCCATCTTAAAGGATTATCCCTACCCTATTCAGGTGGAAGGACATACAGATAATCTCCCTATTCATACTAAAGAATTTCCCTCAAACTGGGAGCTTTCTACGGCAAGAGCAATAAGTGTAATCAGATACCTTGAGGAAAAAGGGATAAATAAAGAGAGACTTTCTGCTTTAGGATATGGAGAGTATAGGCCTCTCGTTTCTAACAATACTCCAGAAAATAGGGCTATAAATAGAAGAGTAGGAATAATAATACCTATCTCGTTTATTTAAAATAGAAAAAAGGAGAATTATGATGGCAGAAGAAGATAAAGCAAAAGAAAAGGAAAAGAAAGAAAGAAAAGAGGAAGCAAAAGAAAAAAAGGGGGGGAAGAAAAAGAAAGAGAAGGGGAAAAAAGCCTCAAAAAAAATTTTTAATCTCCCTCCCTATCTTTTCTGGGCAGGAGCAGTTTCCCTTATCTTAATAGGGGCTTACCTTACAGCAGATAAAATAGCTTCTCCCCTTTTATCAAATACACTTTTAAAATCAAAAAAAGGGGTAACTCAACCTGCTTCTTCTATTAAGACTGGAGAGATAGGCATCATTTATCCACTTGAGCCACTGATAGTAAATTTGGATGAGGAAAGAGCAACAAGATACCTAAAAATAAGTTTAAGCTTAGAAGTGGATAATCAAGAAGTAGTTAATGAGCTAAATACTCTTAAACCTCGCTTAATAGATTCTCTAATTACTCTTCTTTCTAACAAAAAATCCACAGAGATTCAAAGTATAGAAGACAAAAAGAAAATTCGAAGAGAAATTATAGCTGAATTTAACAAAAGATTAATTAAAGGAAGAGTAATAAATGTATACTTTAGTGAATTTATAATTCAATAAAGGAGATAAACAATGGGGGAAATTTTAAGTAAAGAAGAGATAGAAGCTCTACTTTCAGCGGTTTCATCAGGAAAGGTTGCCACGGAAAAGAAGAGAGAGAAAGTCTCTGAAAAAATAGTCACTTCTTATGACTTTAAGCGTCCAAGTATAATTTCAAAAGAACAGATTCGTATTGTGAGAGTTCTCCATGAAAACTTTACCCGTATCTTTACCATTAAGTTAGCCAGTTATTTAAGAACCATGGTAGAATTTGAGATAGTAGCTATAGACCAATTAAGCTACATTGAATTCGTCTCATCTCTTTCTAATCCCACTTACATTGTTATTCTTAATATGGAACCTTTACAAGGACAAATTGCCATAGAGGTTGATCCTTCCCTCACTTTCTCCATTATTGATCGCCTTCTTGGAGGAAAAGGAAAATCTTTACCTGAGGCACGGGAGTTAACCGATATTGAGCATTCCATTATGGAAAAAGTAATAAATTTAGTTTTAGATTGTTTAAAGGAAGCATGGCATCGTATAGGTATCTTTAACTTTAAAATTAAGAGTAAAGAGTCTAATCCTCAATTTGTTCAAATTGTTCCTGCTAGAGAAACAGTTATTCTTATCACTATGGAAGCTAAAATAGGAGAAATAGGAGAAAACATAGGAATAATGAATATATGCATTCCTTATACAACGATAGAACCTATTTTATTGAGATTAAACCCTAAACAATGGGCTTCGGAAAAGAAAAAGGAGACTATTGATGAAGTTCAGAAAAATATACAGAAGAATTTAAAAAAAACAAAGGTTGCTATAATAACCGAGATAGGAAGGGCTGAAATTACTATCTTAGATTTTTTAAAATTATCTATTGGTGATATCCTACAATTGGGGCAAAACATTAAGGAAGACTTAGTAGTAAAAGTAGAAGATTTACCTAAATTCTATGGGCACCCAGGGCGTATAGGAAGAAAAATAGGTATCCAAATCACCTCTAAAATTGAAGGGAGAGATTAATATGAATAAAGAAAATAAAGAAGAAGATAAAAAAGAAAAAATTGAAGCACAATCAGTGCAGTTTTCCCCCTTAAGAGAAGAAATTAGTCCTCAAAAAGAGAACAATATTGAAATGCTCTTTGATATTCCTCTTCAGATTACTGCAGAATTAGGAAGAACCACAATGAGCATCCAAGAAATCCTTAAACTCTCATCTGGCTCAATAATAGAATTAAATAAACTTGCAGGCGAACCTTCAGAGCTCTTAGTCAATGGAAAGTTAATTGCTAAAGGAGAAGTAGTGGTAGTAGATGAATCTTTTGGAATAAGAATTACAGAGATTATCGGACCAAAAGAGAGAATAAAGAAATTACAATGAGTAGAAAAAGGAGACTGCGAAAAGTATGGTTAATCCTCACTCTTGTTTTAATAATTATTAATCTTTTCTGCGGATTAGCTTTTAGTGATTCCTCTCTTCAAGAAAATACTCAGTTTTATGCGGAGCACTCAATTTTCTGGGATTCTGTGCGTGTAATATTTTCATTGATAGTAGTAATAGGAGTGATATATCTCTTTGTTTATCTTTTAAAAAAATTTTCTCCCAATTCTGGTAGATTTTCAAATCCAGGTAAAGATATATTTTCCATTGTTGGACAATTACGTCTATCTACAAAAAAAAGTATTTACCTTGTCCGTATAGGAGAGCGATTATTAGTTTTAGGAGTAAATGGAGGAATACACCTTCTTTGTGTTATAAAAGATGAGAAAACAGTTAAATCATTGCAATTTCTATCTGGAAAACCTTTAAACACAACAAAATTCTCTGAACAGATAAAAAAACTTCTCCCTTCAAAATCGAGAGAAACAGCACAATTTTTTTATAATCAGATAGAAAAATTAAAGAGTAAACAAAATGAGGCAGGATAAAAGATTTTTTAGAAAAATTACTCCTCTTATAATTTTTTTGATAATAAGCAGCTCCATTTTTATTTTTACTACAAAATTGCAAGCTGAGCCTATTTCCGAACTCTCTATCCCTCAAATATCTATAAACGTAGGGAAGGCAGACCAATCTCACGAGAGAAGTTTTGCTCTACAGATTTTATTTCTTCTTACTATTCTTTCTCTGGCTCCAGCTTTCATCATTATGGTTACTTCCTTTACCAGAATTATTGTCATTCTTTCTCTACTTCGCAATGCTTTAGCTATAAATCAACTTCCTCCAAATCAAGTTTTAATTGGATTAGCTTTATTTTTAACTTTTTTCATTATGACTCCTACATGGGTACAAATTAAGGACAAAGCACTGGAACCTTATATAAAAGGGGAAATAAACCAACAACAAGCATGGGAGGAGGGAATTAAACCTATAAGAGAGTTTACTCTGAGGCAAACCAGAAAAAAAGATTTAGCTTTATTTGTAAACTTATCAAAAATAGAGGAACCTAAAGGAACGGAGGAGATTCCCACTTATGTGATTATCCCGGCTTTTATAATTAGTGAACTTAAAACAGCTTTTCAAATTGGTTTCATTGTATATCTTCCTTTTTTAATCATTGATATAGTAATTGCCAGTGTAATTATGTCTATGGGAATGTTTATGCTTCCCCCGGTAATGATTTCTTTACCATTTAAGTTGCTTCTTTTTGTCCTTGTGGATGGATGGGATTTAGTAATAAACTCAGTAATAACAAGTTTTAGGTAATACAATTAACATGGTAGCCGCAACTTTTAAGTTGCGCAAAAACGCAGGCTGAAGCCTGCGGCTACCAGTTGCGCAAAATCGCAGGCTCTGAGCCTCGCGGCTACCAATTATAAATTAAACAAAAATGAAGAATAGAAATATTAAAGAAAAGAAACATAGATTACCTCTTCTCCTTTATAAGGGCAAAGTAAGAATAACTTTCACTCTTTGCGTTGAAGGTAAAAAAACTTTTTTTGCCAGGAAAACCACGGTTAACAAATTTTTAGAAATTCTAAGAGAAGCAAAGAATAAGCATGACTGCAAAAACTGGGTATATATATTCATGCCAGACCATCTACATCTAATTATAGAGGGAAATTCAGAAAAATCAGACTTATGGAGAATGATGAGCCTATTTAAGCAAAAAACAGGATTCTGGCTATCACAGAATGCGATAGGGATAAAATGGCAAAAGGACTTTTATGACCATATTCATAGAAAAGATGAAGATTTGAAGAAACACATTATCTACCTCTTAAATAATCCAGTAAGAAAAGGATTGGTTGACAATTGGCAGAATTATCCTTTCAAAGGCTCGCTGGATTTTAATTTGGAGGAGATTATTACATAAATCAATACGGTTAGCCGCAACTTTTAAGTTGCGCAAAATCGCAGGCTAAAGCCTGCGGCTACCAGTTGCGCAGAATCAGAAGGTAGCCGCAACTTTTAAGTTGCGCAAAATCGCAGGCTAAAGCCTGCGGCTACCAGTTGTGCAAACATATTTCGCAGGCTAAAGCCTGCGGCTACCGGTTGTGCTACCAATTATATATCGATTGTAAAAAAGGAGAAAAAAATGAGTCCAGACCTTATAATAACTATAGCGCGCAAGACTATATTAACTGCCGGCCTTTTAGCTTTACCCGTCCTGGCAGTGGGGCTAATAGTGGGACTAATAATAAGTATACTCCAAGCAGTTACTCAAATCCACGAGATGAGTCTCACTTTTGTCCCTAAAATCATAGCTGTAGGAATAGCTTTATACTTTTCTTTGCCCTATATGCTTAAGACCATTTTATATTATACTTCTCATCTTTATCTTAGCGTTAATACTTTCATTAGGTAAAAAATGCAGTTTAATATTACATCTGAAAAAATTTTGGTTTTCTGGCTGGTATTTGCTCGATTAAGTGGACTTATGATGAGTGTCCCTATTTTAAGTTCTTCTTCTGTTCCCATACAAATAAAATTAGCAGCGTCTCTATTTTTTAGCCTGATAATTTTCCCTCTAATTAATTATAATACACAGGCATTATCTTTATCAACCCATTGGATATTATACACTCTAACTATAGGTAAAGAGATAATTATTGGATTAAGCCTGGGATATATCATTAATTTTCTTTTTGTAGGAATACAATTAGCCGGTCAAATTATAGATTTTCAAATGGGTTTTGGTATGGCACGGGTAATAGACCCTCAATCTAGAGTTCAAACATCACTTACCTCTCAATTCAGCAACATCCTGGCTATAATGATATTCTTAGGCATTAATGCTCATTATGCATTATTAAAAGCGATGGTGGAAAGTTTTAATTTGATTCCTCTTTATGTTTCCTCTCTTCATCCTCAATTATTTCATAGCATAGTTACCCTGGCAGGAAATATTTTTGCTATCTCCTTAAAAGCCGGAGCTCCTATTATAATAGTCTTGCTATTAGTACAAATCTCTATAGGAATTATGAATCGTATTATACCTCAGATGAATATATTTATGGTCTCCCTTCCTTTAAAGATAGGGATAGGGCTTTTAATGATAAGTCTGGTTATGCCTTACTTTCTCCATTTTCTTGTAGAATTATTTGGTAATTCATATCAAAATCTTTTATTTATATTAAAAATTGCTGGAGGTTAATAAAAATGGCTGAGGAGACTACTTTTCAAGAGAAGACAGAACCGGCAACTCCCCGACGGCGACAAAAAGCTAAAGAAAAGGGACAGGTAGCCAGGAGTACAGAAATAAGCTCTCTTTTAATCCTCTTCCTGGGAGTGTATATTTTACGTTTTGTAGGTTATCCTATACTGCAAAAATCCTGTTCTCTCTTTAAATATTTATGGTCAAACACAGCAAATTTTAACCTTACTTCCTCCACAATGTCCGCTTATTTTCATCAAGGAGTAGTCCAATTTTTAGGTCTATTTTCTCCTTTACTTATAGGTATATGCGCAATAGGACTGATATCTAACATTATTCAGGGAGGTTTTGTGTTTACTACTACTCCCCTCACCCCTGATATAGATAAAATTAATCCAGTAACAGGCCTTAAGCGCCTTTTTTCCTTAAAAAGCGTAGAGAGACTCCCTTTGTCTTTATTGAAGATAACCATTATAGGATATATCGCTTACATAACCATCAAAGGACGGCTCCCTTTCATCTTTTCGCTTACAGGTAGAAATATAGGACAAATTTTAATCTCTATTGAAGGACTAATTTTTCAACTGGTCTTCCGCTGTTGTTTAGCCCTTCTTCCTTTAGCTATTTTAGATTATGCTTTTCAAAAATGGCAATATGAAAAACAACTTAGAATGACACGAGAAGAAGTGATAGAAGAACATAAACAGACAGAAGGAAGTCCCCTGACCAAAACCAGAATTAGAAGTCTCCGAAATCAAATAGCAAAACGTAGAATGATGCAGGATGTTCCCAAAGCAGATGTAATCATCACCAATCCAACTCAATTAGCAATAGCCTTAAAATATAATAAGGAAAAAATGAATGCTCCTATAGTATTAGCAAAAGGAGCAAGATTGATAGCAGAAAAAATTAAAGAAATAGCGAGAAAACATAACATACCTATAGTTGAAAATAAATGGTTAGCTCAAGCCTTGTATAAGTCAGTAGAAGTCGGCGAAGAGATACCCATAAAGTTTTATCAAGCAGTAGCTGAAGTTCTTGCTTATATTTACCGTTTGAAAGGAAAAAGGCAGGACTAAAAAAGCAGGATTAAAAAAACAGGATTAGAGGATTAGAGGATTAGAGGATTAAAGGAAAAGCAAGAAAAAACCAAGAGAAAAAAGCAAGAAAAAAGCAGGAGGTAGCCGCAAAGAACGCATGCGCAGGTTAAAACCTGCGGCTACCACGCTGTTAAACTATTATAAGGATAATTAAAATGGATACTCTCTCTTTATTATTTAAAAGAAGCGATATCGGCTTTGCCCTTGGAGCCATAGGAATTATTGCGGTTATGATTATTCCCTTGCCTTCATTTGTTATGGATATTATGCTCAGTTTTAGTTTAGCAGCCTCCTTTATTATTTTTCTGTTGACAGTTTATGTAAAAAGACCTCTCGATTTTTCTGTATTCCCCTCTCTTCTTCTTTTAGTTACTCTCTTTCGTCTTAGTTTAAATGTGGCTTCTACAAGATTAATTTTACTTCACGCTTATGCAGGTAAAGTTATTCAAGCTTTTGGTTACTTTGTAGTAGGAGGAAACTTTGTTGTGGGAATAATTGTATTTCTTATTTTAGTAATTATTAACTTTATAGTAATCACCAAAGGAGCAACAAGAGTATCTGAAGTAGCTGCCAGATTTACACTTGATGCTATGCCCGGTAGACAGATGAGTATTGATGCAGATTTAAACGCTGGCTTAATTACTGAAGAAATTGCAAGACAGAGAAGAAAAGATATAGAAAGGCAAGCCGATTTTTACGGAGCAATGGATGGAGCAAGTAAATTTGTAAGGGGGGATGCTATTGTAGCCATTATCATTCTTTTCATAAACATATTAGGAGGATTGGTAATAGGTATGCTTCAACACCATATGTCAGCACAAAAAGCTCTACAAACCTATACTCTACTTACCGTAGGAGATGGAATGGTATCTCAAATCCCTGCCTTAATAGTCTCCACAGCTGCAGGAATAATAGTGACTCGTAGCTCATCAGAGTCTAATTTAACCTCGGATTTCTTTACTCAAATTTTAAGCCGGCCAGGAGCATTAGGTATTACCTCTTTTCTTCTCTTTGGACTTGCCCTTTTACCAGGTCTTCCTAAAATACCTTTATTTATACTATCGGCCCTGGCTGGTAGTACCTCCTATATTACAAAGCGTAATTTAAAAGAACAAGCCCAAAAGAAAATAACAGAGGAAAAAGAAGAGAGAGGAGAGAAAGGGGAACCTGTAGAGAATCTTCTTTTAATCGACCCCTTAGAAGTAGAGATAGGATATGGATTGATATCTTTGGTTGATACTTCTCAGAAAGGAGATATTTTGGGAAGAATTACTTTAATTCGAAGAGAAATCGCCCTTGAAATAGGGATAATTGTTCCTCAAGTACGTATAAGAGATAATGTGCAATTAAAACCTAATGAATATAAAATAAAGATAAAAGGGATAGAAGTAAGCAAAGGAGAGTTAATGATTAACCATTATTTAGCTATGAATACAGGAGGGGTTTCCCCTACTATATCTATAAAAGGAATAGAAACAAAAGAACCTGTTTTCGGCCTTCCAGGTATCTGGATTAAAGAGACTCAAAAAGAAGAAGCAGAAGCTGCTGGTTGGACAGTAGTTAATGCCTCCTCTGTATTTATCACCCATTTAACAGAAATTATCAAATCTCATTCTTATGAACTTTTAGGGCGTCAGGAAGTTAAAGAACTTATAGATAATATTAAGAAAGACCATCCCGCAGTTGTAGAAGAACTAATTCCAAACCTAATGAGCATAGGAGATGTGCAAAAAGTGCTTCAAAATCTCCTTCGAGAAAAAATATCTATAAGAGATTTAGTTACTATATTAGAAACATTAGCTGATTGGGCTGCACAAACCAAAAATATAGACATTCTTACTGAATATGTAAGACAAAGTTTAGCACGTTCTATTAGTAAGCAATATCAAAATGAGAAAGGAGAAATCTCAGTAATTACCATAGACCCTCAGATAGAACAGAAAATTTCCCATTCTATAGAGCACAAGGAACGCATTTCCTATATTAACCTGGAACCTCATTATATTCAGAAAATAATAGATAATCTTGCTCCTTTAGTAAAGAAAGCTTCTTCATCAAATTATCAGCCTATTTTAATAACATCACCTAATATAAGACCTTTCTTTAAAAGAATTACAGAAAGGTTTATACCTTCATTGATTGTCCTTTCTTATAATGAGATTGTTCCTGATATTAAAATAAAATCTTTAGGAGTGTTGAACTTCCATGAAAATTAAGAAATATACTGCTCCTAATATGTGGCAGGCTTTAAATCAGATAAAGGAAGAATTGGGACCGGAAGCTCTTATACTCCAGACAAAGGATATTAAAGAAAAAGGAGTCCCAGGAATATTTAAAAAAAGAAGGGTGGAAGTGGTAGCTGCTGTAGATGAAGAGTCTTATAAGGTTAGCGAATCACCATGGATAGAGGACTTAAAAAATCAGCTGAACCGTATAGATAAAAATATCCGATACTTCTATAAACAAACTAAATATAAAGATTTATCTTATCTTACTACTGCAGGACAAAAAATTTATGCTCATCTTCTGCAGCAAGGTGTAAAAAAAGAGATAGCCCAGCAACTAATGAAAAAAATGAGTAATGAGATTAATCAAGAAAAGATTAACGAATCTACCTTTATTATAGATTATTTAACAGCACAAATGAGAGGAATGATGAGAACATCGGGACCTATCCAGTTAAATTTAAATGAAAAACATCCTAAGGTTGTAGCTTTAGTGGGACCTACAGGTGTAGGAAAAACTACTACTTTAGCAAAACTTGCTGCTCAATTTAAAATATACGAAAACAAAAAAGTAGCCTTAATTACACTTGATACCTATCGTATGGGAGCAGTAGAGCAGCTAAAAAGCTATGCTCAAATTATGACTCTTCCACTAACAGTAGCTCTTACTCCACAGGAATTAAAAGAAGCTTTGTATAAATATCGAGACAAAGATTTAATACTTATTGATACCTCTGGAAGAAGTCAATTTGATAAAACACATCTTTTTGAACTCAAAGGATTTTTACAAATAATAAAATCTGAAATTGAGGTTCATCTTCTGTTAAGCCTTAATAATAAATTGGTGGATATGTTGGAGATGATAAAGAGATTTCAAATTCTTTCACCTTCTTCTCTATTGATTACTAAGCTTGATGAAACCATGTATTATGGTGATATATTGAATATAGCTGCAGAGGCTAATGAACCTTTCTCCTACATAACTACAGGACAGAATGTGCCTGAAGATATAGAAGTAGCTGATGTTTGCAAATTATCTCAATTAATTTTGGATCCGGCGAATTGTTTCAGAATTTAGAATAAAGAAAAGAATATTACCTAAATTCTTTATAGATTTGTTTTCATTCTGAATTTTGACTTCTGGCTACTGGATTCTATTTATAATTATGGAAGAAAACAATGGACCAAGCAGAAAATTTACGTATGCTGATTAAAAAAACTTTTCCCGCTGTAAGTAAAAAAACTCCTCGAGTAATAGCCGTTACCAGTGGTAAGGGTGGAGTAGGAAAAACAAACTTAGTGATTGGTTTGGCTGCAGCAATATCTCGTTTTAAAAAAAGAGTGATAATTTTAGATGCAGACTTAGGATTGGCTAATATTGATGTGGCGTTAGGAATTGTTCCTAAATATAACCTTCATCATGTTATCCAGGGGAAAAAGAAAATAAGTGATATTATTATGAAAATATATGAGGGAGTTAAAATTATCCCTGCTGCTTCCGGCATTGAAGAATTAGCTAATTTATCCTCTTTTCAAAGAGAGGAAATAATCTTTCAGCTAAATTCATTAAAAGAAGAAGCGGATATTCTTCTCATTGATACACCAGCAGGAATATCTAATAACACAATTGATTTTCTTCTTGCTTCACAAGAAATAATTGTAATAAGTACTTCTGAACCTACAGCTATTACTGATGCTTATGCTATGATCAAAATTATCTCAAAGAAAAATAGAGATATAAAAATCTGGATTATGATAAATATGGCAAACAGCGAGAAAGAAGCAAAAGAAATAGCCAGAGGAATAATCCTTACAAGTAAACGTTTTTTAAATGTATCTGTGCAGAGTTTAGGTTTTCTTCTTAAAGATAGGTGCATTCCGGAAGCTGTTAGGAAACAGTCTTCTTTTAATATTCTTTATCCTTATTCTCAAGCAAGCAGAACAACAACTCTGTTAGCTAAACGTCTCTATGCTTAGAAAGAAAAAAAGCAGGACTAAAAAACAGGACTAAAAAAGCAGGATTAGAGGATTAAAGGGAAAGAGATATCGGTAGCCGCAGGCTTTAGCCTGCGTAAAAGCAGGACTAAAAAAACAGGATTAGAGGATTAGAGGATTAGAGGATTAAAGGGAAAAGCAAGAAAAAAAGAGAAAACAGTGAGAAGTAAACTGGTAGCCGCAGGCTTTAGCCTGCGTAAAAGCAGGATTAAAGGATTAGAGGGAAAATAAAAACACAGAATTAAAAGATGGAAAAAATCGAGCAAAAGTACAACAAATCTAATAATGGTAATTCTAAGATAAAAGAGGAGACAATTTTAAAATATCTTCCGCTGGTAAAATATGTGGTAAACCGTCTCCCTTTAAATAATCTTCCCGGTATCTCCAAAGACGATTTGATAAGTAGCGGAATCATCGGTTTAATAAAAGCTTTAGATAATTTTGACTCCAACAGAGGAGTAAAATTTAAAACTTATGCTATTCTCCGAATTAAAGGAGCAATAATTGATGAATTACGTTCATTAGAATGGATTCCCCGCTCTTTATTAAAAAAAGCAAATTTTTTAGAAGAGACTTACGTTTCCTTAAAAAAAGAATTGGGCAGAAGACCAAAAAACAGCGAAATAGCAAAAAGAATGGGAATTACAGAAAGAAGTCTCCATTACATTCAATTAAATAAAACTTATTTTTTCCCCCTTTCCTTAGATAATACTTTTGTTGATGAGGACAAAAAAAGCTTAATAAAAAAAATTCCTTCTTCCGGCATGGATAATCCTTTGAAAATATTGGAAAAAAAGGAGATCAGAAGATACTTAAAAAAGGTTATCCAAAATTTACCAGAACGTGAGAGAACAATAATTATCTTATATTATTATGAAGAGCTAACCTTAAAGGAAATTGGAAAAATCTTAGGATTATCAGAATCTCGAATCTCTCAGATACACAGCAAGACTATTCTCTCACTGCGAAGTAAACTAAAGGCAAAAACAAATGAAATTAGATAAGGCTCAAACTTCAATACCTGAAATATCCACATTAGGAAAAGTAAAAAATATAATAAAAAAAAAATTCAAGAAGGGTACTGAAAAAAAGTTTCTTCGTGAGCTAAACCGCCGTTCAGGAAAGAATATTATCTCTGAATTAACTAAAAAAGAAAAACAGAAGAAAAAAAATAAGGATAAATATGAATATAACCATAAAAAGGTGAAAAAGGTCGAAGCATATACACCTCCAGGGAAAAAAGTAAAAATAGAAAAAAATGGAGAAAAAGGACATATTATTGATATAAAAATTTAAACTTTGAACATCTTTATTAATCAAGGATTTATCTAATGCATCTCTTAATTTATCTACTCTTTTTACTTATAGGGTCAACAATTACACTATTTATATGGAAATACAGCCAATCATCTTTTTTGAAAGAATTCCATAAAGAACAGCGGGGCATCTCCTATCTTAAGAGAAGCCTAGAAAAAATGCTTGATGAGATTAAAAGCGTGGGTAGCGATGTTACTAAGGAAGCAAATGGGAAAAAAGAATCTTTAGAAAAGTTGATTAAAGAAGCTGACCAACGAATAAAAGAACTTAATCTATTGCTACGCAAACAAGAAGAAGACCCTAAATATATGAAAATTTATCAATTGCATAAAGAAGGAAAATCTTTAAATGAGATTGCCAGAAAAGTGAATATGAATAAGGGAGAAATAGAACTTATCCTTCGGCTCCCTCCTCGCTTTCGCTCCTCCTCCGAAGCCGGCTGGTCTTGCTGACATTCGCTTTGCTCATTTTTCATCCACAGGATGCGCTCGACTCGGCTTCGAATCCCACTACTTTTCTATACAAACTTTAATCCTTTTTTTCTCGGTTTTTTCTCTTTTTTTCTTGCTTTTCCCTTTAATCCTTTAATCCTCTAATCCTTTAATCCTGCTTTTTTAGTTCTGCTTTTTTAGTCCTGCTTTTACGCAGGCTAAAGCC
>JAGGXI010000097.1 GCA_021163155.1 Candidatus Aerophobota bacterium
ATTTACTCATTACCTCTCACTTCTCACGTTTCACGTTTTTTATCGTATAGTTCTTTAGCCCTTTTTGCAATATGCTCAGCAGTTAGACCAAATACTTTCATTAAATCCCATGGTGCTCCAGATTCACCAAATCTATCCTCAATTCCAACCATATCCATCAACAACGGCGCATTGTATCTTTTGCCCTTTGCTATTACTCCTGCTACAATATTTCCAAAACCACCAACCTGATGTTCTTCGGCTGTTATTATAATTCCTGTTTCCTCCGCTGCCTTTACAATTGCTTCCCTATCAATTGGCTTAACTGTATGCACATTTAATATTCTTGTTTCAACTCCATACTCTTCTTTTAAAATATAAGCTGCCCTCATTGCCTCTGTAACCATAGGTCCACAGGCAATTATGCTTAAATCTTCATCTTCTGAGGTATAACCGGTGGAAAGCTTTATTTCAAATGCTTCCATAAAATCTTCCCTTTCGCTTCTATACCTTATTACATTTGCTAAACCAAACTTATAGGGAGTATCATCGCTGGTTATTACAGGAGTTGCTTCCCTTGCGTATCTAACTACGCAAGGGCCATTAATAGAGGCTATCGCTTGTGTTGCTTTTTCTGTCTCAACTGAATCACAGGGAACAGCCATATGTATATTAGGCAGATAGCATATGTTAGTAATTTCCTCCAATGCCTGATGGGTAGCCCCATCTTGTCCAACTGATATACCACCATGAGCATCGGCAACTTTTACATTAAAATTATTATAACATACAGTGGTTCTTAATTGGTCCCAATTCCTACCGGTTATAAAGACACCATAAGAACCAATAAATGGGATTTTTTTCTCCTTAGCTAAACCAGAGGCTACCAAAGTCATATTAGCCTCAGCTATACCCATACTAAAAAATCTATTTTTCCTCTCGGGATGATTGAGGTAGAATTTGCTCATTCTTATTGAACTTGTAATATCGGCCCCTAAGGCAACAACTTTTTTATCATCACCTAATTTTTCTATAGCTCTGCCAAAACCATTTCTAGTAGCATCCATTTTAACCTTCATCTTATCAGTTGAATTCCACCAATAATTTTTGCTAAACTTAAGCATAAGAATCTCTATTTTTTTATCAACCTCTCTTTGGTAATCATCAGCAATTTTTAGCAACTTATCTACTTTCCCTCTGGTGAACTTAGGGTCTTTTATATCTTCCAAAGCCTTATCCAATGATTCTTTTCCTGACCTTCCATCTTTTGGAGCTATACCATGATAGCCAACTACATTCTCAGCATAGGAGACGCCTTTTCCTTTAGTTGTTTTAGCAATTATTACTGTTGGTTTTCCTTTGACTTTCTCAGCATTATCTAAAGCAGCCAAAATCTCCTTCATGTTATGGCCGTCAATCTCAATAGTGTTCCATCCAAAAGCTCTCCATTTATCAATAATAAATTCCAATCTCATAATTTTTTCTGTAGGACCATCAATTTGCAATCCATTCCTATCAACAATAGATATAAGATTATCTAATTTATAATGAGCAGCACACATTATACTTTCCCAGATAGAACCCTCATCAAGCTCTCCATCTCCATTAATACAATAAACTCTGTAATTTTTTTCCTCTAATTTAGCATTAAGTGCACAGCCTACCGCTACACCTAAACCCTGCCCTAAGGATCCAGCAGAAAGCTCAACTCCTGGTAGTCTTAATCTATTAGGGTGACCTTCAAAACCAGACCACAATTTTCTTAGCTTTACTACCTCTTCTACCGGAAAATAACCTGCCTCACCCAAAGCTACATAAAGGGCAGGAGCTTTATGACCCGTAGACCAAAAAACTCTATCTCTATCTTCCCACTCAGGATTTTTTGGGTCATGCCTTATCTTTTTAAGATACAGGGCTGCAGTAATATCCATAATTGATAAAATCCCACCTGTATGCCCTGAAGAAGCTGCAGTAAGGGCAATCATACTATAGGCCCTCATTTCCCTTGCCTTTTTCACCAATTCCTCAATTGTATAATCTTTTTTTACTTTCCCTGTTTTAGAATCTATAATTGGCATTGGATATCTCCTTTTTATGCCCTTTCCGACTTTATTGAAAACGGCTCAAAATCGTACCTTCCTCGTGAAGAAGCACCTTATTCCCTAGAGATAACTTATCTTTAGAAGGTTCTGAAGTCGCTTTTCTTCCCCTGGAAAGAATAAATATTCCAATTTTTGTTCCTTCCTTAGTGAAATTTTTATCAACAAAAGCCAGCCCAAGCTGAATTCCTTCTGCTAAAGCACAACTGGTAACTCTTCCTATATATTGGCCTTTTTCATTTACTACAGGATCTCCCGATCTTACCATCCTGATACCCCTGGACACCATCTTAAAACGGATAATCTCCATTTTTCTTTGGACTATACTTTCCAGAAGAGGTTTTCTCCCGATAAAATAGGGTTTATGAAACTTAACAAATGCCCCATGACCTTCCTCGATAGGATTAATACAGTATTTTCCGGCTAGCTCATGCCCATATAAAGGAAGCCCAGCTTCTATCCTGGTTGAATCCCTGGCTCCCAAAGCAGTAGGTTTAATTCCAAATTCTTTGCCTTCCTCTAAGAGTAAATCCCAAATAAGGCGAACTTTATCTGGATGGAGGTAAAGCTCATAACCAATATCTTCTCCCGTGTAACCCGTTCGAGAAATTAGCATTTTTACCCCACCTAATTCATCCTCTATAAACTCATTTTTTTTAATCCTGGTTAATTTTTTTTGTAGTTCTCTATTCTTAGCTATCTTTTGAAGTATAGCCAAAGAAGTAGGGCCCTGAAGAGCTATATCAACCCTTTGGTCTTTTCCGGACGATGCATCCTTTAAGTTTCTAATAATGGCTTCTCCTTCAATCTCTTTTTCAGGAAAGTCTTTATCTATAAGAAATCTTTTAGAGTTAACTGCATTTAGCCACATCCAGACTTTTTCTTCATTTGCAGCATTGCAAACCATCATATATCTATTTAAACCTCGATAATAAATCATAACATCATCTAAAACACTTCCATTCGGGTCAAGAAGGTAGGTATATTGAGATTCCCCTGGCTTTATCCACCTCACATAGTTTGTGCCAACTGTATCCAGGAAACTGGCAGCATACTCACCGCTAATCTCTATTACTCCCATGTGGCCTACATCAAAAAGCCCGGCTGCTTCCCTTACTGCTCTATGCTCCTCATCAATACTGGTATAACAAATTGGCATCATCCAACCGGCAAAAGGAACAAGCCTCTTGGTTAATTTTAAATGCTCCTCATATAAAGGAGTTTTTCTTATCTTGCTCTCTTTTTCTTTGTATTGAAACTCCTCTTTTTTTACTTTTGAGACTCCCATAGCTTTGCTGATTATTTTCTGTCCAATAAAATAACGCTTTGGCAGGTGAAAATAAGAGGGAAACATCTTTTGCAAAAAAGACCCATCAACTAGAGATTCAGCATCTTTATAGGAAGGCAATTTCCTCTCTGAACGCAAATGGTCCCTGACCAAAAGGCCGGCGGGTTTAATTCCAAAATCTTTCCCTTTTTCTAAGAATAAATCCCAGAGGTGAGAAACATCATTCAGATGAATATAAAACTTAAACCCTGAGATATTCTCAGCATAATCTACTCGAGACACAATTCCTCGAATTCCTTTAATTTCCCCTTCCAAGAAGCAAGACTTCTTTAAACTGCTTAAAGAAGACTCTATTCTGCAAAGAAATTTAAAAGAGTTTGGTCCATACAAAGCTATTCCTGTCTTGCGCGGCTTTTCCTCTGCCGTTTCCTTTAAGTCCTCCACTACCACCGGTCCTTCAATTTTGGCGAATATGTCATCCTCGTCAAAACTAATGTATCCGTCGGAGAGTTCCCTTAACCATAATTTTACCTTTTCACTATTTTGAGAATGAGTTTCCATTAGATAATGGTCTATATTCCTCTCATCTAATCCTAAATAAAAAATTAAAACATCGTCGATAAGCTTCCCATCCTTATTCAAAAGGAAAGAACGGAGGAGGTGACCTGGTTTAAGCTTCCCTATGTCATTAGTAGATGTCTCTTGTAAAAATGGTTTTGCCCTTTCTCCACTTATCTTTAAAAGCCCCATATCACCAATATCAAAAAGCGCAATCCCCTCTTTAGCTGCTTTAAGCTCTTCTTCAAAATTCTTATAGTGAAGGGGCATCCTCCATCTCTCATCCTGGGAAAATTTTGCTCCCAGCTTTTGATGCTTAGTAAATAGAGGAGTCTGCTTTATTGATGGCCTTACTGGGGGAGTATAATGAGGATAACCAAACTTAAGCTCTTTTTTGTCCGGAGAAACCTCATCTTTTGCTTTCTGAACCAGTTGGTTCACCTCGTCCCTTGCTTTTTCCAATACCTTTAAATCTATTTTCCCTCTGGATAAATCTCCGGTTAGCCCTATATAACTAAAAGGCTGAATATTGATTAATACCTGGTAAATAACCTCAGCTAACTTTTCCATATCTTCTTTACCTAATCCCCTTTGAGTAACCCAGGGAGTTCCCAGACGAATACCACTGGCATCGGCAGCTGTCTCATCACCGGGAATGGTGTTCTTATTAACCACCAGGCCGCAAAGATCTAAGATGCGAGCAGCTATTTCACCTTTTAGAGGTAAACCAGTTTTGGTTTTAATAGCATTTAAGTCAATCACTAAAAGATGGGTATTTGTCCCTCCATAAGCTAACTTTAAACCTCTTTTCTCTAGAGAAGAGGCCAATACCTTAGCATTTTTTACAATTTTTTCTTGAAGTTTTTTAAACTTCTCTGTTTGGGCAATTTTAAATGTTACAGCCATAGCTGCGATCTTGTTAATATGAGGGCCGCCTTGCTCTCCGGGGAAAACAGCAGCATCTATCTTCTTGGCTTTTTCCTCATCGGTAGTTAAGATAACCGCACCGCGTGGGCCGCAGAGAGTCTTGTGGGTAGTGAAAGTGATAACGTCAGCATACCCGATAGGGTTAGGGTATACTCCAGCAACCACCATTCCTGCTGGATGAGCAATATCAGCTACAAGTATTGCTCCTACCTCATCGGCAATTTCTCTAAATTTTTGCCAATCAGGTGCCCAGGGATAAGAAGTATAACCGGCGATTATCATCTTTGGTTTGTGTTTAATAGCCAATCTTTTGATAGCCTCGTAATTCAATTTCCCTGTTAATTTATCAACTTCGTAAGAAACAATATGATAGTATCTACCGGATCGGCTAAATTCACTGCCATGAGTTAAATGTCCTCCATGAGGAAGAGCCATACCCATAACTGTATCACCAATCTCAACAAAAGCATCATATATAGCACCATTAGCTGCTGCTCCAGAAAGGGGTTGGACATTTACGAATATCTGGTCGGCACTAACCTTTATGGGAGCATCTGGATTATTATCTGTAGCAAAACACTCAGCTGCTCGTCTCTGGGCTAAAGCCTCCACAAGATTAACGTAGTCGGCTCCTTTATAAAATCGTCTATCAGAATAACGTCTATAGTAAGTAAGCTGATGTTTAAAATCCTGTAATAATTTTTCCTCATCGCTCTTCATCATTAAAGGGGGATACCCCTCAGCATACAGGTTGGTGAAAACTGAGCCCAGAACTTTACGAATAGCTTCAGGACATATACTTTCCGAAGGAATAAGGATAAGTTTTTTTGCCTGTCTATCCTCTTCAAATTTAATTATAAGGTCTATATCGAGGTCTATCTTAGAAAGATCCTCCTCAATAAGAAAATTTGAATAATCTTGGCTCTCTTTCATTGAGTATCTCCTTTTTATGGGGTCAGGTCTTCAAACTTCAACAGCTTTTTTAATTCTTCTTAGTCCTTCCAGTATATTTTCTCTGGAGGTTGCATAGGATAATCTGATATACTCTTCCCTCTCTCCTTTATTTCTTTGGCCAAAGCAGCTTCTGGCTAATACTGCTACATTCCCTTTATACAGTAAGTATTGTTGAAGTGCTTCAGAATCTGACAAATTAAGATTTCGGCAAGCCTCAGTTACATTTGGATATACATAAAAAGCTCCTTTAGGTTTTAAACATTTAATTCCTTTGATATCATTTAATCCTTCATAAATAAGGTCTCGTCTTTTCTTAAGCTCTTCTACCATAGCTAAGGAATCATCTTGTGGACCTTCCAGAGCTTCTATTCCCGCATATTGGGTAAACGTTGCCGTGCAGGCATCGACGTTTGTTTCTATTCTGGCAATATGAGCAGCCAGTTCCTTTTTCATTACTCCAAATCCCAATCGCCATCCAGTCATAGCATAAGTTTTAGAAAATCCATCAAGCAGAATTGTCCTCTCTTCCATTCCAGGAATGGAAACAATACTTTGGAATTTTCCATCATAAGTTATATTATAGTAAATTTCATCGGAGATTACCCAAATATCATTTTGGATAGCTATCTCAGCAACAGCTTTCAAATCGTTATAACTTAAGATACTTCCGGTAGGATTGTGAGGAGAGTTAATGATAATCATTTTTGTTCTTGGTGTTATCTTCTTTTGCAAATCCTCCACATCAAAACTAAAATTTTTCTCTTCTAAAAGAGGAAGGGGAACAGGTTTTCCATGCAAAAAATTTGTAACTGACTCATAAATTGGATATCCCGGGTTAGGATATATTAGCTCATCTCCTTCGTTAATACAGGAAAGAATACTATTAAAAAATACTGGTTTTACTCCGGGCGTGACTACTACCTCATCAGGGTCAACCTCAATACCCCTTGTTTTAGAGACATAGCGAGCAATCGACTCTCTTAAAGGAAGAATTCCGGCTGAAGGACTATAATGGGTATAACCATCCTTGATTGCCTTTATTGCTGCATCTTTAATATTTTGCGGGGTATCAAAATCAGGTTCTCCGATAGCAAGACTTATAATATCTCGACCCTCTGTTTTAAGCTTATTTACCTGCACCAAAACCTCAAAACCACCTTCGGTTCCTAACCTTCTTATTCTTTTTGCTATTTGCATTGGGGCACCTCTCTTTTTAGTTTATTTTTTCACTAATAATGAAAAAAGGCATAACGAATTTAAGCTGTTATGCCCTCTGTCCTTTTACCTGAGAGATTTTACCTTACCTGTAAAGGTAATAATGCCCCTTCGGTTCTTCCCCTAAAATTTTAGGAAAATTTCTCCAGAGAGTTGCTCAATTAAGGTCCTTTTACCTGAGAGTTTCGCTTACTACTTAAAGCTTGCCCCTTCGGTGCTGGATATCCCAGTCTCTCCCTTAATTACCTCTATGATATATTTTCAATTCGGTATTTAATTTATACCATACTCAAAAATTTTGTCAATTATCCGCTAAATTTGGCTACAATGATACTGAACACTTTTCGAAAAAAATAATCTTATCCTTTACAGATTTTTACTTTGCCTTGACACATGCATCAACACATCCTTGACTTTATTTACCCTCCTTATATAATTAAAAATGAGGAGGATATATGATTCAATTAGGATTAATAATTATTGTTCTTATTTTATTGCTTGCTTATTTAAAAAACATAAAGGTAAACAAGCCAGTGAAAAAAAACCTTCCCGAGTCCTTAAAAGGAGTAGATGCAAAAATTGAGTTATTCAAACAAGAAACAGCAGAGTTCTTAAAAGAATTAAAAAGAAGAAAAACTCAGACAAGAATAAAAAGATTAGATATAGAAATAGAAAGATTGCGTAAGATAAGAAAATTCGATACTATTTTAGAAAAAGCTGAGGAAGAGACTAATCCCCAAAAGGCTATAGATTACTATTTAGAAGGTTTCTCCTTTATTACAAAAAATAAATTTGAATTAGAAAGAAAAGGGGAAATCGAAGAAAAAATAAGATCACTTCAACAGATAATTGATATGAATATTCACTCTCGTAAGTAAAATTTAAAATTCAGACTTAAGTATTTTCCCTATTATTTCCATATCCTCAAAAAAGAGTTTTTTCCAGTTAGGTTTATATATGCAGGCAGCTGGGTGGAAAGTAGGAACGAGAATTATATTTTTATAATATTGTCGCTTGCCTCGTAGAAAAGTAATTCCTTGATTGGTATTTAAAAGAACCTGGGTGGCAAATTTACCTAAAGTGCAAATTAAGCAAGGATTGATAATTTCTATCTGTTTTTTAAGATAAGGAAGACAAGTTTCTATCTCTTCTGGATAAGGGTCTCTATTAGCAGGGGGTCGGCATTTAAGAACATTAGCAATATATATTTGAGAAACTGGTATATTAAATCTTTTAAGAGCTTCAGTTAAAATTTTACCTGCTGCTCCCACAAAAGGTTTTCCTTGCAGATCTTCATTTCTTCCAGGAGCTTCTCCTACCAACATTAATTTCGCTTTGGGATTGCCCTCACCAAATACCAAATGGGTCCGCTTTTTAAAAAGGGAACACTTTCGACAATTTTGCATAGAACGATAGAGAGCTTTTAATAGTTTTTCAGGACTCTTTTTCTCTAAATTGTCTTCTTTTTTTACTATACCCTGTTTTTTCTCTAAATATTTCCTGAAAGATTTGACGATCTGGAGATAATCAGTATAGAGTTTTTCTTCAACCATGTTCTATTCCTATGAGAATGGAAATTTCCTCTTAATCTGAATTAATCATATTTGAAAAAGAGCCAAAAGTCAAATATAAAAGAAAAAATTCTGAAAAACTCAGAAATTTCTGATTCCACAGATAAAAGTCCAGATTATATAGATTAGATTATTATCCCTGAATCGGTGTAATCATTTTTAAGAATCTGGGTAATCAGAGTTCTTAAAGAAAAAGTTGACAGTGTGAATAAATTAATTATATTTATTATTAAATCTTAAGATAAAAATTAACCTGTCCTGGTAGCTCAATTGGATAGAGCAACAGCCTTCTAAGCTGTGGGTTGGGGGTTCAAGTCCCCCTCAGGACTCTAATTCAGTATGCGGGGGTAGCTCAGTTGGTAGAGCATTGGCCTTCCAAGCCAATTGTCGCGGGTCCGAATCCCGTTCCCCGCTCCATAATGGTGAGCGTAGCTCAACTGGTTAGAGCTCTGGACTGTGGATCCAGTGGTTGGGGGTTCAAGTCCCCTCGCTCACCCCATATATTTTGGGCCGTTAGCTCAATCAGGCAGAGCAACGGACTCTTAATCCGTAGGTTACAGGTTCGATTCCTGTACGGCCCATCAAAGCGGGAATAGCTCAGTGGTAGAGCATCACCTTGCCAAGGTGAGGGTCGCGGGTCCGAATCCCGTTTCCCGCTCTATAAAAGCGAGGGTGGCGGAATTGGTAGACGCGCTAGACTTAGGATCTAGTGAGATAATCTCATGCGGGTTCAAGTCCCGCCTCTCGCATTAAAACTATTTTTAAAGAGGGAAAAATAAATAATGAAAATAAATATAGAAAAAAAAGAAAACTCAGAGGTTAATTTAAAGGTAGAATTTCCAGAAAAAAGAGTTGAAGAAGAACTTTACCAAGCTTTTCGGAAATTAGTTAAAAATGTAGAAATCCCTGGTTTTAGAAAAGGTAAAATTCCCAGAAAGATATTCGAAAGACGATTTGGAGAAGAGGAAAGCCGAGAAGAAGTTATAAAAAAACTCTATCCTGAAGTTTATAGGGAAATAGTAAATGAATATAAATTGTTACCTCTCATTGAGCCAGAAATAAAGATTTTACAATTCTCCCGTCATAAGCCTTTAATTTTAGAAGTAAATTTAATAACCAAACCGGAAGTCAAATTAGATAAATATAAAGGGATTAAAGTCAAGAGAGAGAAGATAAAAATATCTAATAGTGAAATAGAAGAAGCATTAAAGAATCTCCAAAAACAATCTATTACTTATGTCCCTGTTGAAAGAGAAAGAGGGATAGAAGAAGGAGATGGGGTAGTTATTGACTGGCAAGCCTTTTATAAAAAAGAGAAAAAATCTTTTATAAAAGAGGGTAAGGGAGAATTTTTTAAAGTAGGTTCCTCTGCGTTCCCACTCTCTTTTTCTCAGGGATTAATTGGATTAAAGATAGGGGAGAGAAAAAAGATAGATATTTCTTTTCCTTCTTCTTATCCTCAAAAGGAATTTGCAGGGGAAAAGGTCTCTTTTGATATAAATATAAGAGAAATAAAGGAAGAAAAAATCCCTCAAATCGATGATGAGTTTGCTAAAGATCTTCAATTTGACAATTTAAAAGCTTTAAAAAACCATATTAAAGAGAGCTTAATGGAAATAAGAGAGAATGAAAGAAGAAAGAGCATAGAGGAAGAAATAATTAAAAAAGTGGTAGATAGTGCTCAAATTAATCTTTCTCCTTCCCTAATAGAAAGAAAAAAAGAAGAAAAAATAAAAGAATTAAAACTAAAATTAAAAAATCAAAAATATTCGCTTGAAGAGTATATTAAGCAGAAAAAAATGACTGAAGAAAAATTTGAAGAAAAAATAAAGTTAAATGTAGAAAAAGAACTGAAGACATTTTTCACCTTAGAAGCTATTGCTGAAAAAGAGGGTGTAGAAACCAAAGAAGAGGAGATAGAAGAAAAAATAAGAACTTTTATAAAGGGAGAAAAGACCGAGGAGAAAGTAAAAAAAATAAAGGAAAATCTGGCTAAACAAGGAGATCTAAAGCTACTTAAAGGTCAAATAAAGCAGAAAAAAACAATTGATTTCTTATATAATCAAGCTGATATAAAAGTATAAAAGTATAAAAGAGGTAAAATACTAAATTAAATAAGGAGGAGAAAAATGGCTTTAGTTCCTATGGTAATAGAAAAAACAGCAAGAGGTGAAAGGGCCTATGATATATATTCTCGTTTACTTAAGGATAGAATAATATTTATTGGTCAGGCTATAGATGATAATGTAGCTAATACAGTAATTGCCCAAATGCTTTTTTTAGAAGTTGAGGATACAAAGAAAGATATATATCTTTATATTAACTCGCCTGGAGGCCTGGTTACTTCAGGATTAGCTATATATGATACTATACAATACGTGAAGCCTGATGTTTCTACTATTTGCATGGGGCAAGCAGCCAGTGCCGCCGCCCTTCTTTTATCTGCAGGAACCAAAGGAAAAAGATTTAGTTTGCCTAACGCTAATATTTTAATTCATCAACCAATGGGGGGAGCTAGCGGGCAGGCTAGTGATGTAGGAATTCAAGCTCGTCAAATTCTAAAGATTAAAGATAGATTAAACGATATTTTTGTGAAACATACGGGCCAACCAAAAGAGAAAATCGAAAAAGATACCGATAGAGATTTTTATATGAGCCCTGAAGAAGCCAAAGAATATGGGATTATTGATGAAGTAATTAAAACAAGGAGATAAAACATTGGCTGAGCAAGGAAAGATAATAAAAATTTCTGGTCCTTTAGTAGTTGCTAAACATGTTCCTCATGCTCGAATGTATGATGTAGTGAGAGTAGGAGAAAAGAGGCTGATTGGGGAAATTTTAGAAATAAAGGGAGAGAGGGCATCTATTCAGGTTTACGAAGATACAAGCGGTTTAAAACCTGAAGAGCCTGTAGAGTCTACTTATCAACCATTATCCGTAGAATTAGCCCCTGGAATAATGGGGAATATATATGATGGAACACAGCGTCCTTTAGATTTGATTAAATCAAAAACGGGAGATTTTATAGCTCGTGGGGTAGAGATAGAAGCAGTTGATAGAAAAAAAGAATGGGAGTTTAAGCCGCGGCTAAAAATAGGGGAAGAAGTGGTTCCTGGAGATATATTAGGAGTGGTCCAGGAAACAGAAATAGTTGAACATCGCCTTCTCGTTCCTCCTGGGGTAAAAGGGAGAATAGAAAAAATATACTCGGGGAAAGCAAAGGTAGAAGATACAATTGCAGTAATAAAAACAGCTCAGGAGGGGAACAAAGAAATATCAATGCTACAAAAATGGCCGGTAAGAAAGATGAGGCCGTACAAAAAACAGCTGGATCCTGAAGTGCCTCTTATTACAGGGCAAAGAGTTATTGATACGCTTTTCCCTATAGCTAAAGGAGGCACAGCTTGTATTCCTGGGCCATTTGGAAGTGGCAAAACTGTAGTCCAACACCAGATATCTAAATGGGCAGATGCAGAAATTATTGTTTTCGTAGGTTGTGGAGAGAGAGGTAATGAAATGACCGATGTCTTACAGGAGTTCCCTAAACTAAAAGATCCTAAAACAGGTAAGTCCCTGATGCAAAGAACTATTCTTATTGCTAATACATCTAATATGCCTGTGGCTGCCCGAGAAGCCTCTATTTATACAGGGATAACTTTGGCTGAGTATTATCGGGACATGGGTTATAATGTTGCTTTAATGGCTGATTCTACTTCCCGCTGGGCTGAAGCCTTAAGAGAGATGTCAGGAAGGCTTGAAGAGATGCCAGGAGAAGAAGGATACCCAGCTTATCTTCCATCAAGATTAGCAGAGTTTTATGAAAGAGCGGGAAGGATTATCTGTTTAGGAAAAGACGGAAGAGAAGCGAGTTTAAGCGCTATTGGGGCAGTATCACCTCCGGGGGGAGACCTTTCTGAGCCGGTAACTCAGGCTACCCTGCGGGTAGTTAGAGTATTCTGGGCTTTGGTATCTGAACTTGCCTATCAGCGGCACTTTCCAGCCATTCACTGGTTAAGAAGCTATTCCCTTTATGTAGATAATCTTAAGAAGTATTTTTCCAGAAGAATAGCCCCTGATTGGATGAAACTGCGAGATAAAGCCATATCTCTTTTACAAAAAGAGGACGAATTAAAGGAAACGGTAAGGCTTGTAGGATTAGATGCTTTATCTGATCAAGATAGAATAGCTATGGAGACCTCTCGTTCCATAAGAGAAGATTTCTTGCAACAGTTTGCCTTTCACGAAATAGATACCTATACTCCTATAAAGAAACAGTATTTAATGTTAAAATTAATTTTAAGTTATTACAATTTATCTTGCGAAGCTTTAAATAACGGAGCTCGTTTAGAGGATCTCGTATCTCTTGCAGCAAGAGAAGATATAGCAAAAGCAAAGTATATCCCCAATGAAAAGATAGAAGATGAGATTAAAAAAATAAGCCAAAAGTTAAAAGAAGAGATTTCTGGAAAAATCAGAAATCTCTGATTACACAGATTAGAGGACTCTGAGGGTTTTTAAGAGGCCTCAAAGGAGAGGTTGATAAATTGGAAAAAAGGACGGAGGAGAGAGTATGAGAACCAAGGAATATACCTCAGTAAAGGAATTAACAGGGCCTCTTATGTTAATAGATAAAGTTTCCGATGTTGCCTACGAGGAATTAGTAGAAATAAAACTTTCCAATGGAGAAAAAAGAAGGGGCAGAGTATTAGAGGTAACCTCTGATACAGCACTGGTGCAGTTATTTGAAAGAGCGACAGATTTAGGAATTAAAGGAGCTCAAATAAAATTTTTAGGGAAGGGTATACAGTTAGGAGTATCCGAGGATATGTTAGGAAGAGTATTTGATGGATGGGGAAGACCCCGAGATGGAGGAGCAGAGATAATTCCAGAAAAAAGAGTGGATATAGGGGGGATACCGATAAACCCTGAAGCTCGCGCTTATCCTGTAGAATTTATTCAAACAGGAATCTCATCTATTGATGGATTAAATACCCTCTCCAGAGGCCAGAAATTGCCCATCTTTTCCGGAGCGGGCCTCCCTCATGTGCAGGTTGCCGCTCAAATAGCCAGGCAGGCTAAAGTTCTAAAAAAGGAAGAGGAGTTCGCTGTGGTTTTCGCAGCCATGGGAACAACCTTTGAAGAAGCAAACTATTTCATCTCAGACTTCGAAAAAAGCGGAGCCATAGAAAAAGTTGTTCTTTTTCTTAATCTTGCTGATGACCCTGTGATTGAGAGAATCGCCACTCCCAGACTGGCTTTAACATGCGCTGAATATTTAGCTTTTGAAAAAGGAATGCATATTCTTGTTATTTTAATTGATATGACCAATTATGCAGAGGCTCTTCGGGAAATTTCTGCTGCTCGCCGAGAAGTTCCTGGAAGAAGAGGCTATCCTGGCTACCTTTATACCGACTTAGCTACCATTTATGAGCGTGCTGGCAGAATTGAGGGAAGGAAAGGTTCTATTACCTTAATTCCTATTCTTACGATGCCTGATGATGATAAAACACATCCTATTCCTGATCTTACCGGATATATTACTGAAGGACAAATAATTCTTCAAAGAAGTCTTCATCAAAAAGGAATTTATCCTCCTATTAATGTTCTCCCTTCTTTATCTCGATTAATGGACGAGGGGGTAGGAGAAGGAAAGACCCGGGAAGACCATAGAGAGCTTTCTAATCAGCTCTACGCCGCCTATGCTCAAGGAATAGAAATTAGAGAATTAGCTCTGGTTATGGGGGAAGCTACTCTTAGTGAAATGGATAAAAAATACCTTTTGTTTGCCGATAAATTTGAAGAAGAATTTGTCTCTCAAGGGGGAAACGAAAATAGAGAAATAGAGGAAACTCTAAATTTAGGGTGGGAGCTTCTTAAAATAATTCCTACTACAGAGCTAAAACGAGTAAGAGACGAATATATTAAAAAATACGGAAAAAGAAGATAAAGAGGAAAATTAAAAATGCCCGCGGTAGCGCAAATCAATCCTACAAGAATGGAGCTCTTAAAACAGAAACAGAGATTAGGAGCGGCTAAAAGAGCTCATGATTTATTAGAAGACAAAAGAGATAAATTAATAAAGGAATTTCTCCCTTTAATTAAAGAAGTACGCACGCTAAGGGAAAAGGTAAGAAAGAATTTAAACAGAATCTATGCTGATTTTCAGATAGCAAAAATGATAAATTCGGAAAGAGAAATAGAAGAATCTCTTATGTGGCCCACAGTTAAAATAGGCATCGAGATTGAGAGCTATTCTTTACTAAGGACTCCTCGATTTAAAATGGTAAGAGAAGGAGATATTCTCTGTTATGGTTTTTATGAAAGTAACTGGAAACTAGACTCTGCTTTAAATTCTTTCTTCGAACTTTTCCCCTCATTAATTCAATTAGCTCAAAAAGAGGGAGAATTAAAACAACTAGCAAAAGAGATAGAACGAACAAGGCGGAGAGTGAATGCCTTAGAGTATATTTTTATTCCTCAAATAAAAGAGGCAGTAAAATATATAACTATGAAATTAGAAGAAAGGGAGAGAGCTCATATTATAAACGTGATGAAGATAAAGGAGATGCTGGAGAAAAGCTAGCTATCAACTCAGCAACTCTCTTCGCTGCTCCGGGACCTCCCATTCTTTCCCTCCCAATTTTGGCCATATTGTTTAATCGATGGGGGTCAACAAGAAGAGAACAGACCTCTTTAGCTACAGATTTTGCATTTCTATCCACTATAGATATAGCTTCTCCTAAGAGTAAACGTTGAATATAAAGGAATTTTTTTGTAATTTGAGGACCCCTGCCAGGGAAGCTAACCACAGGCTTACCTAAGCCTACAGCCTGTTCATTAGCCATTCCAGCCAGGCCAATTATCACTTGAGAAGAGTGAACTACATCACCAAACCTTCCCCGGATTATTTTAACAAAAGCTCCTCCGTCAGAGGTTAAAGAAGCCACTATTCCTTTATCTTTTTCAGAAAAGTTATTAAAAGTTAATTTCCAACCAGGTTTTCTGCTTAACTTTTTTAAATCAAGAGAAGAGGGAAGAGAGAGGAGAAAGGCAACTTTCCCTGAAGAGAACATTTCTTGAGTAATCAACGTTATAGCATCTAAAACAATGGTAAAATTATCATAGGCCTCCTCTTTGCTCCCGGGGAGAATTCCCACTTTATATTGAGCCGCCTTTACTCCAAAATCTTCATTGGTTATACTTAAACAGTCCATCATCACATTCCCTACATAAACAGCATTTATATTAAAATCCTGTAAAGAGGAAGCTGTTTTTCTATCTCGAGGAATGACCAGGCGGCAGAGACGCTTAATTAACCGCTTTTCTATTTTATAATGCTCCTTCATTCCTTTTGTATAATCTGACTTAGCTGTAGGGAGGAAGACAATAGGTTTTTTAACAAAAAAGGAGGAGAGAAGAATTAAAAAAACATCCCCTACACAAACCACAAAATCTGTTAATTTTCTCTCGCTCCTGAGGACATCTATGCACTCTTTAAATACTTTAAGCCAACCTGCTCTTATATCTTTAAATAAAAGGAAAGGATTAATACCCACGAATCCTCCGCTGGGTATAATTTTTCGAGGCCCAATAACCTTTATCTTTAAACGATTATAGGCTTTCCCTTCACCAACTAAAGGGAGAGCTTTAATAGTTAAAGGATACGGCAGTTTTAATAACTCTTCAATTATCCTTGCGGCAATAGTATCCTCTCCATATCCATTAGAGATGAAGAGAATGTTTCTCTTATTCATATTGATTCTTCTCCTCTATGGGACTCTGCTTATGAGAGGCGTGGAATCTCATCGTTCCCAATCCTAAACCTATTATTAACCAGAAGAGGAGTCCAAGTTGGAAATAATCTACAAAGGTCTCCACTACTCCGTGAATCATAGCACTAAATATAGAAAGAAAACAACCAGCAATTATTCCTTGAGCAACAAAAAAAGAGTGCTTTCGTAGGTAAGTTGTAGAACTACGGAAAAATATTATAATAATCCAGAGAAGCATTCCAAAACCGAGGATACCTAATTCAGAGAGATAATTAAAGTAAATACTATGAGCATGAGAATGGACAGCTTTTATTGCATGAGAATATTTATAAGAGATTTCTGCATAGGTCCCCAATCCAGAACCTGTTATCGGATGGTCTTTAATTATAGGTAAAACAACATTTTTCCAGGTAAAAAATCTAAGTCCTGCACTTCCGTATCTATTAGCAATATTAATCAACCAACTGTAATTAAAAACGACAAAAAAGAAAAAAATAACTAAAAAAATTAAACAGAGTTTCCAATTTTTAATGGCAAAAAGAATCACTAATACGGCAAAAACTGCTGCCATACCTCCCAAAGATCTAGTGAGAACTATACACACAAGACCTAACCCTATAAAAACAGTGAGAAGCACTTTTTTCTTCAATTCTTTTTGTGTTAAAAGATAAACAAAGGAGAGAGGTAAAACAAGGTCTAAATATTTGGCAAATCTATTAGGATTACTCCAGGTTGAAGTAATCCCTCCTTTGCTAGTTATATTTATATTTAAAAAATATTTGTGGAACTCAAACTCAAATTTTGTCAGGAATTGAATAATGCCAAAGCTAACAACTATTATTCCTGATAATATAATCACTTGTAATATTTTTTCTACTTTTATACTGTTTCCAACGCTATCAATCATTAATAAACAAACAGATGGATAAAAAAGATAAAGCCCAAAACAACCAAGACTGAATGGTTTATCTACAGAAAAAACAACAGAAAGTAAAGCAGCAAAGGTTAAACCCAGTAAAGCAAACCCAAAAATTTTAGGTTCAACATTTAAAAGTTTTCTTAACTTCACTTTATGTAACCAGTAAACTAAAGCAATAATCAAAGCAAGATAGGCTAAAGGTGTAAAAAAGGGCAAAAAGAAAATAAAAATTAAAATGCTTTTCTCTATTACCCTATCAATTTTCTTCTCTTTTTTGGCGTAATCTTCCATTGCTATTTATTTCCTTGTTTTTTTATTGTTTCTCTAAACCCTTGAAGATAATAGTGATAAGTAGTTAATTTCACAAGCGAGCTATACAACCAGCCTATTTTATGTTTTTTTGCAAATTCAAGAAATCTTTCCCCTTTTTCTTTCTCATCTACCCATTTGCCTATAAAAGCAAAAGCGAATAAAGGGTTACATTGAGTAGCCAATTTTACTTTAAATTCGGGGTGTTTTTTGTAATACAATGCTCCACTTATTCCCCTCATTCTCTCCTTTTCGCAAAGATAATTTAAATCAAGAGAATCCTTCTCACCTTTATAATGATACCCGAGAGCGCTTCGGTTTTTTTTTCTTTTTAATCCTCTTTTAATTAATCTATATCCTAATTCTATATCCTGCCAGCCATAAGCTGAAAAACTCTCATCAAACAATCCTACCTCTAATAAAAAATCCTTTCTTACGGAAACATTAGCTGTATCAAAAGGAGAGAAAGAGATATCAAGAATTCCTTTTCTCTTTTTGCCTACTTCGTCAAGAGAAGATATCTGAATTAGCTCTCCACTAACGATAGCATTTTTATACTTTTTATGATAATTTAAGTGCTGTTCAATGAAATCAGAAAGAACTATCACATCACTATCCGTAAAGATAATAAACTCTCCTTCCGCTTTCTTTATTCCTCTATTTCTTGTCTTTGGAGCTCCCATCCTTTCTCTATTTTTTAAATATTTTAATCTACAAGGAGAAGGTAAAGACTTTACCATCTCTTCTGTTCCATCAGTGGAGCCATCATCAACTAACACTATCTCATATTTATCTTTGGGATAGTTTTGATTAAAAAGTGGAATAAGCGACTCTTTTAATATAATCTTTCGATTATATGAAGGAATAATTATACTTGCCTTAATCATTTTTTTTATTTTCCTTAAAGATTATATTTCTTAAAACCTTTTTTTAACCCCTCAGCATAAGCGTGTATTAAGTAAAGCTTTATTAATAAATTTGAAAAATGATTAGTCTTATTATTAGGAAAAGAGCTTTTACTTAAATTTTTATCCATCCAATCTTTAAAAAAAATTAGCTTGTCGTACCAGAGATAGCGAAATCTCACTTCTCTTTTTATACACTTTAAAGGATGTTTCTTATAATAAATGACCGCATTTACACCTCTATCCTCTGTTTTCTTGTAAAGAGCAGCAAAATTATTTATAGCTCCTTTCTTGATATGAAAAGCGTAAGCCTTTCTATTCTTTATTCTTCTCATCCCTATCTGTTTAAGCCTGAATCCAAACTCTCTATCCTGCCAACCAAAACCCCTGCCAAATTCTTCATCAAATAATCCTGCTTTAATTAAATTTTCCCTCCGACAAGAAGTATTGGCAGTAATAAATGAAGCTCCAAAAAAATCAAAAAAAGCAAGAAGCTTTCCCCATCTATTATTAAATACATCTTTTATTTTTTGAGTATTTATAGCCGGCCCATCAACTATCACATTTTTATATTTTTTATGAAATCTCATATGCTCGGTAATAAATTGAGGAGGAACTAAAACATCCGAATCAATAAAGATTATTACCTTCCCTTTAGCTTTACTAATTCCAAGATTTTTAGCTTTGCTTTGTCCTTCTCTTCTATTATGTTGGAAATACTTTAATCTGCAAGGAGAAGTTTTTTCTTTTACCATTCTCTCTGTCCCATCGGTGGAACCATCATCAACAACAATAATCTCATATTTATTTTTAGGATAGTCCTGAAAAAATAAACATTCAAGCGATTTTTCTAATAAATTTTTTCTATTATAAGTAGCAATAATTATACTTGTATCCATGGGAACAATTTAACCTTATGTTTTTGCATACCCTCTTTTAAACCTTTAATATAAGCATAATTCAACTTCCATTCTATAAGCAGGTTTAATAAGAATTTACTATTATTTTTCTCTGCCAATAAAAGCATTTTCCCCCCAAAATCGTTATCTATCCACCAGACAAATTTACTAAAAAGAAGACTGTGTGCTCTTATGCCAACCTTTACTTTTAGATTGGGATGTTTTTTGTAATAAAGAACAGCATTTATTCCTCGCTCTCTCCTTTTTTCACATAAAAAAGGAATATCCGAAAGTTTTCTCTTCCTCTTATAATGATAGACTATAGCTTCTACATTTCTTTTTACTTTAAGGCCTAATTTCTTAAGTCTTAATCCCAATTCCCAATCATGCCATCCCATTCCTACAAAATCTTCATCAAATCCCCCTACTTTAAGCAAAAATTCTCTTTTAACCGAAAGATTAGAGGTGATAAGAGAAGGGCCTGACCAGGCAAGTGACTCTCTAAATTTTCTCCTTTTTATATCGCTAAATACATTTTTGAGCTTATTTGTTCTCACTGTAGGTCCACTAACTACTACATCTTTAAATCTTTTATGAAATCTCATATGTTCCTGTATAAAATTGGGGGGAGTAAAAATATCCGAATCGACAAAAATTACTATTTTCCCCTGAGCATTTTTAATCCCCAAATTTCGAGCAATGTGTGGTCCTTTTCTATTCTGATAAAGATATATTAATCTGCAAGGGGAGGAAAGAGAATTTACCATTTTCTCTGTTTCATCGGTGGAGCCATCATCAACCACAATTATCTCGTATTTATCTTGTGGGTAGTTTTGCTCAAAGAGAAATTCTAATGCCTCTCTTAATATTTCTTTACGATTATAAGTAGGGATAATTATGCTTACTTCCATATTATTTAATCTTCTTCCCTGAATTGGGTCTTATAAAGTTTTGCATATAGCCCATTTTTAATCATAAGCTCCTCATGAGATCCAGCTTCTCCCACTTTACCTCCTTTAAGAACCACTATTCTATCTGCATTCACAATAGTAGACAATCTATGAGCAATAATAATAGTGGTTCTACTCTTCATCAACTTTTCCAAAGCTTCTTGAATTAAGACCTCGGCTTCTGTATCTACAGCAGAGGTAGCTTCATCAAGGATAAGTATACGAGGGTCTCTAAGGATAGCTCTGGCAATGGCAATGCGCTGTCTTTCTCCTCCAGATAACTTTACTCCCCTCTCACCTACTTCTGTCTCATAACCATTAGGTAAAGAATTAATAAAATTATGGGCATTAGCTTTCTTTGCTGCCTCTACAACCTCTTCATCGCTTGCTTTCATTCTACCATAAGCAATGTTATCTTTTATACTACCGCTAAAAAGTATAGTCTCTTGAGGAACAATCCCTATCTGCTCCCTCAAGGTAGAAAGTCTTACTTTTCTAATATCCTGTTTATCTATACTGATTTTCCCCAAAATAGGGTCGTAAAAACGGGGAATAAGACTCACTAAAGTAGTTTTGCCAACCCCACTTGGTCCTACCAGAGCAAGCTTTTCTCCAGGCTTTAAGTCTAAATTAATATTTTCTAAAACTAATTCCTTCTCATTATAGCTAAAGGAAACATTCTCAAATTTTATATAACCCTCTATACGAGGCATCTCTATAGCCCCAGGAGATTCCTTTATTTCAGGCTCTATATCTAAAAGTTCAAAAATTCTTTCTGTGGAAGCTAAAGCCTGTTGATATTGGCTATAATCTCTACTTATCCTATTTAGAGGGTTAATAATCAACCCTATATACCCTAAAAAAGCAATGAGTTCTCCTATGGTTAACTTCCCTTTTATTACTTCCCTTCCTCCATACCATAAAATGGCAACCAAACATAAAGTAGTTAAAACTTCCACTATTGGAGGTAAAATAGCCACAATGCGTGTTCTTTTCATGTTTAAACGGAAGTTTTTTAGATTCTGATCTTGAAATTTTTTAACTTCATGCTCTTCCATAGTAAAAGATTTTATTACCTCAATACCCCCTATTACTTCCTGGAGAATAGAGGAGATATCAGCTATCTTCATCTGGACCAAACTGCTGGAATCTTTTATTTGAGAACCAACCCTTCTAACTACAAAAATTAAAAATGGAAAAACAGCCAAAACAAAAAAAGAAAGACGCCAATCTATATAAAAAATAAATACGAAAACTCCCAAAACAATAAGAATATTTAAGACGAGCCTCATTATATTATTTGCAAGAACATTTTGAAGTAGATTTACATCATTCACCGCCCGAGACATAATTTCTCCCGTGCGTCTCTTTTTATAAAAACTTAAGGAGAGCTTTTGCAGGTGTTGGAATATTTGATTACGCATATCTGTAACTACTTTATAACCAATAAATGAGGTTAAGTAAGTCTGAAAATAAAAAAAGGCTCCTTTTATGGCTACTGCTGCTACAACTCCTATGGCAACTAAATTTAGCAAAAAAAGATTTTTTTCTACAATAACCTTATCAATTAAACCTTTCCCTAAAAGCCAGGGAAGTACCAGGGTGGATAAGGTTACAAATACTGTGCAAACTATGGCTAAAATTAAAGTTTTCAAATAAGGGCGAAGATATTTTATTAATCGATATTGTATATTCATAAATTAGTTCCTGATTTTATCATTCAATATTATCTCGGCTAATCTATCAGCTGAGTTCTGAGGGGAAAATAGCTTTTTAAGTTGAATAGATATCCTTTGACGAGACTCTGTATCCTTTAACAATTTTATTGCCTCATTAGCTACATCTTTTGCCTGAATTACTCCTCTTACCTCGGGAACAACCTTCTCCCCTGCGTATATATTGGGAGCAGCGGTAAATTTAACATTCTTATTATATCTTTTTATGAGCCATCTTTTAATAGAAGTTCCCATGAAAGGAACATTCCCTATTAATCCTGCCAGGCCATCAAGAGGTATCGCCTCAGGCTTATTTAAAGGTATAGCTACCACCATAGGAACACCAAGGAAAGAGAGTTCGCGTGTATTGGTACCCGGAATAGTAATAGCTATTGTAGACATACTCATTACCTTATGCCGATTTTCTTCAATTACCAAAACTTTTAAGCCCGATTCCGTAATTAACTTCCATTGATTCTCTTCTTTTTTTAGTTCAACTCTTTTTACCGAGAATACTTTACTTAACTTATCTTTAGTTAAATTAGTTAATTCCTTTTTATCAACAAAGGGAGACAAAACTAAAAAAAAATGAATTTCGGTAAATTCCTCTTTAATTAGCTCGCACACGCTTAAAAAAAAGGGGGCCAAATAACGCACCATCCAGGGTCTACTCCCGGGGAAAATAGATACAGATAAGGGATCAGAATTGATATATAAAAACTGAGACAGCTTTTCTCTGGATGTCAACGGCTGAACTGCATTTCCCACTAAATCACCTATAACAATAATTTTTTCTGGCTTTACTCCTTTTCTTATAAATTCTTCCTTTGTTTTGTTATCAAGCACCATAAATTTCTTAAAGTATCTTTTATATCTTAATCTATGAGTATAAGCCATTGCTGGAAAACCTAACCGTTTAGAGAGAAGTAAAGCATAAATGGGGTCTCCTCCTAAAAAGAGAACAACTCCCCTACGGGAAGCATTTAAATAAAGTCTGGGAGGTTTAAGATTTAAAAAGAGATACTTAAAATATTCACCTTTGTTTATTACATAATCTACTCCAGAAAGACCCTTTGCTATCTCCTTCTCCTTCCCACTTGCATACTGGCAGGGAGTTATTACTATTACAATTTTTACATCGGGAGCTTTTTTCTTGAGACTTCTTGCCACAGGCTTTACCCAGCCCACCAATTCTCCCGGACTATTTGTTACTATAAAAACATAATACATTTTTTAAAAACCTTATATTTTTAATTTTTTTGCCAGCCAATTACGTTTAATTTTCATAGCACCATAAGGACAAACTTCAGTGCAACAAAAACATCTAATGCATCTTTTCCGGTTTATTATAGGATAGCTATGATTCCCCATTTCTATTGCCTTTACAGGGCAAGCTTCAATGCAATCTCCGCATTTTTTGCAGCTTTTCTCATCAACATCAGGAGTAACTTTTAAAAGAAGAGAGGCTGTTGGCCTAAGAATAGAAAAGACAAAAGGAGGCACCCTTTTTAATAAACCATTAAGATTGGAGGCCAACTTAAAATCCTCTATTTTTACTTCATTTAGAGGAACCCCTTTGATTTTTATTTTCTCAAGCTCTCCTATTCCCAAATCTCTTTTAGCGGCTGCCTTTGTAATCTCTATCTCAAAAGGATGATAACCAATAATATTGGAGGCTATAGCATCCAAAGAGACAAGGTCTTTACTCGCTAAAACTAGCCCTATCTTACGGGGAGAACCAGATACAGGGCCGTCTCCCTCCATACCTATAACCCCATCCATAATAGCAAGCGAGGGATTAACTACAGAAAAGATATCCACCATCAACTCAGCGAAATCTTGCGGTCGAGGAGCTAATGCATGGAGCCCTTTTTTTCTAAATCCAGGAATAGTCCCGTATAAATTTTTTATTGCTCCTGTGAAAAGGGTAAAACTGTGTGTCTTCAATTTGGGAAGAGAGATCACCACATCTGCATCCAAAACTTCTTTAGCTATATGTAAAATTGGTATCCTCTTATTAGCTGAATTGTCTATCTCTTTGACCTCTTTAAAATTGATTACTTCTGCTCCTTCTTCCTCAGCAGCTTTTCTAAAACCTGTTTTTTGCCATGCCCGCTCGATATACCGGTAAGCAACTCCAGGAGCATCACCTACCAATGGCTTTGCTCCCATCTCTTTAACTATCCTGATTATTGCTCTAAGAATAGCTGGATGAGTGGTAGATGCTTTCTCAGGAGGGTCAGAATTTATCATATTTACTTTAAGAAGCACTTTATCTTGTGGCTTTATAATATCATCTATTCCTCCTATTAACTGCAAGCTTTTTCTTACCGCTTCTTCTACTTTTTTTTGTTCATAACTGTTACATCTTACAATAGAGACCTTGCTCAAATTTAAGACTCCTTCAAAAGAATCTCAATACCCGTAGCCACGTAAATGGAATGATGGGAAAATGGGTAAATGAGAGTATCATTATCTTTATGCGTTAGTATCTACTCTTTTCCTCATCTACTCATCCACCCAAAGTTAATTCTGATATTTTTCTGGTACGTTTAAGATGCTACCTCTAAAACTACTTTTGCTGCTCGGTCTGCAGCTCCAGGTTCTCCCAGTTTTTTAACTACCTTCTTTAACTCCTGTCCCATTTCTTTTAGTTTTTGAGGATGGTTAAGCAAGTCCAAAGCAAGATTACTTAATTTATCAGGCTTTGCCTGAAATTGTAATAATTCTGGAACAATCATTTTATCAGCCAATATATTAGGAAGACCTATGTAGGGTAATTTTACCAAAATTTTTCCTATAAGCCAAGTGCTTAAGAATGTTTTATAAACAATAATCATTGGAGTGCCCAGACAACTTGCCTCCAATGTGGCAGTCCCCGAAGAGATAATAAGAAGATGAGAAATATTCATCACCTCATATACATCATCGGTTACAATTTTAATAGGAACTTCGCTCTTATTAACCATCCTCATAATTTTATCTTTAAAAACAGGGGAAGATATAGGAAGCAAAAATTGAACATTCTTTAATCTATTACTTATTTTCCTGGCGGTACTTAACATCAAAGGGAGAAGATTATTTATCTCCTGCTCCCTACTTCCGGGGAGGAGACCAATTATAAATCCATTGGGGCTTATGCCAAATTTATGATAAGCTTCTTCTTTGCTCATACTTGACTTGGCAATATCTAATAAAGGATGCCCTACAAAGCTCACCTTTGCTCCACATTCTCTATATATTTCAGCTTCGAAAGGGAAAATAGTAATGATTCTTTCCAATGTTTTGGCCACTCTTTTCCCTTTGTAATCAGGCCAGGCCCAAATAGGAGGGGCAACATAATAGACTGTAGGAATGCCAAATTTTTTGGATAAGTGAGCAATGCTTAAATTAAAATCTCGACTATCTATAAGGATTAAAAGATGGGGTTTTTCTTTCAAAAGAATTTTTTTCATTATCGATCTTATTTTTAAAAGAGAGGGATAATACTTTATCCCTTCCAAAAGACCTATTGTTCCCATATGGACAGTAATAGACCTTATATCTACCCCTGCTTTTTGCATCCTCTCCCCACCAATACCCACAAATTTAGTATGAGGATTTATCTTTTTAATAGCTTTCACTAAATTAGCAGCATGGATATCACCGGAAACCTCTGTCGCCGAGATTACAATCTTTATCTCTGGCATCTGCCTCTCCTTTCTTTAAACCCAGATTCGGCAAACTGGTAGAGTGCTTGGCCTGGGTAGGGGAGGCTTTAGCCTCCCAATAGACTTTAGCTCTTATTTTGCAAAGGGCGACTGAAGTCGCCCCTGCCCAAAAAAGAAAAATATTTTTTGTCCCTAAAAAGCTTTAAAAAATTTAATTTTCATAAAGATTAGACTCAGAACAATATTCCAGGATAAACTTAATGGTCATTATTTAAATTGCCGAATCCGGGTTAAACCAACAAGAGGTTTTCTCTTTTTCCTCAATATTGCACTATCTTTTTTTAAAAAACATTACTAGAGATTTCTGAAAAAATCAGAAATCTCTGATTTCGCAGATAAAAAGCGAGATTACACAGAGGTCCAGCTTTCTCTCACTCCAAAGCTATTCTACCAAAGTAGAGGTATTAATGCAAAGATCTGAATATTACTATAGTTATGTTATTATATTATAACATACCCAGAGGTCTCAACTAACTGCTTATTTATTTGGTTTTTCCAGCTAAAGCAATAAGTTTTTTCTTCCCATTCTTTATTATAAATAAAAATGTTCCTTTATCTGAAGGAATCCCATTTTTCATATCCCAGGTTAACTGTATACCTTTAAAGCCCTTTATATTCCGGCAATAATCTCTTATCTTTATTCGTTCTTTGGCCAATTTTGTTGGGTCACCAGTCACTCCAGTATTCTCAATTGCTTCTTTAAGCATATACACACAATCATAATAAATAGTTGATAAAGAGCCAGGCTCTATTCCATTATGGTCTTCCTTGTACGCTTTTCTAAATGCTATCCAACGAGGATTCTCGCAATCTGGATTTATATAATTATATACAGAAACTCCTTCTAAATATTTTCCACCTGTGGTATATAAGGATGTATCATCAGCGCTACTAAAGACCAATATTTTTGATTTATCTTTCCAGCCATTTTTGTCTAATTCTATTATTATTTTAGCTGCTTTCTCCGCATTACATGTAAGCATAATTCCATCTGGATTTTGAGCTAAAGCCTTTACTACTAAGGGCCCAAAAATAACTGCATCAGTAGGAACCTCTACATCTTTTAACATTTTTACTCCTGCTGATTTTATTCCTATGGCATGAGCTTTTGCCATTTCTGGCCAACAAGCCCATTTCTCTAAAAATTGAACTACTGTCTTCATATCCGGGTGTTTTTTTGCCCAAGTAGCAGTAATAGGAGGAAGCTTCTCATCGGTTGGGGGAAACCAGGAAAGGGTCCAGGGAAAATACTTTATAGCATACTCATAACTAGTAGAAGCAGTCATACAAAACAGTCCTTTTCTTGCGGCTAAGGGAACAGATGCCATAATACAAGCCTCAGGAACCGGTCCCATTACTACCAGTGCAGAATCAACTAATTTAGCCATTTCCTCTACTGCTTTATCAGGACTAACTCCAGTATCATAATTTACTACCTTTACTGGTTTCCCAGCAATGCCACCAGCAAGATTAATCTCATTCGCTGCACGATTTGCACTCCAGGACATATACTCTCCAATACTGGCAATAGGACCAGTCACACAATTAAGAAATGGTATTTTCCATTTATCAACTACTACTTCCTGTCTAAAATTAGCAAAACTACTAAAACTAATAAAAACCAGTATAAACATTATTATCATTAAAACATTAAATATTCTTTTCATCTTATTTTTTCTCCTTAAATTTTATATCTAAAAAAAATTTTTTAATTAAGTCATCCCACTTTTTCTCTTCTTGTATTAACCAAATTACTCGCTGTTTTGTATCTATTTTTTCCTTTTAAATTCCACAGCATTCTCTTGGTAATTAACCCTTCTGGACGCACCAAGATGATTAATACCAATAAAATTCCATAAATGACCTGGCGCCAGGAAGAAATTGTAACAGGAAGGAGTATAGGTATACCTCCTAAGATAGGAGCAGAAACTATAACTCCCCACATAGTTGTATATCCACCAACAAAAAGCATGCATACTAAAGAACCTACCATAGCAAAGGCAAAAAATTCAGGAGAAAGACTACCTAAGAGAAAAGTATAAAGAACCCCTGCCATACCACCTATAGCTCCTGCAATAGTTTGATAAAACATCCCTAAACTCTTGATATTAACTCCAAGACTAGCGGCTGCATCCCTATCTACAAATACCACCGAGGCAGCTCTTCCTAATCGAGAGTGATCAATTTGATAAATAACAAAACCTACAATCCCTAAAAGAATATAGGCTATAAGGAGTAAATTATTTACTGGTGGAATGCCAAAAAAGCCTACGGTTCCTCCTAAGAGTTCCCAATTTTCAATAACTGTTTTTACAATAAAAATAAAGGCTAATCCGACGATTACTACAGTAAAACAAGGAGCTTTACCAATGGCATGGGAAAGAATATAAGCAATAATTGCTCCAATGGCTATTCCGACAAGTAAGACAAAAATAAAGGGCCAACCCCATTCTCGAGCAGCAAATCCACTAAAATAGGCAACAATAGCCATACAAGCAACTGTCGTAAAATAAAGTTGACCAACTCGATAAGGTAGATAAATAGCCCAACACATCAAAATATAGATTGCAGTGAATCCTAAAAAATAAGATAATACTGTAGGCAATTTTTTATCCCCTCAACTTATTGAAGTCCCAAATAAACCTTGCGGTTTGATAAGAATGATTATTAACATTATAACAAAGGAAACAACGTTTGACCATGAACCAGATAAATAACCCATAGCCATAGCTTCTGTTACTCCCAGACATAATCCACAAACAAGCCCTCCCCTTAAATTACCTAAACCAGCTACTATGGATACTGCTAATATCTTTAAAGCAACAAATTCGCCCAGCCAGGGAGAAGCAGAACCTAAAAGCAAAGACAACAATATTGCTATAAAACCTCCCAGCAGACCGGCTATAAAATAACTGAAAATACTGGTCTTAACAATTGGAATACCAATCAGACGGGCTGCAAAACGATTTTCTGCAATTGCCCTGAATAGTCTTCCTTGCTTAGTCCGATATAATAAGTAAAAAAATAGTAATACAGCAATAATGCTTCCTGCTAATGCATATAGCTGTCCTTTAGAAATCATAATTAACCCAAACCTTGCTAAACTTCCTTCTACCCAACTTGTAGGAAAAGCAATGGGAAAACCATAGTTAAGTGAGTGGGACATTATATCCGTAATTACAATAGCTATACCCAGAGATGCTACAAAAGAGGCATTAATATCTATGCCTTTCATATTGGTAATCCTTCGAAAAATTGGTTCACTTAAGATGTTTAATACTATTGATGTAGATATACAAGCAAATACAGCTAAAAATACATTATTTGTTAACCTTAATACCTCCCAACAGGCATACATAGATAAAACCACAAATTGTGGATAGGCAAACTGAATAATTCTTGCTACTAAAATCATTAAATTAAAACCAGTTACCAATAAAACATAAATACTGCCTAAAGCCAAACCATTTATTAATTGAGCTAAAAATACTTCCATAAAATATTTTCCTTCTAATTATACGCTACCACCAAGATAAACACGACGTGCCTTTTGGTTATTCATTAGCTCCCGGGAAGTCCCCTGAAGGATAAACCTTCCAGTCTCTAAAACATACCCACGGTGAGCACATTCTAAGGCTTTCTTGGCATTTTGTTCAGCTAAAAGAATAGTATATCCTTCTTCATTCAACTCACTTAAAATCTCAAATATATCAGCTACTATCTTTGGAGCCAATCCTAAAGATGGTTCATCAATCATAATTAACTTAGGATTTGACATTAGGCCACGGCCAATGGATAGCATTTGTTGTTCCCCTCCGCTGAGAGTTCCTGCTATCTGGCTACTTCTCTCCTGCAAAATAGGAAAATAAGCAAACACTTTTTCCAAATTTTTATCAAAATCATATGAGTTATGATAGGCCCCCAACTGTAAATTTTCAAATACGGTCATAGAGGAAAAAATTACATGTCCCTCCGGAATGAGGCATATACCGGAAGCTACAATATTATCCGTGCTTTTAGAAATAATGTCTTTACCTAAGAATAAAATTTTACCATTTGGTTTTTCAATATTAAGTATCGCTTTTAATAAAGAGGTTTTACCAGCACCATTAGCCCCAATTAAAGCTACAACCTCCCCTTCATTTACTTCAAGATTAGCTTTTCTTAGGGCTTTTATTGGTCCATAAGTGACAGAAAGATTCTCAATTTTTAAAATATTATTTTTTTTCTTCACCAAGATAAGCCTCTAATACCTTAGAATCATTTTGTATTTGCTGAGGAGTTCCCTCACTAATCTTTTCTCCAAAATTAAGAGCAGTAACCCAATCGGATAAATTCACTACTAATTTAACATCATGACTTATTACAATTACTGTTATTCCCATATCACGAACCTGTCGAATGATTCCTTCTACCTTTTTAGATTCCTCAATGCCCATTCCTGATGTAGGTTCATCAAGCATTAATAATTTTGGTTTAGTAACTAAAGCCCGAGCTATTTGCACTAATTGACGCTCTACCCAAACCAATTCACTTGCCCAACGTTCAGCTGAATCTGACATTCCTATGAATTTTAGAGTTTTTAAGGCTTGTTGCTTAATCTCTTCTTCCTGAGCACGAAGAGTAAAAGGTTTTAAAAAAAAGAGCTTTATGGGATTAACTCCAGCATAGTTGTACATACCAGACATCACATTATCTAATACTGTCATATTTGGCACTAATTTCCCCGCCTGAAAAGTGCGGCTAATTCCCATTTTGTTAATATCCTCAGCTGGGATATTACTTATATCTACTGAATTAAAATAAATCTTACCCTCAGTTAGTGGCAGTAATCCAGAAACCATATTAAAGAATGTAGTTTTCCCAGCTCCATTAGGACCAATTAGACCATGGATTTGTCCTTCTTCAACAACCATATCTAACTTATGGAGTGCTTTGATGCCACCAAAATATTTACTCAACCCTACAGTAGAAAGTATAGGCATATTTTTAGATATTATATCTGATAGCCAGCTTTTGCACGAAATTTGTTGTACTCCTTTTACGTCCAATTCTAAATATTTTTTTAATCTTATAATCCCTTAGGCTGACAGCGATCTGTCCTATATACCAAAAGGATTACTTTTGAATCGCAGATTCCACATTTATTGAGGTAAGGGACGGTCGCGACTGTTCCCTGCTTTATAAAAGGATTTTCCTGTAAAAGCTAGCATTCAAATTGCCGAATCTGGGTTTAATTAACTTCATTATTTAAACCCTCAAAATAAACTTTTTTTTTAAACCAACAAGAGGCTTTCTCTTTTCCCTCTTTCTCAACTAATTTATCTAAAATTCTTTTTATATTCTTTCGGCAAATCTCTCTTATACCAGGATTGTTCTCTCCTTGTACAAGAAAAACACTCTTCCATTGAATGATTGACTTTCTTAGTTGTCCATTTTTCTCGTAGGCAAAAGCCAAAACTCTCTCTAATATAGGAGGATGACTCTTTAAAGCAATAGCCTGTTTTATACCTTCTATAGCCTTCTCATATTCATGGGTTTTAAAAAGCCTTAACATGAAATCTCGATAAAGGCGAAGCTCAAAAGCATAAGGATTATTGCTAATCCCTTCATCCAAAAAAGAGATTGCTTCATTTACATACCCCGTATCCTCCATCACTAAAGCTCCAAAAGAATAGCCAGCTACAAAATGAGGGCTTAATGCTCCCATGGCACGTAGCATAGGATAACTTTTTTTATACCTCTCCTCATTTGTTTTTCCCCAACTACCAAAATATTGTATAGATTGCAAAAAGAAAAAATCAGACAAAACTTCCTTAAATCCTAAACCTGCTATCAATCCTCCTAAGATTGCTTCCTTTGAGTAAGATTCAACCAGGTACCGAATAACCTCCTTTGAATAAGAAATTGGATTCTCTGAATTCATATGAGTTTCAAGTTTTACTTTACTCAGGAAAAGAAAGAATAATAGAAGAATCAAAATCAGGCTTGTCCATTTTTCTAAAAAGCTTTTTCTTTGTCTTTGCATTGGTTTTATTTTTTTTCTTCATCTTTTCTATATGTTAATCTTACCTTCTAATTTCTCTTTTGTCCTTGATTTGCAGCTTACTTCATATAACTCTTAGCCAAATATCGGCCTTCAAAATCGCCTTTTTACATAATTTCCTTTTCCTTTTCTGCCCTGAAGGCTTCAATTAAAACATAAAGATGGTAAAGTTGACTTACAAACCTATACTCACCCCTAACCTCTGTTCCCTTAATAATTCCTAATCTCTTTATTCGTCGGATAAAAGAATCAAAAGCTTTTTGTTCTTTCTCCGAGACTTCTTTTAGAATCTCCTTACGTTGGAAACTCTCTCCTATTGGTAATTTCCCCATTTTTCTCAGGGTAGAATGATAAGTTTTGCTTTTTAATACTTGATACACTTGAGGGTCCAAATATTTCCTTCCCACAATTCCTGCCGCTTCAATTATCCCATTCATAGTGTCACCTTCGTCAATACAGTTATCTTTATCAACCCAAAACACTGCATCCCCAACCTCATGCATAAGCATAGGAAATCCACCCGAAAACCTTACCATTAAAGACAAAGCCTTTGAAGTCACAGAGATATTTCGTTTGCCAAACATTTTATTAAAAAATTCCTTAGATTCATCTTTATTCATGGGAGATAAATCTATAATATCGAAAATTCTAGCTACTGATGGTTGATGTTTTATTAGCTCCTCTCTCCTTTCGGGAATTCCGACAAGAATAAGAAAAAGAGGTAAAGAATCTCGTGATGTTGCTAATTCATCAACAAAACTTTTTAAAAATTGTGCAAACTCAGAAACACCCGTAATACCATTTAAATCATCCAATACAAGAATTATTCCCTCTTTTTTCCTCTCTTTTATTGTTTCATTTATCTTTTTAATCACTGGTAAAAAATTATCTATTAGTGTATGCAATTCTGATCGATTTTCAGTAAACTCTATTACTACCCCAAAGAGATTAACTCCCTTTATATATTTACCGAAAATGCTCTTAAGTTTATCAGAAATGGTCTTATCCGAAACTTCCTGTAAGAGCCTTTGGAAAATTACTCTAATCATCCCCTCAAGGTCCTTCACTCCTCCTAAAAAACAATGTGCACCAATAAAACTATACTCTTTTTCTGCGAGATAACGAATAAAACCAGCCAGAGAACTTTTCCCTATTCCACGCTCTCCCGAAATAAAAACATTCTCGTTTCTCCCGGAGGATACCTGTTTAATTGCTCGTTCTAATCTCTCTATTTCCTTAAAGCGAGCAACAAAATAGTCAAAAGGCACGGGCCTACCTGGTGTAAAGGGACTTTCTTTACTCGTAATTCCTACCATTTTAGTTCCCTCCCCTTAAATAAAAAAATAAAACAATCAATAATCCGCCACATAATTAAGAATCTCCCAAAAGTTAGGAAAGGAAGTGGCGATGCATTCTGTATCCGATATTTTGACTCCTTCCTCGGAAGCCAAGCCGGCTACTGCCAAAGTCATAGCCATTCGGTGGTCTCCGTAGCTTCTGCACTCTCCTCCTTTTAATCCCTTCCCCCCTTCAATTATCATTCCATCGTCTTTTTCCTCAATATTCGCTCCCATCTTTCTCAATTCCTTAACTATTGCTTTAATTCTATCTGTCTCCTTAACCCGAAGCTCCTGAGCATCTTTAATTATAGTTTCTCCTTGGGCAAAACAGCTAACCACAGCTAATATAGGTATCTCATCAATTAAACGGGGGATCATCGCTCCCTTTATAGTAATTCCTTTTAACTCATTCTCTCCTCTCACCTCTAAGTCTCCCACTTCTTCTTCGCATACCCTCTTTAAATTAATAATTCTTATATCTGCTCCCATTTTAGTGAGAGTATCAATAAATCCTCTGCGTGTAGGGTTTAAACCAACATTTAGAACCTTAATCTTTGAATCTTTTAAAATAGTTGCTCCACCTATAAAAAAGGAAGCTGCCGAAATATCTCCCGGGATTATTATGTCTCTTGCAGAAAATTGAGATCTTCCTTTTAGACTTACTGTCAAATGGTTTACCTTAATCTTAGCTCCTAAAAACTTAAGCATTCTTTCAGTATGATCACGGGAAAGATAAGGTTCTCTGATAATAGTTTTTCCCTCACTATTTAATCCTGCTAAAAGTAAACATGACTTAATTTGAGCAGAAGGAATAGGGGAGAAATAATCGATTCCTTTTAGCTTTTTTCCTACAATAGTTAAAGGTGGAAATTGACCCTTTTCTCTGCCAAAAATAGAAGACCCCATTCTCCTTAAGGGTTCAGTTACTCTTTTCATAGGTCTTTCTCGTAGATATTTGTCCCCGGAAAGAACGGAATAAAAGTTTTGTCCCGCTATTAATCCCGACAATAACCTTATTGTTGTTCCCGAATTTCCACAATTAAGAACATCCACCGGTTCCTTTAACCCACAATGTCCTTTCCCCCAAATAATTACCTCATCTTCTCTTTCTTCAATTTCTACTCCCATTAGCTTCAAACTATTTAAAGTAGATAAGCAATCCTTTCCTTTTTGCAATCCTTTAATAACTGATTTTCCATAGGCAATAGAAGAGAGAATCAAGGCTCGATGAGATATTGATTTATCCCCGGGAAGAGTAATCTCTCCTTTTAAACACTTTGCTGGCTTCACAAAAATAGAGTTATTCAATTTTTACACCTTTCTTCCTACAGCCTCAGCAACAGGTTTTATCTCTTTCATCAGTCTCTGAAAATTTAAAGGAAGTATTGACTGGAAACCATCGGATAATGCCTCTTCCGGCCTGGGATGAACCTCAACCATTAACCCATCCGCTCCCGCAGCTATAGCTGCTCTGGACAGAGGAAGTATAAGCTCTCTTCTACCTGTGCCATGACTTGGGTCAACAAAAACGGGAAGATGACTTAAAATTTTAATTTGAGAAACAGCAGAAATATCCAGAGTAAAACGGGTAGAATCCTCAAATGTTCTTATACCTCTCTCACAAAGTATAACTCTGGAATTTCCTTCAGAAAGAATATATTCTGCAGACATTAAAAGTTCTTTCACAGTAGAGGCCATTCCTCGCTTAAGCAACACAGGTTTCTCAGTTTTTCCCACCTCTTTTAAAAGATTAAAATTCTGCATATTCCGTGCTCCAATCTGAATAATATCCGCATATTCAGATACCAATTCTATCTGTCTTACATCCATTACTTCTGTAATTACAGGAAGATGAGTTAATTTACCTACCTCGGCTAAATATTTTAGTCCTTTCTTGCCTAAACCCTGGAAAGAGTAAGGAGAAGTACGCGGTTTAAAAGCACCTCCCCGCAATATCTTACCTCCGGCCTTTTTTATTTCTGAAGCTATCTCTAAAAGTATCTCTCTATTTTCTATAGAACAAGGGCCACCAATAACTGCAATCTCCTTATCTCCTATCTTTACATTTTTTACCTTGATAATAGTACTTTTGCTTTTAAATTCTCTGCTGACTAATTTATAGGGTTTGGAGATAGGAGTAATAGATTCCACAACAAACATTGGCTCAAAAATCTCTCGAGTTAAAATAGCATTCTCACCAATTACACCAACAATTGTTCTCTCTTTTCCCTCTGAAAGATGGGGAGTGAACCCTAAATTTTTAATCTTTTGAACAACTTCTTCGATTCCTTTTTTTGTAGTACCAGGTTTTAAAGTAATAATCATTCTATTCCCTTCTCCCTTGGATAAGAACCTAAAATTTTTAAGAAAAGGCACTGTTCCTCAAGCTCAGTTAAAGCTTTTTTTACTTTTTCATCATCTTTATGGCCAATAAAATCAACAAAAAAGACGTACTCCCATGGTTTTTTCTTTGTGGGTCGAGACTCAATCTTAGTTAAATTGAGTTGATGCTTACGGAAGGGAGAAAGCATATCATAAAGGGCTCCTACTCTATCCTTAATAGAAAAAATAATAGAAGTCTTATCATCCCCACTTCTTTCCGCATAATCCCTTCCTATAACAAAAAAACGGGTATAATTATTTGCTCTATCTTCAATATGATGAGCTAATATTTTTAGATTATATAAAGAAGCAGCAATATCCGAAGCAATAGCAGCAGAACAAGGCTCCTCATAAACTATTTGAGCAGCTTTAGCTGTGCTTTCTACTTCAATAAGGTTTGCAGAAGACAGATTATCCTCTAACCATTTATCACATTGAGCCAGAGCTTGGGGATGAGAATAAATCTTTTTTATCTTCTCCAATCTTCCTTTTCCTAAAAGGCAATGAGATATCTCCATCATTATCTCCGCATAAATCTTCAAATTTGAATCTAAAAACATATCTAAGGTATAGGTCACTATGCCTTCCATAGAATTCTCTATAGGCACAACTCCAAAATCAGCCTGCTTTTTTTCTACTTCACTAAATACTCGGGCAATATTTTTCTGAGGAACTAAATCTACCTTCTTGCCAAATTTTTCAATTGCTGCTAAATGAGTAAAAGTAGCTGGAGGACCTAAATAAGCAATTTTTAATTTCTTCTCCAGGGACAAAAAAGTTTTGAAAATAAGACGAACAATTTCTGCCAAATCCTCATTGGGTAGAGGCCCCTTGTTTTCTTTTAATAAACTGTCCAAAATTTTTTTCTCCCTTGCTGGTGAATAATAACTTTTTCCACTTTCTCTTTTTACTTTAGCAATTTCTAAAACTTTCCTTGCTCGTTCATTTAAGATATCCAGCAATTTTAAATTAAGAATATCAATCTCCTGCCGTAATTTTTTTATTCCCATTTGATCTCCCCTTTCTTTTAAAATCTCCAGAGTCCTCTAATCTGTGTAATTTGGACTTTTATCTGTGAAATTAGAGATTTCTGATTTTTTTAGAAATCTCTTTTAAAATATCTATGGATGCTCTTAAAGCAAGAAGATAGCTTTGGGGACCAAAACCAGTTATTTGTCCTACACATACTTCTGCTATTAAAGAATTTCTTCGGAAAGGTTCTCTTCTATAAACATTAGAAAGGTGAACTTCCACCGCAGGAATCTCAACTCCTGCTATAGCATCCCTTATAGCAATGCTCGTATGAGTGTAAGCGGCAGCATTAATTATTAATGCATCTGCCCAATCCCTATTCTCTCCAATAAAAGAGACAATTTCTCCTTCACTATTTGATTGCTTAATTCTTATCTCACAATTTAGCTCTCTTGCTTCTTCTTCAATCATCTGATTAATTTGATTAAGAGTGGTTTCTCCATAAATATCTTTCTCTCTTCTCCCAAGCAAATCAAGATTGGGTCCGTGAATTACCAAGATATGTCTCATTTTTAAAATCCTTTTTTATTCTCATGGCAGTTAAGTTTTTCTGAAAAAAATTTTCTTTGCCTAGAAATTCTCTTCATCGCGGGTAGGGGAGGCTTTAGCCTCCCTTTAAAGAACACTCTTTATTATGTGATAAGGCACATCCCCTGTAAGAAATACCTCTCCTATATCTTTAGGCAGAACAAAGTGGATTCTTTCCCCTCTCCTTTTTTTATCTCTATAAAGAGCATTCCAGAGTTTATCCTTATCTAATCCCTTTACTTCTGTAGGCAAACCAAAATCCTTTAAAAGTTTTTTTAGACGAGAAAGCTTATCACGAGAAAAAATCCTCATCTTTACAGCAATTTCTCCTGCAGCTACCATTCCTATGGATACTGCTTCACCATGAGTATATTTCTTATATTCAGCAACCACCTCTATAGCATGTCCTATGGTATGCCCAAAATTTAATAGTTGTCTCTTCCCTCTCTCTTCTTTTTCATCTTCTTCTACTATCCAGGCTTTAATCTTCACCGACCTGGTTATTATAAATTTAAGACAGTCTTTATTTAACCTCTTTATACAGGATAAATTTCTCTCTAAATAAAAAAAGAGATCTTTATCTTTTATTACTCCATATTTTACTACCTCAGCTAATCCTCCCTTAATTTCTCGTCGAGGAAGCGTCTTTAAAACCTCCTGGTTTATATAAACAAGCATAGGTTGATAAAAAGAACCAACTAAATTTTTCCCTTGAGGTAAATTTACCGCTGTTTTTCCTCCTATACTTGCATCAACCTGCGCAAGAATAGTGGTAGGAAAAGAGATAAAATTTATTCCTCTTAAATAGGTAGAAGCTACAAATCCTGCTAAATCCCCTATAACTCCTCCCCCCAGGGCAAGTATAGTAGAGTAGCGATCTAAGTTATATTGAATACAGTGATTATACAACTTTAACGCCTGAGATAAGGATTTATATCTTTCCCCCTGGGGGACCCTGGCTAAAGAAACATCAAAACCAAAACTCTCAAGGCTCTTTGCTACTTTTTCTCCATATAATCCATAAATCTTTCTATTACTGACAATTAAGACTTTTTTACCTCTATTGAAATCAGAAGCTATTTTCCCTATATTAGCTATCTCTCCCCCTATATATACGGGATAGCTCCGCTTATCAAGCTTAATAGTAATTGTATTCATCTTTTAAAACCCTCAGTATCTTTTCGGCTATCTCTTCAGGAGATAAGTTGGATGTTTCTATTTTTAAATCTGCCTTTTCATAATAAGGCTGGCGCATTTTTAAAAGCTCTTCAATTCGTTTTTTTCTATTTTTTTCACCCTTTAATAAGGGGCGAGTATTCTTTTTAGATGTCCTCTTTAAAATTGTCCCTGGTTTTGCCCAAAGACAGACAATAAATCCATTGCTTTTCAAGGCGCTTAAATTCTCTTCTTTTAAAATTGCTCCTCCTCCCGTAGAAATAACGTAATCATCCCATTTAGAAATTTCCTTAATTATTTGGCTCTCTTTTTGACGAAAATACTCCTCCCCCTTTGTTTCAAATATGCCAAAAATTTTTTTCTTTTCTTTTCTCTCAATCACTTCGTCTATATCTATATAACCAATTTTTAACTTTTTAGCCAATATTTTACCTACTACACTTTTACCTGTCCCCATAAAACCGGTGAGCACAATATTCATCTATTTATTATTCGCTTTAGATAACTCTCGTAATTTCTCTTTGCCTCTTCCAAGCTATCCCCACTGAATTTTTCTCTCATAGTCTTAGCAATCTCAAAAGCAGAGACTCCTTCCCCTATAACTGCTGCCGCTGGTACAGCGCAAACATCGGCACGCTCCTTTATAGCCTTAACCTCCTTTTTGGTAATGAAATCTACAGAGTGAAGAGGCTGAGCTAAAGTGGAGATAGGTTTCATAGCCGCCCGCAAAATTATAGGCTCACCATTCGTCATACCTCCTTCGATGCCTCCCGCATTATTTGTCAAACGATAAAATTTTTTCTTCTGTTTATCGTAAAATATTTCATCCTGAACTTGAGAGCCAAATTTTTTGGCGGCAGAAAAACCCAATCCAATCTCTATTCCTACAATAGCCTGAATACTCATTATTGCTCGGGCTAAGCAAGCATCCAATTTTAGGTCCCATTGAATATAGCTACCTAAGCCGATAGGTAAGCCAGTAATCATCACCTCAAAAATTCCTCCTAAGCTATCACCCGATTTCTTTGCCTCATCTATTAATGCTATCATTCCCTTTTCTGCTTCTTTACTTAAACAGCGCAGAGAAGAGTTTTCAATTAGGGAATAGTTTTCATTTAAAGGTTGCCATTCACTTTCATCTTTTACTTTGCCAATTTGTATTACCCTGCTATAGAGATAGATACCAAATTCCTGGAGAAACTTCCTACAAACTGCCCCTATAGCCACTCTAACTGCTGTCTCTCTTGCACTGGCTCTTTCTAAAACATCTCTTATATCTTTAAAATTGTATTTAATTAGCCCCGCAAAATCTGCATGTCCAGGGCGAGGATGAGTAAGAGCTTTAATTTCTTTCCCTTTTATCTCATTTACGTTCATAATCTCTTGCCAATTTTCCCAATCAAGATTTTTAATCATTAAAGTGAGAGGGCTACCCAGAGTTTTCCCCAGACGAACACCGGAGAGAATTTCCACTTTATCTTTTTCAATATGCATCCTACCTCCTCGGCCATAACCAACTTGCCGACGAGCTAAATCTTTATCTATATCTTTATTTGATAATCTCAATCCTGCAGGTATACCTTCCAAAATAGCTATTAAAGCTTTGCCGTGCGATTCCCCAGAAGTTAAGTAACGAAGCATTTTTCCTGCTCTTTCAGCACCTCTTTCATCTCTTTTAGAGGTGCTTTTTTATGAGTCCAAATTTCAAAAGAGTAAGCGCCCTGATAAACAAGCATTCCCAGTCCTCCCAGGCAAGGCAAATTCCTATCTTCAGCTGCTTTTAAAAGTTTGGTTTTTTTATTATAGACAACATCGTAGACAAAGGTATGAGGAGCTAATAGCTCGGGATTAATCAACAAAGAGTCTTCAGGATGCATACCTACAGAAGTAGCGTTAATTAACAAATCAACCTCATTCATCACTATGGATGAGTTTACTTTATCAAAATCAATTAGCGTTATCTCGCATTTATCCTGAAAAAACTCTTTTAAACGCTCTAACAAAATCTCCGCTTTTTTTATAGTTCGATTAGCAATGTTTAACCTTTTTACCCCTGCCTCTATCAAAGCAAAAGAGATAGCCCAGGCTGCTCCTCCTGCCCCTAATATAAGAGCTCTTTTCCCTTGCGGGTTAAATTTCCCCTCCTTTGTTAAAGAACTGATAAACCCCTTTCCATCTGTATTGTAGCCAATTAACTTACCATCTCTGTAGCAAATTGTGTTCACTGCTCCCATCATTTTCGCCTCAGAAGATAATTCATCAAGATAGACTAAAACTTTTTTCTTATGAGGAATGGTAACATTTACTCCTACCATATTCAGGGATTTTATAGATTCAACAGCCCCCTTCAAATCTTCTGGTTTCACTAAAAAAGGAAGATAAACAAAATTAAGTCCCAGTGCTTCAAAAGCAGCATTTTGAAAAAGAGGAGAAAGAGAATGAGTCACTGGATAACCAAATATTCCTATTATTTTTGTCTCACCACTAACTTTCATTTTTTGCAAAAACCCTGAAAAAAAAGATTCAAACCCTATTTTTGTAAATTTTACCACATCTACTTAAGGTGTCAATTTAATGTTAAGAGAGACATCTGAAAAACCTCCAGAAGCCTCTAATCTGTGTAATCTCGATTTTTATCTGCGAAATCTCGTTAAATTTGGCTACAATTATACTGAACACTTTTCGGAAAAAAGAATATAACAGAAGTTGCCGGCTTACGAAAGTAAAAAATATCTGGACAGTCAGCAGGGAAAGCTATAAAATTAAGGGGGTGAGTCTAATCGTAAGTTTGACATCCTGTTTTTCTTTTGATATAGTTAAATTTATAGTAGGAAGAAGGATAGTAATCCCAGATTCGGCAAACTGTTAGAGTGCTTGGTCTGGGTAGGGGAGGCTTTAGCCTCCCGATAGACTTTAGCTCTTGTTTTGCAAAGGGCGACTGAAGTCGCTCCTACCCATTTAAAAGGGTATTTTTGATTAGGGGAAACTTTTTGAAGAATATGAGAATTAGACCTAATGTTATGTTTTGGAATTAACCATAGCTAATATTATTCAAATTGCCGAATCCAGGTTGATAGGTAAACTCTCCTAAAAAAAGCAGGATTAAAGGACTAAAAAAGCAGAACAGTGAGAAGTAAACTGGTAGCCGCAGGCTTTAGCCTGCGAAGAGGTAAGACGTGAGAGAAAAAAGCAGGATTAAAGGATTAGAGGATTAAAGGGAAAACCGAGAAGATAATTTTAGAAAGGCTAAACTATTACGAAGGATAAAACATTAAAAATCAGAGCAATATAAATGGAAGAAAAGCGTCCTTCATGGGATGAATATTTTATGGAAATTACCAAGTTGATTGCTACGCGCTCTACCTGCCTGAGAAGAAAAGTGGGGGCTTTATTAGTTAAAGATAAAAGGATTATTTCTACAGGATATAATGGTGCACCTTCCGGCTTGCCACATTGTGCCGAAGTAGGATGCTTAAGAGATAAGCTGAAAATTCCATCTGGACAACGTCAGGAGATATGCCGTGGTTTACATGCAGAGCAGAATGCTGTAATTCAAGCCGCTTTGCACGGAATAAGTACTAAGGGGACCATTCTTTATTGCACTCACCAACCTTGTGTAACCTGCGCTAAAATAATCATCAATTCAGGGATAATAAAGGTTATTTTCAAGGGCAATTATCCTGATAAATTGGCTTCTCAGATGCTTAAGGAAGCTGGGGTAGAATTAATTAAATGGGAGGAGGAAAAATGCCTGAGAACACCCTAATGAAAATAGAAGAGGCAGAGAAGGGAGCAGAGAAGGCTTTACAAAATGCAAAGAAAGAGAAAGAAAAGTTGATAGAAGAAGCAAAGAAAGAGAAAGAAGAAATTATTGATAAAGCCATAAAAGAAGGAGAGAAAGAGGGAAAAGAAATAAAGGAAAAATTGTTAAAGGAAGCAGAAGACCAGATATCCAATATCAAAGAAATATTTAAAAAAGAAAAGGAAAAAATTAAAAATAAAAAAGCAGGAAAGGCAAAAGAGACAGTAAAATTTATCATAAAAAGAGCAAAAGAGTTGTGGGAATAAGCTCTGTAATACAAAGAGAGGCTAAAAATGGCTGTATGCGAGATGAGGAAAGTATATATCATTGGAGAAAGATCTCTTCGTGATTCCTTAGTAAGAAAATTGGGGAGGTTATCTCTCTTTCAGCCCAATAAGATAAAAGAAGGATCAAATCCTTCTCTTAAAAATCTTAAAAAGCCAGCGATAAAAACTGGAGAGATAGAAGAAAATTTATCAAAGCTCAGTTGGGCTATTAATTACTTAAAACAGTTTGATGAAAAAGGAGCTATTCTATCCTTTTTCCCAAATAAAACAATAGTAAAAAAAGAAAAATTCCTTAATTGGATAAGTGATTTTGATTGGGAAAAAACTTATAAAAAGTGTCAAGAATTTAAGGAAAAACTTGAAGATCTCAATGACGAGAGAGGAGCTCTTGAAGAACGCCATCGTCTTTTTTCACCATGGGAAAGCCTTCCTATCCCACTAAAAAAATTACAGAAAGCAAAGTATATTGTCTATTGGTTAGGAATAGCTCCTCGTCAAAGCAAAGAAAACCTCCAGAAAAAGATAAAAAATATAAATGAAGCTTATCTACACATTGTTAAAGAAGAGACAAAAAATATATACTTTTTAGTTGTTTTTTTAAAAGAAAAGCAAGAAAAAGTAGAGTCAATTTTTCAGGAATTAAGAATAGAAAAAGTTACATTTTTTGAGAAGGAAACTATCAGTAAAAAAATAGATGAGATTAACAAAAGGATTAAAGAGATAGACAATGAAGTGGGCAAAATAAGAGAAAAGTCAAAAAAAATAAGCAAGGAAAATATCAAATTAATGGCTCTTTACGATTATTTTTATAACCTTCTCAATGAAAAAAAAGTAGCCGAATATTCACGTTCTACCTCTTTTACTTTTATTTTGGAAGGTTGGGTAAAGAAAGATGATACTCAAAAGTTATTTAAAGAATTCAAAGATTACTCATCGTTAGAGATAATAGTGCAAAAACCAGAAGAAAAAGAGGGGGGAAATGTCCCCGTAGCCTTGTCCAATAAATCTCTTTTTAAACCATTTGAATTAGTAACTGAGCTTTATGGAATTCCTCGGTATTTTGAAATTGACCCTACCCCTTTTCTCGCCCCTTTCTTTGCTTTATTCCTCGCCCTTTGCCTTACAGATGGGGGTTATGGAGTTATCCTTGCCCTGTTAGCTTACTTTATTCCTAAAAAGTTTGAGGTAGGTGAAGGAGGAAGGAGACTCTTTTCTATCCTTTTTATAAGTGGGTTAGTAACTATTGTCATAGGGATAATTACCGGTGGGATGTTTGGTGTTGAAATAGCTACTTTCCCTTCTTTTTTATCGCCTATTAAGCAGTTGGTTTTATTTAATCCTATAAAACAACCTCTTGTATTTCTTTTAATTTCATTAGCTTTAGGAGTTATTCATCTTTTAACAGGAATAATCTTAGAATTGTGGGAGAACATAAAAAGAGGAGATATAGTCTCGGCTATTCTTGACCAAGCCTCGTGGGTTATACTCATTATAGGAGCAATCCTCTTTGGTATGGGCAAAATAAAAATCCTCAGTAATTTTTTTACCACCTTTGGCTTAATAATGTTCTTATTTGGCATAGGAATCTTATTTTTCTTTTCTGGCAGAAAGAGTAAAAGTTTCTTATCCAGATTTGGCAAAGGAGCTTTTGAACTATATGGATTAATTCAATTATTTGGAGATGTTCTCTCATATACCCGTCTTTTAGCTTTAGGTTTGGCTACCAGCGTGATAGCTACTGTGGTAAACACTATAGCTAAAATGTTTTCAGGTGCTCCCTTAATAGGTCCTATTCTTGCGGTTATAATTCTCATAGTAGGTCATTTAGGGAATATAGGAATAAATTGCCTTTCTGGATTTATTCATACGGCTCGTTTGCAATTTGTAGAGTTTTTTGGTAAATTTTATCAAGGAGGAGGAGAAAATTTCACTCCCTTTAGACAAGAAGGAAAGTATACATTAATAAAGTAATAATAAGGAAAGATTTTTGCAAAAATTTATGTTCCATCTTCCTACGAAGGTCTATTTTGGTTCTCAAACAATAAAAAAAGTAGGGGAAGAGACCGCAAAGCTTGGTAAGAGGGCTTTAATAGCTAGTGGCAGGAATTTTGCCCGAAAAACAGGTATTTTAAAAAAAGTAGAAGATTTACTAAAAAAAAAAGGAGTAGAAGTAATTCTTTTTGAAGAAGTAGAGCCCAATCCATCCATAAAGACGGTAGAGGAAGGAGCCGATTTATCTAAAGGAAGAGAATGTGATGTAATAATAGGATTAGGGGGAGGAAGTGCTATGGATGTAGCAAAAGGGATAGCTGTTTTGTCAACTAATCCAGGGCCTTTAACTCATTATCTTGGAAGGGATAAAGTAAAAAACCATCCTTTACCTATAATTACTATCCCTACCACCGCGGGGACAGGAAGCGAAGTAACCCCTTATGCCACTTTTATTAATAATAAAAAAAGACCTCCAAGAAAAGAAATGATTGCCGACCGTCTTATTTTACCAGGAGTAGCTCTGGTTGACCCTCAGCTTACTTTGTCCTTACCGTTATCCATTACCGCTGATTCAGGAGTGGATGCTCTTTCACAGGCTATCGAGAGCTATATTTCAAAAAGGTCTCAACCTTTATCTGAAATTTTGGCTTTAAAAGCAGTAGAGCTGCTTGCCCAATATCTACCACAAGTTATAAAAAATCCAAAAAATTTAGAGTTTCGTTCATTTTGCTTATATGCTTCTCTTTTAGGGGGAATGGCTATTGCCCATACAGGAACAGTCCTTGTGCATGGAATGAGTTATAGGTTGACCTCGGAATTTGGCGTCTCTCATGGAAAAGCTGTGGGAGTTCTTCTTCCCTGGGTATGTCAATTTAATCTTAGTAGTAATTATCTTAAATTTTCTTCCCTGGCTAACGCTTTAGGAGATAAAACGGAAAATTTAAGTGAACAAGAGAGAGCTAAGAAATTTATCGAAAAAATCAAAGAGTTTCTTTTACAAGTAGGGATGCCTCAAAATTTAAAAGAGAAAGAGATAAAAGAGAAGAAAATAGAAGAATTTGCTGAAGAAGTAATGGAAAATAGACAAAAGATATTAGCTAATCCTCGCTTGCCCACTTTAAATGACCTCATAGACATTTACAAAAAAGCTCTGTGGGGAAATTATTAAAGGAGGAAAAAAATGTGTGGGATTGTAGGATATATAGGAGATAAGTTTGTAGATTCTTTACTCATAGCGGGTTTAGAAAGATTAGAGTATAGAGGATATGATTCAGCAGGGATTGCCACTTTAAATAAAGGAAAATTGAGGATAAGAAAGACTACTGGGAAGATACAGTTATTAAAAGAAAAGTTAAAAAATTCTCCTCTTGGGGGAGAACTGGGAATTGCACATACACGCTGGGCTACCAATGGAGAGCCTACTACAGAAAATGCTCATCCTCTTACTGGCTGCAAAAAGAGTATAGCGGTGGTTCACAATGGAATTATTGAAAATCATATAGAGATTCAAAAAGAGTTAATCAAGGAGGGCCATATTTTCACTACAGATACCGATACAGAGGTCATCGCTCACTTAATAGAAAAATATATAGATGGGAATCTAAAAACTGCTGTTCAAAAAGCATTAAAAAGATTGAAAGGGAGCTATGCTTTAGCTATCGTAAGTGAAAAAGACCCTGATAAAATAGTGGTTGCTAAAAAAGAGAACTCGTTAATTATTGGTATAGGAGAAAATGAGAACTTTGTAGCTTCCGATATTTCTGCTATTTCAAGTTTAACCTCAAATATAATATTTTTAGAAGATGGTGAGATAGGCGTGATAGAAAAAAGTAAAATTGAGATATTTAATGGAGAGGGCAAACTTTTAAATAAAAAGATAAGAAAATTAAAATGGCAGTTAAGAAGAGGTCCTCGAAAGGATGGATATGAGCATTTTATGCTCAAGGAGATATATGAGCAGCCGCGTATTGTTAAAAGTGTCCTTAAGCGTCGAGTTTTTAAAAATAAAAGAGGAGTTCATTTTAAAAATATAGGTATAACCCCAGACAAACTTCTTAAAGTGAATAGACTTGTTATTCAGGCTTGTGGAACTTCCTGGCATGCAGGGTGGGTGGGAAAATATTTTTTAGAAAAATACCTGCGTCTTCACACGGAAGTTGACTTTTCTTCTGAGTTTAGGTATCGAAACCCCATAGCTGGCGGTGATACTTTAGTTATGGCTATTTCTCAATCAGGGGAAACTGCAGATACTTTAGCTGGAATAAGACTGGCTAAAAGTAAATTCGTTCAAGTTTTATCCCTCTGTAATACTTTAGAAAGTGCAATAGATAGAGAATCCGATGGAACAGTCTATCTTTATGCTGGTCCGGAAATAGGAGTAGCCTCTACCAAGGCTTACACTGCAGAATTATTAGCTCTTTTTCTCTTTACTATCTACTGGGGAAGAATAAAAGAATGTATCTCAGAAGAAGAAGCAAAAAATATAATAGAAGAGCTGGGGAAAGTCCCCTACTTAATGAAGAAGATATTAGATAATCAAAAAGAGATTATTGAGTGCGCAGAAAAGTACTATCAGTGTTCCAATTTTCTCTTTTTGGGAAGAGGTTTTAATTATCCTACAGCTTTAGAAGGTGCATTAAAACTTAAAGAGGTCTCTTATATTCATGCTGAAGGGTATGCAGCAGGAGAGATGAAACACGGGCCAATTGCTTTAATAGATGATAACCTACCTGTGGTATGTATAGTCCCCAAAGATTCAGTTTATGAAAAGATGCTAAACAATATTCGTGAAATCAAAGCACGGAGAGGAAAAGTTGTTGCTATTGCTACAGAGGGTGATGAGAAGATCAAAGGATACGTAGACCATGTGATATTTATTCCTAAAATTAAAGAGGAATTTTCCCCTCTTTTAACCGTTATCCCTCTTCAACTTCTTGCTTATTATATAGCTATTAAAAGGGGCTGTAATGTAGATCAACCAAGAAATTTAGCTAAAAGTGTAACTGTAGAGTAAGTGAAGGAGATATCTTTGCATAGTAACCTATCAATGCAATTCTCGGAAGCCTTAAAAGAATTGAAGCCAAAACTAAAAGCAATTGCTTCTGTGCTTACAAGTAATAGGGTAGAGCAAGAGGATCTTTTACAAGAGATGCAAATTTTTTTATGGAATAATAGAGAAAAAATGAAGAATAAAACATTATCTTATGCTTTAAGAGGTTGTTATCTTTTTGGTAAAGACTGCCTTAAGAAAGGTAAAAGTCTTGATAGTAAAAAAAGAGATTCTGTTACTGTAATGAGTATATACTATATAAATAGCGAAGGTAAGGAAATTGTTTTAGATATTCCCGATAAGTCTATAGATCCTTATGAGATAGTAATAACAGAGGATTTAAAAAGAGTTATTAAGAAAGAGATGAATTCAAGATTAAAAGAGACTTATGAGTTGCTTTTAGAAGGGAATACTTTGGGTGAGATTGCGGAAAGGCTGGGTTTAAGTTATGAGGCAGTAAGACTTCGAGTAAAAAAGATAAGAAGAATAACCAAGGATTTTTTAAAGAAAAAACTTGTATTTTCAGGGAGTTTTTTCTTTTTATAATAAGTGGGTCACCCACTTACTTGATTACCCAACCAAAAGAGGTAAATATGATATTTAAAGAAGTCATCCCTGTTCGTTTGTATGAAAATGTAATGAAACAGATTGTGGATTTAATTAAAAATAATGAATTAAAACCAGGGGATAAACTTCCTCCAGAAAGAGAACTTGCAGAAAAGTTTTCTATTAGTAGAGGCTCTTTAAGGGAAGCCTTTAGAGTTTTAGAATCAAGAGGTTTAATTAAAAGTAAACCTGGTGGAGGAAGATTTATTCGAGAAGTAGGAAAAGATGTCCTTATTGGTTCCGAAAATATTATTTTGAGATTAGAAAAATCTTCTATGCTTGAACTCTGGGAGGCGAGGAAAGTCTTCGAGTTTAAGGTTGCCGAGCTTGCTGCTCAAAGAGTTACTGCTGAAGATATAAGAATAATTGAAGAATCTTTAAATAAAACAAGAAAAATAGGAAAAGGAATTGAAAATAAAATAGAATGGAACTTAGAATTTCATTTAGCTGTGGCGAAGGCAAGTCATAATATTGCTTTTGTTAATATAGTAAAGCTGTTTTTAGATTGGCTAAGCGAAACCTGTAAAAAAATTATGCAGATACCAGGTAGAGAGGGGGAATTATGGCGAGAACATAACGCAGTATTCCAGGCTATAGTAGAACATAACAGCGAAAAAGCAAGTAAAGCAATGGAAAAACATTTAGAAAGTATATTCCAATAGTTAATTTATTTTAAGGAGAAAAGAGATGAGACATGCATTTAGAGGAAAAGATTTTTTAACATTGATGGATTTTACTAAAGAAGAAGTCAATTATATTTTAGAAACAGCATCGGACCTTAAACGCAAATGGGCAAGAAGAGAGCCTCATGAATACTTAAAGGGAAGAACATTAGCTCTTCTTTTTGAAAAACAATCTACAAGAACAAGAACTTCTTTTC
>JAGGXI010000041.1 GCA_021163155.1 Candidatus Aerophobota bacterium
CTATAGGAAGAGAGATTACCAAGAAGTTTGAGGAGATAATAAGGGGAAGGGTAGGGGAGATAGAGAAACTTTTTGAGAAAAGAAAACCACGGGGAGAGTTTACTTTGGTGATTGAGGGAGTAAAAAAGCAGGACTAAAAAAGCAGGATTAGAGGATTAGAGGATTAGAGGATTAAAGGATTAAAGGATGGAGAATTGGAAGAGACTGAAGGTTTGGGAGAAAGCTCATAGTTTAGTGATTAAGATTTATAGGGTTACAAAAGATTTCCCGCAGGATGAAAGGTATAGGTTAATAGATCAAATCTGTAGGTCGGTAATTAGTATCCCTACTAACATTGTGGAGGGACAATCAAGAAATACAACTAAGGAATATCTCCAGTTTCTATATAATGCGAGAGGTTCTTTAGAAGAGACAAGATATCATCTGCTACTGGCAAAAGATTTAAGATACCTAACTTTGGATAGATATGAAGGAATTGAGGAAAAATGTAAAGAAGTTAGTTTGATGCTTAATTCATTAATTAAAAGCCTTAAGAAAAAGACAGGATTAGAGAGAGAACAAGATTTATTGTGAGGAGCGGTTTATATAGAATAACCTTTGGGAGATTGTTCTATATCTTCCATTTTCACCTTTATAATCCTCTTTTCCCTGGGTTTTCTCGGTTTTCCCTCTAATCCTTTAATCCTCTAATCCTCTTTTCCCTTGACATCCCTTAGGAATGGGATAGGATAAATAAGGATGAGAAAAAAAGAAAATGAGAGTATTTATTGCTTTAAATATATCTTCCTCTATCAGGGAGAAAATAGCTGAGGTTCAGAAGAGGTTAAAGGAAACTGAAAATAGAGTGAGGTGGGTAAACCCAGCTATAATTCATCTTACATTGAAGTTTTTAGGGGAGATAAGAGAAGAAAAATTAAAGGAAGTATTTAAAGCGGTGGAAAAGGTAAGCAGCGAATCCTCGTCTTTTCTTATGAAGATAGAGGGAATGGGGGTCTTCCCCAACTTTTCTCGTCCTCGTGTTATCTGGGCAGGAGTACGAGAAGAAGAGGGAAAATTGCAAAGTTTGGTTTCCTCTCTTGCAAAAGAATTAAAAAAAAGAGGATTTCCTGAAGAAAAAAGAGGGTGGACTCCTCATTTAACGATAGGCAGGATTAAATTTTTAAAAGAGAGAAAAAAGTTGATAGATTTTATACAATTAGAAAAAGATAAAAGATTCGGTGAGGAAAAAGTAAATGATATTGAGATAATGCAGAGTCAATTGACTCCAAAAGGGTCTATTTATAAAATTTTAAAAAAAGTCTTATTATAATGATAAGAGGGAAAAAATGGTGAAAGAAGATAATAAAATAAAAGCCCTGGAGACAGCGAGACGCCAAATAGAGCACCAATTTGGTAAAGGTTCCCTTATGCGTCTGGGGGAAAGGGCTGCTCGAATGGATATTCAAATTATCCCTACAGGAAGTATTGCCTTAGATTTGGCTCTGGGCATAGGAGGTGTTCCTCGGGGAAGAGTAATAGAGATATTTGGGCCTGAGGGTTCAGGTAAGACTACGCTGGCCTTACAAATAGCCGCAGAAGCTCAGAAAATGGAGGGAATAGCAGCTTTTATCGATGTTGAGCATGCATTGGACTCTACTTATGCTAAAAGAGTGGGGGTAGATATAGATAATTTACTTATTTCTCAGCCAGATTCAGGAGAACAAGCTTTAGAAATAGCTGAGATTTTAGTAAGAAGTAATGCCGTAGACTTAATTATTGTTGATTCTGTGGCTGCCCTTGTTCCTCAAGCTGAGTTAGAGGGAGAGATGGGGGATGCGCATATTGGTCTTCAAGCAAGACTTATGTCTCAAGCTCTTCGTAAATTAACAGCAGCTATAAGTAATTCTAAAACTTGTACTATTTTTATCAACCAATTAAGAATGAAGATAGGAGTGATGTTTGGTAATCCTGAAACTACTCCCGGTGGCAAAGCTCTTAAATTTTATTCTTCAGTAAGATTGGATATCAGAAGAAAGGGTTCTTTAAAGGGTAAAGGAGATGAACAAATAGGGAATAGAATTAAAGTAACTGTAGTTAAGAATAAACTTGCTCCTCCTTTTCGAAAAGCTGAGTTTGATTTGATATTTGGAGAAGGCATCTCTCAGGAAGGAAATATATTAGATGTAGGGGAAGATTTAGGAATTGTCCAGAAATCTGGAGCATGGTATTCATATAGAGATACTCAATTGGGACAAGGAAAGGAGAGTGCTCGTCAGTTTTTAAAAGAGGAGAAAAATAAAGCTTTTAGAGAAGAGATAGAGCAAAAAATAAGGGAAAAGGTTGGTCTAGTTAAACAAAAGCAAAAAAAGCAGGAGTAAAAAAGCAGGATTAGAGGGACAAAGCAGTAAAACGTAAGACGTAAGACGTGAAAAAAGCAGGAATGGAGCACTATGGTAAACTGGTAGCCGCAGGCTTTAGCCTGCGTAAAAGCAGGATTAAAGGATTAAAGGATTAGAGGATTAAAGGGAAAACCGAGAAAAAAACAAAAGCAAAAATAAGAAAGTTTCTCAGAAAATACTACCGAATTTATTCGGTGGTAGCTTATGTCTACCGGCGAAGCGGTGACAATGAACCATATTTATCTTCATATTATTGGCGGTGAAATGAATAAAATAATGAATAGGATTTTAAAGATTTCTGTTTTTTTTACATTTTTAATTTTTATTTTTCCTTCCCTGAGTATCTGCCAAAATTATGAAGTTAAAAAAGTGGATTTTCGCTCTTATTCTACTTATACAAGGATAGTTGTTCAGATAGATGAAGCAACAGGCTATGTAATTAGAGATTTATCTGATCCATCTCGTATTCTGATAAATCTTTATCCAGCTAATCTTAATATTCCTGAGGAAAAGATAAAAGTAGGAGATAAATTTATTGAAAAAATCCGCTTAGAACAGGAAAGTAAGAGCGTAGTAAGGTTAGTTTTAGATTTAAATAAAAATTTAAAACCAGAAGAATATACTCATAATACATTTATCTTAAAAGATAAAAATTTTCAGAACTTTGTTATTGATGTGAGAAGCTCTAATGAGGATATAATAGCCAATCTCTTGGAGGAGAAAGGCTCTTTTACTTTTCCTTCGTCTGATTTACCTATTAGTTCTGACAAAATGAATTATAAAATAATTTTGGATCCTGGACATGGAGGAAAAGACCCTGGTGCTATTGGCCCGACAGGTCTAAAGGAGAAGGAAATTACTTTATCTGTGGCTGAAAAGCTTGAGAAGATGCTGGAAGACCAATTAGGGGCGAAGGTTTATTTAACGAGAAGTAAAGACCGTTTTATTCCTCTGGATGAAAGGACAGAAATAGCTAACCAATTGGGAGGAAATATCTTTGTGAGTATTCATGCCAATGCTGGTTTTAATAGACGAGCTAAAGGAGTGGAAACTTTTTTTAATTCCAGGTATGCTTATAATAAAGAAGCAAAGGAAGTAGCTGCAAGGGAAAATATTTCTTTTGCTTCTGAGGATGTTCCTGTAGGTATTAAAAGAATTCTCTGGGATATGGTTCAAGACCGATATCGAAGTGAGAGTAATAGATTATCTCATATAATTCAGGAAGAATTGTGCAAAGCTATAGGTTTGGAAGATAGGGGGGTAAAGTCTGCTCCATTTTATGTATTAAGGGGAGCAGCTATGCCTGCTACATTAGTAGAGGTATGTTTTATTTCCAACCCCTGGGAAGAGAAAAGTTTAAGAAGCGATGATTTTAAGGAGAAAATCGCCTGGGGAATATTTAATGGGATAAAAAGATACCTCCAATTAAGAAATGAGAAGTGAAAAAGGCAGGATTAAAGGATTAAAGGATTAGAGGATTAAAGGGAAAACCAAAGAAAAACAAAGAAGGATTAAAGGGAAAGAGATACTGGTAGCCGCAGGCTTTAGCCTGCGAAATATATGTGCAACTTACTAAGGTAAAGGAGATTTAATTGGTTTTTAAAAAAAAAGGAAAATTAATATTAATATATATTCTTGTAGGGATTGTTATCTTTGCTGCTGGTATATTATTTGCTCCTTTAATTATAAAAAGAGGATACCAGATTAAAAAATGGATCAGTAAGCCTTTTGTTGCTCCTCAAGGAATGAGAGTAATTAGGCTTTACTTTTCCTCTCCCGATGAGAAGTGTCTTTTCCCTCAAGAAAGAGAAATTATTGTCTCTTCTCAAATGACTGAAGAAATAAAGGAAGTAATGGAGGAGCTCATTAAGGGACCTGAGGACAGTTCTCTTTCTCTTACCCTTCCTTCGGAGACAGAGGTAAGAAATGTTTTTGTAAAAGGTGAGTGTATTTATGTGGATCTTGATTTCTCTTTAAGTAAAAAGCATCCAGGGGGCTCTACCGGGGAGCTTATTACTGTCTATTCTATAGTTAATACTCTTTTGGTCAATTTCCCTTCTCAATCTAAAGTACAAATCTTGATTCAGGGGAAACCTGCGGAGACTTTAGCAGGACATATTGATATAAGAGAGCCTTTGGGTAAGAGAATGGATCTTGTAAAGGAAATTTCTGAGAGTTAGAGAAAAAAATAAAATAGAGGTAGAATTATGCTTAAGGGGAGGAGCTCTCCTTTTATTATTTTATGCAGTATATTTGTAGGCTCATTGGTAATTTCAGAGGTTTTAGCCGCTAAAATTGTAGCCTTTTATGAGATATATGTTCCTGCTGGTGTATTAGCCTATGCAGTTACTTTTACTATTACCGATATTATAGGAGAAGTATGGGGAAAAGATTACGCTAAACAAGTTGTATTCGCAGGGTTTTTGAGTTTAGTGGTAATTATTCTACTTATTTGGATAGCTACTCTTTTACCTGCTGCTCCCTTCTGGAAAGATGAAGATGCTTTCACAACAATTTTAGGGATAAAAAAAGGAGCTACAAGGATAACCATAGCCAGTATAACTGCTTATCTTGTGAGCCAGTATCACGATGTTTGGGCTTTTAATTTCTGGAGAAGGATTACTAAAGAAAAGCATCTATGGCTACGTAATAACGCTTCTACTCTTGTTTCACAGGCAATAGATACTTTTTTATTTATCTTTCTTGCTTTTTATGGAGTTGTTCCTGTAATTCCTTTAATTTTAGGACAATACTTTGTTAAGTTATGTATCGCTCTTCTTGATACTCCTGTAGTTTATCTTTTTGTCCACTTAATAAAGAAAAAGGAGAGTTTAGAAAAGTTGCCAAAGGTTTTTTGATCATCTCTTCTTTTTACTTAGAATTTGGTAACTATTCAGGCACCCTGTACTAACTGTAGCCCAGAATTCGACAATTCAATAAACCTCTTCCATTCTTCCCCTCCTTGAGGGGAGGGGATAACCCCCACCTTAGTCCTCCCCCGTAAAGGGTGAGGAGAAGCGGAAGAAGTTCTGCTGGGGAAGGGTGAGGAGAGGCGAAAAAGATCTCTACAGGGCAGGGGAGGCTTTAGCCTCCCAATTACCTCTAACTCTTGTTTTACAAAGGGCGATTAGCCTTATCCCTACACACTAAACAGCTAGTTAACCCCAGATTTATTTGTATTACTATAATTGAACAGGCTGAATAGTTACGAAAAAACAGGATTAAAAGATTAAAAGATTAAAAATACTACCGAACCCGATAAGGTGAATAAAAGGGAATAAGGAATTCTTAAGAGGATAGTTATGTTTACAGGGATAGTAGAAGAAGTAGGAGAAGTAAATGAGTTTAAGCCTTCTTCACTTTTTTCTCGATTAAATATAAAAGCGCATAAAGTTTTAGAAGGAACAAAATGTAGTGATAGTATATTGATAAACGGAGTATGCCTTACAGTAGTAGGTATAAAAGAGAGTGACTTTACTGTAGAGGTAATTTCTCAAACATTAAATAAGACTAATTTAAGCAAGTTAAGAGAGAGGAGTAAGGTTAACTTAGAAAGAGCACTCTCTTCTTTTAATAGATTAGGGGGGCATTTAGTAACAGGGGATATAGATGGAGTAGCAAAAATAAAAGATGTGGACAAAAGAGGAAAACAGGTTATAATAAAGATTCAACCCCCTTCTTCGCTAATGAGATATATAGTGAATCAAGGACGTGTTGCTCTTGAGGGGATAAGTTTAACAGTGGCTGATGTTGTAGGGAAAGATTTTACTGTCTGTCTTATTCCTTTTACTTTAGCTAATACAACCTTAAGCTTGAAAAAAAAGGGCGATTTGCTTAACTTAGAAGTAGATATAATTTCTAAATATGTAGAAAAAATTCTTGGGGAACGGAGTTCACGACAAAAGATTGACAGAGAATTTTTAAAAAGAAATGGCTATGAGACGTGAGGGGAAAAAACAGGACTAAAAAAGCAAGATTAGAGGATTAAAGGATTAGAGGATTAGAGGGAAAACAAAACAGTGAGAAGTAAACTGGTAGCCGCAGGCTTTAGCCTGCGAAGAGGCAGGAGTAAAAAAAACAGGATTAGAGGATTAAAGGATTAAAGGATTAGAGGGAAAACAAAACAGTGAGAAGTAAACTGGTAGCCGCAGGCTTTAGCCTGCGAAGAGGTGAGACGTGAGAGGAAAAAACAGGATTAGAGGATTAGAGGATTAAAGGGGAAATAAAGAAATAAAGAAAAAACAAAGAGGAAAAAGCAGGATTAGAGAGACAAAGCAGTAAAACGTAAAACGTAAGACGTAAGACGTGAAAAAAATAGGATTGGAGGGAAGACAAAGAAAAACAATTCCCCCCCCTTGAGGGGAAGGGGATAACCCCCACCTTAGTCCTCCCCCGTAAAGGGGAAGGAGGAGCGGAAGAAGTTCTGCTGGGGGAGGGTGAGGATTACCTCTAACTTTTGTTTTACAAAGGGCGATTAGCCTTATCCCCACACACTAAACAGCTAATTAGCCCCAGATTTATTTGTATTACTATAATTGAACAGACTGAATAGTTACCAAAATATAAATATAAAAGGTGAAAATATGGACTTTAAATTTAGTGAAATAGATGAGGTGATAAAGGACCTCAAAAATGGTAAAATGGTGATTGTAGTTGACGATGAAGGGAGAGAGAACGAAGGAGACCTTATAATTCCTGCTTCTTGTGTTACTCCTGAGGTGATAAACTTTATGGCTAAGCATGCACGGGGTTTAATTTGTATAGGAATAACCGCAGAAAGGGCAAAAGAATTGGAACTTGAGCCTATGGTAAGAGAGGATTCCTCTCTTCAGGGAACTCTCTTTACTGTTTCTGTTGATGCTAAGCATAATACAACCACAGGTATATCAGCTTATGACAGGTCTCAGACAGTAAAGGTTATTATTGATCCTAAGAGTAAAGGGAATGATTTGGCAAGGCCAGGACATATATTTCCTTTGATTGGTAGGAAAGGAGGAGTTTTAGTAAGAGCAGGACATACAGAAGCAGCAATAGATTTAGCTAAGTTAGCTCATTTTTACCCAGCTGGTGTAATGTGTGAGATAATGAGGGAAGATGGGAGTATGGCAAGGCTTTCTCATCTTATACCTTTTGCTAAAGAGCATCATTTGAAGATATGTAGTTTGGCTGATATTATAAATTATCGTTGGAAAAAGGAGAAATTAGTTAAAAGAGAGATAATTACTTCTCTTCCTACTCCCTATGGGAAGTTTAAACTTGTCGTATACAGAATTCCAATTGAAGATAGAGTTCATATTGCTTTGGTAAATGGGAAGGTGAAAGGTAAGGAAAATGTATTAGTGCGAGTGCATTCTCAATGCCTTACTGGCGATGTGTTTAAATCTTTACGTTGTGATTGTGGACAACAGCTTGAGTTAGCCTTAAGTATGATAGGAAAGGCTGATTGCGGAGTATTACTTTATTTAAATCAGGAGGGAAGAGGTATAGGATTGTTGAATAAACTTAAAGCATACGCTCTTCAAGATAAAGGGATGGATACAGTAGAAGCTAATGAAACATTAGGTTTTAAGTCAGATCTTCGTAACTATGGTATTGGAGCTCAAATTTTAGCTGATTTAGGACTTCATAAAATCAAGATTTTAACTAATAATCCTCGGAAAATCATAGGCTTAAGGGGTTATGGATTAGAGGTTACCGAGCGGGTTCCTTTGGAAATAAAGCCAAATGAGAATAACAAAAAATATTTAAAAACCAAACGGGAAAAACTTGGCCATTTATTGAATTATGTATAATAGTAGTGAAGCGAAAGCAGGATTAGGCAAAACAGCGAGAAGTAAACTGGTAGCCGCAGGCTTTAGCCTGCGAAGAGGTAAGAGTAAAAAAAGCAGGATTAGAGGATTAGAGGATTAGAGGGAAAAACAAAACAAATAAATAAAGCAAGAAACAAAGAAAAACCAAGAAAAAAACAGGAGTAAAAAAGCAGGATTAGAGGATTAGAGGATTAAAAATACTACCGAATTTATTTGGTAGTAGCTTATGTCTACCGGTGAAGCGATGGTTTTAACCACCATATCCTGAATTTTAGGGAGGTGAAGAAGTGAAAGTATATGAAGGAAAGATAAAAGGAAAAGATTTAAGGTTTGGAATTATAGTTTCTCGGTTTAATGAGTTTATTTCTAAAAAACTTTTAGAGGGAGCTATTGATGCTTTAAATAGGCATGAAGTAAGAGAGGAGGATATGGAGGTAGTTTGGGTCCCCGGTTCATTTGAGATTCCTCCCTTAGCTTCTCGTTTGGCTAAAAGTGGAAGATTTGATGCTTTAATCTGCTTAGGAGCGGTTATTCGAGGGGATACTTTTCATTTTGAGCTTGTATCTAACCAGGTATCTCGAGGGATATCCGCTTTGGCTTTAAGAGAGAAAATACCTATTATTTTTGGTATAGTTACTGCTGATAATTTAGAGCAGGCAATTGAAAGAGCGGGAACAAAGGCAGGGAATCGTGGTTGGGATGCAGCTATTGCTGCTATGGAAATGGCTAATTTGTATAAGGAGATACATGAAACGTGAGACGTAAGACGTGAGACGTGAGACGTGAGAGGAAAAGGCAGGAGTAAAAAAGCAGGATTAGAGGATTAGAGGATTAGAGGATTAAAGGGAAAAACAAAACAAATAAATAAAGCAAGAAACAAAGAAAAACCAAGGAAAAAGCAGGAGTAAAAAAGCAGGATTAGAGGATTAGAGGATTAAAGGATTAAAGGGGAAAGAAAAAACAGTGAGACGTAAACTGGTAGCCGCAGGCTTTAGCCTGCGAAGAGGCAGGACTAAAAAACAGGATTAGAGGGAAAAACAAAACAAATAAATAAAGCAAGAAACAAAGAAAAACCAAGGAAAAAGCAGGAGTAAAAAAGCAGGATTAAAGGATTAGAGGATTAGAGGATTAAAGGGAAAAGCAAGAAACAAAGAAAAACCAAGGAAAAAGCAGGATTAGGCAAAACAGTGAGAAGTGAAAAAGATGGAAGATAGAAACAAAAAAGTTTGGGTAGAGATAGATTTAGAAGCCATTCGTTATAATTTACAGCAGATTAAGAAGAGAGTAGGGCCTTCTGTCAAGATAATGGCTGTAGTGAAATCAGATGCTTATGGACATGGAGTAAAGAGAGTAAGTAAAGTTCTTGTAGAGGAAGGAGTAGATGCTTTTGCGGTGACAGATTTTGATGAAGGAGTCTCTCTTCGGGAGATAGGAGTCGATATTCCTATTTTGATTTTAGGCTCATTATTTTCTGATGAGGTAAACTCGCTACTACATTACAATCTCACTCCTACTATCTTTGATTTTAAGACAGCCGAGATGCTTTCTCTTCTTGCTAAAAGCTCCGGGAAAAGAGTAAAAGTTCATATAAACATAGATACAGGTATGGGAAGATTCGGTATCTCTCATAAGGAAGCTCCTTTGTTTATTGAAAAGATAGCAAATTTAAAGGGACTAAAAATAGAGGGTATTTATTCTCATTTTTCCTTCGCTGAAGAAGGAGATGGCTTTTCTTATAATCAAATTGAACTTTTCCAAAGTATCTTAAAGAATATAAATGAAAAGGAGATATATCCTTCCCTACGACACATCTCTAATAGCGCTGGTATAATAAATTTTCCCAATGCTTATTTTAATATGGTAAGACCAGGACTTATAATTTATGGTTATTACCCATCCCCAAAGGTTTCTAATGAACTTATTCTTAAACCATCTATGTCTTTAAAAACAAAAGTATCTTTTATTAGAAAAGTTCCCAAAGGGACAAGTTTAAGCTATGGAAGAACATATGTCACCTCAGAGCCTACCTCTATAGCTATTTTACCTATTGGATATGCTAATGGCTATCCCCGTTATTTATCTAATAAAGCGGAGGTTATGGTTAGAGAAAAAAGGGTTTCTTTAGTGGGAAGAATATGCATGGACCAGACTCTGGTAAATGTAACCCATATAAAGGAGGTAAGAGAAGGAGATGAAGTGGTTTTATGGGGAAGTCAGGGAAAGCAAGGGATATCTCTTGAAGAGGTTTCTCTAAAAGCAGATACTATTCCTTATGAATTAGTAACCAATGTAGGTAAAAGTGTTTATCGGATATATAAAGATGGGAAATAAAGTATGGCGAAAGATGTTTGGACAATCAAAAAAGTTTTGGATTGGACTGCAAAATATTTTAAGAAAGAAGGAGTGGAAAATTCCAGACTAAATGCTGAGATTTTGCTTGCTTATCTCTTAAAGAAGACCCGCCTTGATCTTTATCTTCAGTTTGATCAACCTTTATCTTCTTCAGAACTTACCTCTTTTAGAAATCTTATTATTAGACGCTCTCAACATATTCCTTTATCCTATATTACAGGAGAGAAGGATTTTATGGATTTTAAATTTAAGGTTTCTCCTGATGTTTATATCCCTCGTCCAGAGACAGAGATACTGGTTGAGGAGGCAACAAAGGTAATTAAAAATTTAAAGCTCAAGGCTGATAAAGAGAGTAATTCCTCGAAGGGAATCATTGTTGTAGATCTAGGAACTGGTTGTGGAAATATAGCTATATCATTAGCCAGGGAGTTAAAGAATGGCAAAGTCTATGCTATAGACATCTCTTCTTCTGCTTTAAGTATAGCTATTAAAAATGCTAAACTTTGTAATACAGAGAAAAAAATTGAGTTTTTGTTAGGGGATCTTTTTACTCCCTTAGAGAAGATGGATTTGAAGGGTAAAGTGGATTTGATAGTCTCTAATCCTCCTTATGTAACTACTAAAGAGATGGATAGTCTACCTCTTGAGGTAAAAAAAGAACCAAGAATAGCTTTAGAGGGAGGAGAAGATGGCTTGAATTTTTATAAAAAAATTATTCAAAAGTCTCCTCAATTTCTAAACAAAGGAGGGGTATTAGCTTTAGAGATAGGCTATAGCCAGGCTAAAAAAGTGAAAGAGTTGTTTAGTGCCCAGAAAAAATTTCATTCTCTTCAGTTTATTTCGGATTATGAAGGGAAGCAACGAATAGTATTTGCTGTCAGGGAGTAATCTTTTGATATGGAGAAAACAAGTTTTAGAAGAGAACAATAAGGCTGAGAGAAGAATTAATATTTTATTAGTAGGAATAATTTGTGGTTTTTTGTTTCTTCTGGGTAGAGCAGCCTGGTTACAATTATGGGAAGGGGAGAGGTATTTCCGCATCTCACAAGATTCACGGTTGCAGCTTATTCCTCTTCCTCCTTTTAGAGGTCTTATCCTTGATAGAGAAGGGAAAATATTAGCAGAAAATAAGGTCTCCTTTTCTGTGGGTGTAATTCCTTCTAATGTGAAGGACATAAATTATTTGCTCAATCATTTATTTGAAGTTCTCCATCTAAATAAAGAGATAGCTATAAAGAAGCTTCAGAAGATTTCCAATCCTTTTAGACCCGTTTGCTTGAAAAAAGATATAAGTGCATCTGAACTTACTATTCTTCTGGAAAGAGAAGATGAATTCCCAGGAACAATTATTATTGCCCATCCTATGCGTTTCTATCCTTACAAAAAATTAGCTTCTCATCTTATAGGACATTTAGGGGAGGTAAATAGTAAAGAATTATCAATGAATTCTTTTGTAAATATTGAACAGGGAGATTTCATAGGGAAAATGGGCATAGAGAAGATGTATAATAAGTACTTGCAGGGTAAAAAGGGAGGTAGACAAATAGAGGTAGATGCCTATGGACGTTCCTTAAGGACAATTTCTGAAATGGACCCTCTTCCCGGAGATAATATCTATTTAACAATTGATTTAAATATGCAAAAAATTGCTGAAGAAGAATTAGGAGAATATGTCGGTTCAGTGATTATTGGTGACCCCTATACAGGGGAGATTTTTGCCCTTGCTTCTCATCCTGCTTTTGACCCTAATTTATTCTCCGGCTCTATCTTAAAAGAAAAATGGAATGAGCTGAAATATAATTTAAATCATCCCTTACAAAATAGAGCGATTAGAGGGCAGTATTCGCCCGCATCTACTTTTAAGATAATAGTTACTGCTGCAGCTTTAGAAAATAAAGTGGTAAGAAAAGAAGATACTTTATGGTGTGAGGGGAGTCTTCGTATTGGAAATAGGATATTTAAAGATTGGAAAGCACACGGTAAGGTAAACTTAGAAAAAGCTATTGTTCAATCCTGCGATGTCTTTTTCTATCAACTTGGTTTAAAAACAGGGGAGAGACAAATAATTCGATTTGCTCGTCTTTTTGGTTTAGGAGAGTCTACCGGTATAGATTTGCTTGCAGAAAGTCAAGGATTACTCCCTACGCCTTCCTGGAAGTTAAAAAATAAGGGTGAAAAATGGTGGAGAGGAGATACAGCAAATCTATCTATAGGACAAGGGTATATTTTAGTTACCCCTATTCAAATGTTTAGGGCTATAAGTGCTATTGCTAATGGAGGAAGAATAGTTAAGCCTTATCTGGTAAAAAAGATAGTAGATACAAAAAAAAGAGTAATTAAGGAATCTTGTAATCAAGAAATAAGAAAAATACCTCTCTCTCCTTCCACTCTCCATTTTTTAAGAAAATCATTAAGAGAGGTAGTTACGGAAGGAACAGGCTGGAAGGCGGAGAATAAGACAGTAGAAATATCTGGAAAAACAGGCACAGTGGAATTATCAGAGGGAGAAAATCCTCATAGCTGGTTTATAGGCTATGCTCCTTCTAAGAATCCCTCCTTGGCCATAGTTGTGATAATAGAACATATCAAAGAAAAAGAGGAGTCTGCTTCTGAGGTAACAGGAAAAATCTTGTCTCGAATATTTAAAAAGCAGGAGTAAAAAAGCAGGATTAGAGGATTAAAGGGAAAGAGATACCGGTAGCCGCAACCTTCAGGTTGCGTAAAAGCAGGATTAGAGGATTAGAGGATTAAAGGATTAAAGGGAAAAACAAAACAGTGAAAATTAAACTGGTAGCCGCAAGGCTCAGAGCCTGCGAAGAGGCAGGAGTAAAAAAGCAGGATTAGAGGATTAGAGGATTAAAGGATTAAAGGGAAAAACAAAACAGTGAAAATTAAAC
>JAGGXI010000100.1 GCA_021163155.1 Candidatus Aerophobota bacterium
CTAATCCTGCCTTTGCGCAGGCTAAAGCCTGCGGCTACCGGTATCTCTTTGCCTCTAATCCTCTTTTTTTCTTTGTTTTCCCCTTTAATCCTTTAATCCTCTAATCCTTTAATCCTGCCTTTTCCCTCTAATCCTTCTTTGTTTTTCTTTGTTTTCCCCTTTAATCCTCTAATCCTGCCTTTTCCCTCTAATCCTGCCTTTGCGCAGGCTAAAGCCTGCGGCTACCGGTATCTCTTTGCCTCTAATCCTCTTTTTTTCTTTGTTTTCCCCTTTAATCCTTTAATCCTCTAATCCTTTAATCCTGTTTTTTCCCTCTTAAAGTATTTTTCTTCTATTTCTCTAATCTTATCTACCCTTATTTTATGCCTATTGCCTTTGAATTTTGCCTTCAGCCATTCCTCAACTATTTTTTTAGTTAAATCTTCTCCTGTTATTCGTGCTCCCAGAGCTAATATATTAGAATCATTATGCTCTCTGGAAAGACGTGCGGTAAAAACTTCATAACAGGAAGCAGCTCTTATTCCCGGTACTTTATTGGCTGCTATGCACATCCCTATTCCCGTGCCACAGATAAGTATTCCTCTATCAAACTCTTTTTTAGCCACTGCTTCGGCTATCTTTATTGCCCAATCAGGATAATCAGTGGATTCAGCGCTATAACATCCAAAATCTTGATATTCTATTTTATTTTGACTTAAAAATTTTTTTATTTTTTCTTTTAATGTGTATCCTGCATGGTCAGCACCAATAGCTATCTTCAATTATTTTTTCTCCTTAATAAATTCAGATAGTTTATTTGCCAAATGTTTATCTATTCTGGTTTTAAGAATGACTTTGTCTTTGGAGTATTTCTTACTTAAAATTTCTGCATTTGCATAAAGAAGGGAAATTAAATCATTTTTTTCATAGGGAAGAATAAATTCAGCGTAAACCCTTTCTTTGTCTATAAATTGTGTTATTTTATCTATAAGTTTATTTAGCCCATCTCCTCGTAAGGCTGATATTCCGATAGAAGAATTTAGTTTTCTACGTAAACGGGAGATAATGTACCCATTATTAACACAATCAATTTTATTTATTACATTAATAATAGGCTTATTGTTCATCTTCAATTCTTCCAGCACTTCATATGTAGTTCTGTTCATTTCTTCTACCTTAGGATTAGAAACATCCAGAACATTTATAAGTAAATCTACCTCTTCTATCTCTTTTAAGGTTGCTCTAAAGGAAGCTACTAAATGGTGAGGTAATTTATTAATAAAACCCACTGTATCGGTAAGGGACAAAATCTGGTTATTAGGCAATTTGATTTTTCGTGTAGTAGTATCTAAAGTGGCAAAAAGTTTATTATCTACTTTTACACTTGCTTTGGTTAAAGCATTGAGGAGAGTAGATTTTCCTACATTAGTATAGCCTATAAGAGCTACCCTTTTATAATAAAGTCTTTCCTTTATATTTTTCTTTAAAACTTTTCTTTGACGTTCGATATTGGCTGTTTTCTTTTCTAAATTTTTAATTTTCTTTTTTATTTGCCTGCGGTCGACTTCTAATTTTTTTTCTCCCGGTCCTCTTGTTCCTATTCCTCCTCCTAAACGGGAAAGAATAATTCCTTTTCCTTTCAGTCTTGGGAGAAGATATTTTAACTGAGCTAACTCTACCTGTATTTTTCCTGCTGCTGAATGAGCTCTCTGGGCAAAGATATCGAGAATAAGCTGTGTGCGGTCAATTACTTTAACTCCTACCTCTTTTTCTAAATTTCGTTGTTGGGTAGGGGTTAAATCATCGTCAAAAATAATTATATTTGCTCCTATCTCCTGGGCGAGATTAGCTAATTCAACAACCTTTCCTTTCCCCACGTAAAAAGCTCTATCTGGACTTACACGTCTTTGAATAAATTTTGTAAGAATTTTCCCTCCGGCTGTTTTTGTAAGTTGAGAAAGTTCTTCCAAAGAATCCTCTACGGTCCATCCACTTAAAAGCTCTGTGTTGAATCTTTTTAGTCCTACTAAAACTGCCTTTTCTCTTACTTTGAACCCGACTTTCTTTAGCTTGTTGTTACTAAAATTTTTCCTCCTTGTTAATGAATATTCCTTAATTTAATTATAATTCTATCTTTTTCTTTGTCAACCAACTTTTGCACGAAAAAACTGGTAGCCGCAAGGCTCGGAGCCTGCGTAAAACAGCGCAACCTGAAGGTTGCGGCTACCTTACTTTACCGAAATGTAAAATAAGCATTCCTACCCCTATTATCCAACAATAAAACGCAAATAGAAAAAGCTTTTTCTTAAGAATAATATTTCTAAGAAGCAAAAGAGATAAATATCCTACGATGAAGGCAGAGAAAGCCCCTACCAACCAGGGAGCTAAATTATGAGGAAGATTTTCTTTTAAAAAAGCTTCTCTTGCCTCAATAGTTAAAGCCCCTAAAATTGCAGGGATAGAAAGAAGAAAAGAGTAACGAAAAGCAAGCTCTTTTTTTATTCCTTGCAGGAGACTAATAGAGATAGTAGAACCTGAACGAGAGATTCCGGGGATAATAGCTATACCTTGCATTAAACCTATAAGTAAAGCATTTTTTATCCCCATCTCCTTTATTCCTTTGCTCAATTTTGCTCTTTTTTCTCCGAGGCAAAGAATTATCCCCGTGAAGATAAGCATAAAAGATACTAAAACAATACTTGAAAAGAGAGTATCTACCCATATATTTAAAAATAAACCCATTATAAGAGTGGGTATTGTTCCTATAATAATAAGATAAAACATCTTAAGATAGAGTGTCTCTTCTGAATTTCTCTTTTTAAATTTAATCAGTGATAAGACTATTCCGTAAATCTCTTTTCTAAAATAGATAACTACTGCCACTAAAGTTGATGTATGGAGGAGTGCATCGAATAAAAGAAGAGGTTGTTTAAATCCTAAATAATGTTGCATAATGACTAAATGAGCAGAACTGCTCACCGGTAAGAACTCAGTTGCTCCTTGCACAACTCCTAAAATTAAAGCCTGACATATATTCACAAGATTATTTAAGAACTCCTCTTCTTGTATTTTTAACTCAATTCAACTCACTAAAATTTTAAACAACCCACTTATAGGTAGAGAGATTAATCGCCCTTTGCGTAGGAATGGTCGCGACTGTTTCCCACAATCTTTTTTTTTCTCACATTTTACTTCTCACTTCTTTTTCCTGTCTTTTGATTTCTAGAACCTGGCTCCTGGGTTCTACGATTTACATATACCTCTTTGAGAGTTTTTAATAAACTCACATAGGTGTTTGATTTCGGGGATTAATTCCAATCCATCATCTATTTTTTTTAACGCTTGAGTTGTATTCAAACCCGATTTAAACAATATTTTATAAGCTTTTTTTAAAATGCTCCTTGTTTCAGGAGAAAAATGAGCTCGGCGAAGGCCCACACTATTTAACCCTTTAACTATAGATGGGTGGCCATCTGCCCTTACATAAGGAGGAACATCTTTGGTTACCTTAGAGCATCCTCCAATAATAGAGTAAGCCCCTATCCTCACATATTGATGTACACCTACCAATCCACCTATCATAGCATTTTTCTCTACTGTAACATACCCTGCTAAATTTCCTACGTTAGCAATTATTACTTTATCCTCTATTTTACAGTTATGAGCTACATGAACATAAGCCATCAAAAAGTTATCGTTGCCTATCTGAGTAATGCTTTCTTCTTTTGTTCCTCGATGAATGGTTACATATTCTCGAATAAGGTTTCTATCCCCTATTTTAACAAAACTTTTTTTTCCATTAAAATTGACATCCTGAGGTAAAGTTCCTATAATTACCCCTTTACCAATAGTGCAATCTTTGCCAATAGTAATCCACTCTTTTAGCAATACTTGAGGCCCAACTTTCGTTCCTTTGCTTATCTTTACATTCTTTTCGATTATAGAGTAAGGTCCTACCTCTACATTTTCGTCTAATTCCGCTTTTGGGTCAATTATAGCTGTTGGATGAATTAAAACGCTCATTTTATTATTTCTTTCTATAAGAAACCTCTGAAAAACCTCTATTTCTGATTACACAGATTTTTAAAATGATTACACAGATTTAACAGAGATTTTTTACCTTTTTAGAAATCTCATAAGATTCCTACTTTATCTAAAATTTCATCTGTATAACGGAGATAATATCCAATCTCAAAAATATAGTCTATTTCTTCTTCTTTTAAATATTTTTTTATTCTCTCATCTTGTTTGATTAATTTTTTGAAATCTCTATTTTCTTTCCAGCACCTCATTGCATTTTCTTGCACCATGCGGTAAGCTTCTTCCCTAAAAAGTCCTTTCTCTACTAAAGCTAATAGTAATCTCTGAGAATAGAAAAGGCCTTTTGTTATCCTTATATTCTTTTCCATATTTTTTGGATATATAGAAAGATTCTTTAATACATTAATGAACTTATTTAAAATATAATCTACCAAAATAGTAGAATCGGGAATAATTACTCTCTCACAAGAGGAATGGGAGATATCCCTTTCTCCCCATAAGGGGATATTCTCAAGAGCAACCTGAAGATTCCCTCTTATTAGGCGGGCTAACCCGCAGATTCTTTCACAAATTATAGGATTACGTTTATGGGGCATTGCAGAGGAGCCTTTCTGAAGTTTGCTGAATCCTTCCTCCAGTTCTCTTATTTCTGTTTGTTGAAGGCTGCGAATTTGGAGAGAAAATTTGTTTAATGAGGAAGCGATAATAGCCAGTGTAGCTAAATAAAAGGCATGTCTATCCCTTTGAATTATTTGGCTGGAGACTTTACAAGGGTTAAGATTCAATTTTTCACATACATAATCTTCTATAAAAGGGTCAAGGTGAGTATATGTTCCAACTGCCCCTGAAATTTTACCATAGGCTATCTCCTCTTTGGCCTCTTTTATTCGTTGTAGGTTTCTCTTTGTCTCCTCATACCATAAAGCAAATTTTAATCCCAGACTGATAGGCTCTGCATGGATACCGTGAGTTCTGCCCATCATTAAGGTACCCTTGTATTCTCTGGCTTTCTCTTTTAATACATCCATTAATTCTTCAAGGTCTTTGATGATTATCTGGGCAGCTGATACCATCTGCATAGCTAAACCTGTGTCTAAAATGTCAGAGGAAGTAAGCCCTAAGTGAATATACCGCGAGTAAGGCCCTACATATTCAGCTACATTAGTGAGAAAAGCTATTACATCATGTTTTACATCTTTTTCAATCTCCTTTACTCGCTTAATATCAAATTTTGCCTTTTCTTTAATCTCCTTTAAAGCATCTTCTGGTATTTTACCCAATTTTACCCAGGCTTCACAGACAAGTATCTCTATTTTAAGCCAGATGGCTAATTTTTCCTCTTCTTTCCAGATTTTCGCTATTTTAGGAAGAGTATATCGAGAAATCATTTTTTTCTCCAATGATTATTAATTCACATTTCTTAGTGATATTCTTTACAGGGAACGGCCGCGACCGTTCCCTACACTTCTCACTGTTTTGTTTTTTAATCCTCTAATCCTGTTTTTACGCAGGCTAAAGCCTGCGGCTACCGGTATCTCTTTGCCTCTAATCCTCTAATCCTGTTTTTTGCTTTTTACGTCTCACTTTTTACGTCTCACGTCTCACTTTTTTACTCTAATCCTGTTTTTACGCAGGCTAAAGCCTGCGGCTACCGGTATCTCTTTGCCTCTAATCCTCTAACCCTGTTTTTTGTCCTTTAGTCCTGTTTTTTGTTTTCTTTGTTTTTCCCTCTAATCCTCTAATCCTCTAATCCTCTAATCCTTCTTTTTGTCCTTTAGTCCTGTTTTTTGTCCTCTAATCCTGTTTTTACGCAGGCTAAAGCCTGCGGCTACCGGTATCTCTTTGCCTCTAATCCTCTAACCCTGTTTTCTGTCCTTTAGTCC
>JAGGXI010000004.1 GCA_021163155.1 Candidatus Aerophobota bacterium
CTTGTTTCGCCTATTATGGTTTCCCTAATCTTTGGGTAGGTCACCAGTCAGTATAACGCCTCATCAATGGTTCACTTGCGTTTGGGGCTAAGATTTGCTATCCGACCCTCCCGACACTGCGTCACCACAATGCCGTGTCTTGCAACAACGCTACTGTCAGTAATAGACAACCAACAGGAGGGATTTTCATCCTCTGGCTGATTAGTCCTCTGGGCGTTACCAAAGAACAAAGAAGTATCTTGAAGAAATTTTCAATTAAACCGCCTCCAGAAGTCCTCAAAATTCTCTAAAAGTCATACCACATGCCCGATAGGTAAAATTCCACCCAAAAGAAAACCAGGTAAACGCCCCTTTTTGACCACCCTGGCAATCACTCTCTGTATACAGCTTATAGAGATATTTTTTACCAGGTACTGTCGAATGGGAGTTATGGTAAGTGAGCCTAATGCGTTTTTATTTGAACCCTTTCAGAACTTTCTATTTCTAAAAGATTCTTTTCTCTCAGTAGTGGTTTAGGGTCTATATGATTTAAATCAAACCCGTAGTATTCCTCATCCAGCCCAAAAGCAAGAGCCATCAATTGAGTAAAGTAAAATACAGGTATGGGAGTAAACTCAGGATGTCTTTCCATAATTTCTTTCTGCATATTATCCATATTAAAATCACAGAGAGGGCAGCTCAAAGCTATAGCCTCAGCCCCCTCCGCCTTAGCTCGCTCAAGAATCTCGTAAACTATCTCAGAAACTACATGCTTATTCTGCACAACCTGATAGCTCCCACAGCACCTTTTTCTATAAGGATGACAAATTAGCTCAGCTCCTAATGCAGAAAAAAGTTCTCTTTCAATCTTTGGATCCTCTGGGTCATCTATTGCTATTTCCCTTGGCCTTATTAACATACATCCATAGTAAGGAGCAATCTTCAAATTAGCAAGAGATTTTTTTACCTTCTGTTTTATCTTCTCAAAACCTATCTCTTTTAAAATTTCCAAAAAATGGACTACTTTTACTTTCCCCTGGTAATCCTCTTCTAAATGCATAAAAGCGTTAATTTTTTTTAGCTCTTCAGGGTTTTCTTTTATCCGCAAATTAGCTCTCTTTAAAGTATTATAACACATAGAGCAGAGAGTAACCAGACGATACTCATCTTTCATAATTCCTTCTTTGTTCATTTCCTCTACTCGGATTAAGTTTCTTATGGGAGCAACATGATGAATTAAATCATCGGAAGTTAAAGAGAAAACTGTTCCACAGCAGTTCCACCTTGGAAGTTCAACTAATTCGATTCCCAAAACTTTAGCTGAAGCTAAAGCAGAAATTTCAAAGTTCTTAGCCTGAGTCTTTAAAGTACATCCAGGATAATATGGTATTTTCATTTTTCTCCTCTTTTATCCAGTACATTTACGAAAGCATCCTACTAACGCAATCTGTGGAAGCTGTATCAACTCCTCCTCAGGAATAGCGTTAATATTAACTCTATCTATGCTTTCTCTTAATTTTACCTGTCTTAATGCCTCTGCTACTTTGGATAAGTCTAATCCCCTTGGACATCTTACTGTACAGGTAAAACAGGAAGCACAAATCCAGGGTGTTTTATTTTCCAGGACTTCCTGTTGGCCTAACTGAACTTTTCTCATCATCATTGAAGGAGTTATATCCATATCCAGGGTCATAGGACAGCTTCCTGAGCATACTCCACACTGATCACATGAGGTTATAACCTGACCACTCAACTCACTGATTTTCTTCAAAAATTTTTCATTTTCATTAGAAATCACTAATTTATCCACTGTAACCTCTCCTTTTTATTATACACTTACTTTCTTAGCAAATAGTTTCTCACTTATATTTTCACCTAAATTTTGCCTTTTTTCATTGGGGATTAACCCAGCCTTTTTAACAAAATCAGCTAAAGTATTTACATTATTTGTAAAACCTTTTAGCATTACGGTAACAAATGCAGCCCAGCGTACTCGTTCTGGTTCAATCTCCTCTTCCTCCAAAATGTTTCTTACTGCTTCAACATTCTTTTCTACCTCAGCTACACTGTTTGGATAAGGAGATGCTTTCTGCTCACACTCCCCGATAAATACCCCATCTGCGCCAAACTTAAATGCATTTAGCATAAGTTTGGGAGTAACTCTACTCCCACTGGGGATTCTAATTATACGCGCAATAGGAGAATAGGCAATTTTGCTGGTTCCCACATTATCAGCTAAACGATAAGTGCAGGTATCATCAGCAAAAATTAAAACTCTAACCTCATCCCCTTTTTTATTCTCCAAACCTGCTTTAATTTGAGCTAAGAGCTGACTATTTTCATAATAGCTTAAGTCCAGAGCATCTTTAGGGCAATAGGCGATGCAACTGCCACATCCCTTACATAAGGCCTCATTGATATTAGCAGTTTTCGATACACTAATTGCATTAACAGGACAATGATCCTCACACAATCTACAGCCATCACAAAGCTCCTCATGAACAAATGCTTTAATAGGAGTCATCTCGAACTTTTTCTTATTCATAAGTCTTATTGCTCTTGAGGAGGCTGCACCTGCTTGAGCTACAGTATCGGGAATATCCTTAGGTCCCTGGACACATCCAGCAATAAACACTCCTTCAATGAGAGTGTCAACCGGCTTGAATTTTGGATGAGCCTCTTGAAGAAAGCCGTCCGGACTTTTAGCCAACTTTAGAATCTCGGCAATCTTATTGGTTCCCGCATTTGGACCTAACCCTACTGAAAGAACCACTAAATCGAACTCTGATTCTATTATCTGGCGAGTAAGGGTGTCCTCAACTCTTAAGGTTACCTTTTTGCTCTTAAAATCCTCCACTACTTCAGCTACTCTTCCTCTAATAAACTTAACTCCTGATCTTTGAGCTCTTTTATAATACTCTTCAAATCCTTTACCATAAGCTCTTAAATCAGTATAAAATACATACACATCTCGCTTGGGATCCCCTCGTTTAAGCAACTGAGAAAGTTTAGTTGCATACATACAGCAGATTCTTGAGCAATACTCTCGACCAATTTGCTCATCTCGTGAACCCACACATTGAATAAAAGCAACTCTGTTACCAATTTTTCTTAATGGTTTACCCGAAGCTTCATAAACAATCATTCTTTCCAGTTCCAATGCAGTTATCACATTCTCATATCTTCCATATCCATATTCTTTTTTTTGAGTAGCATCAAAAATATCATATCCTGTAGTTACAATTATAGTATCCACAGTAATATTTATTTTTTTCGGTTTTTGATTAAACTCTATTGCCTTTTGAGGGCAAGACTTCTCACAAACCCGGCATCTTCCCTTCGTAAGATATAGACAGGCTTTCTCATCTATTAAATACTTATAGGGGACAGCAATCTCACTGGGAATATAGATTGCTTTACGGTTGTTTAAACCTTCATTAAATTCATTAGAAACTCTCTGGGGGCATTTCTCTGTGCAAATTCCACAAGAAGCACATTTATCTTCATTCACATATGATGGCTTTTTATTAAGGGTAACCTTAAAGTTTCCTAAAAAACCATTGATTTTCTCTATTTCTGATAAGGTAAATAGCTTTATATTAGGATGAGCTGCAACATCGGCCATCTTGGGAGTTAAAATACAGGCTGCGCAATCCTCGGTAGGGAAGGTTCGACTCAGCAGGGCCATTTTCCCCCCTATGGTGGGAGCCTTTTCAACAAGATAAACTTCAAACCCAGCATCAGCTAAATCCAGAGCTGCCTGAATCCCGGCAATTCCTGCTCCTATTATTAAAACCCTTTTCCCAATAGGTAAAAATTTTTTCTCTATAGGTTTATCTAATTTTACTTTAGCAATAGACATTGCAGTAAGGCCTTTAGCTTTCTCAGTAGCATCCAGAGGAATATCGAAGTGAGGCCAGGCACACTGTTCTCGAATATTAGCCATCTCTAAAACATACGGATTTAATCCTCCATTCTCGAGTGTACTCATAAAGGTATTTCCATGAAATTGGGGTGAACAAGCAGATACTACCACTCGGTTTAATTTATATTTTTTAATATCGTCCAGGATAAGTTTTTGTCCTAATTCAGAACACATATGTTCATAATCGCGGGCTATTACCACCCCCGGCTGTCTTTCCGCAAATGAGGCTACTTGTTTAACATCAACAACCTCAGATATATTGCCTCCGCAGTGACAAATATATACTCCTATTCTCATTTTTTCCTCTTAATCTAATTTTTTTTGGATTACTTGATAGCTACCTTAAGATCAAACTCACAATAAGCATCGTGCTTTTTCTATACCCTATGGGGTATATTAATGCATAAAAAATTTTTGTCAACCAAGTTTTGTACGAAATTTGTTACACACCTTTTACGTCCGATTCTAAATATTTCTTTAGTCTCATAATCCTTAGGCTAACAGCGATATGTCCTATATACCTGACTTTCGCCAATAGAAAAAATTAAAGCTCTACTATCAGTGATATCGAGAATTTTCGAAAATTGGCTTTGTATTATCCTATTTCATCACTTCGGGAGGGTCGGATAGCAAATCTTAGCCCCAAACGCAAGTGAACCATTGATGAGGCGTTATACTGACTGGCGACCTACCTAAAGATTAGGGAAACCATAATAGGCAAAACAAGCGGTAGCGTATAGATGGTGGGGATGAGGTAAAAGGTTGGTTAGGAGAACTGGGGAGGTCTTAGGTTGTCCTGATGCTGGGGTAAGCGACTCTGTTCAAGTGGCGTGCCGCGAGGGCAGAGGAAAAAGACACTGGCAGAGGGTAAACCGAGGTATAACCTAATGGGGAAATCCAAGGTGAGGCAGCCTAAGAAGTCGGATGGATGCATATTAGTGTTGAAGTTCCTGTAATGGGAATGGAGCGAAGGCGTCTTGCTTAGGTAAAACCTTGAATCTATTAGAGCCAGAGAAGACATATTCGATAGGGGAAGAAAATCTTCATTTGAGGCCATAATAGGGGATAGGCTGGTAGGAAAGGTAGTTATGGAAAGTAAAACTTGGGGAAGGAAATCACTTAGGTTTAAAGTCCACTCACTGATTGACAAGGTCTATAAACCTCTCAATCTCTATATAGCCTGGGAGAAAGTGAAGGCAAAGAAAGGTTGCGGAGGAGTAGATAGAGTCTCTATTAAGGATTTTGACGAAATTTGGGTCAAAGCCTCGATGAGATACACCGTCTCCTAAAAGAAGATAGATATTCTCCGCAGCCCGTAAGAAGGGTTTGGATTCTCAAGCCCAGTGGAGACAAAAGACCTTTGGGTATTCCTGCAATCAGAGATAGAGTAGTTCAGCAAGCTCTATTGAATCGATTGCAGAGGATATTTGACCCTAAATTCTGTGACTGTAGTTTTGGGTTTAGGCCTGGACGAAGTCCCCATCAAGCTATAGAGAAGATTGAGGAATACATAAAAGAGGGTTATCAATGGGTGGTAGAGGTGGACATTGAGAAATTTTTTGATACAGTTGATCAAAAGAAGCTGATTGATCTTGTAGCTGAGGAAATTGCTGATGGAAGGGTTCTAAGACTCATTCAATCATTCTTGAGATGTGGGGTAATGGAAGATATGAAGGTAGAATATCAGGTTACAGGGACACCTCAGGGTGGGGTAATATCACCACTTTTAGCTAATATCTACCTTCACCCCTATGATGAGAAGATGACTCAAGAAGGATACAAGGTGATTAGATATGCTGATGATATAATAATCCTTGCTCGAAGTAGAAATGAAGCAGAAAAGGCCTTAAGACGGACAAGAGAGATTATTGAGGGAGAGCTGAACCTTAAACTCAATGCCCAGAAAACAAAGATTATTCATAAGAGGCAGACCTTTGAGTTTTTGGGTTTTCTGTTTGGGTGTGGGTATTCAGATTATAAAATCCCTCGTGAGCGAGCAATCAAGACCTTTAAGGATAAAGTAAGACATTTAACTCGTCGGCAGCAACCCAAATCAATGTCCCAAATAGTTAGGGAACTTAATCCTGTAGTTAGGGGATGGGGCAATTACTATTTAAGAGGTAATTGTCAAAGGATATTTACTCAATTAGATTTTTGGTTAAGAAACCGAGTCACAGCTTTTAAACTGAAGCGTCAGGGTGATTATGGACATCGCAAATATCCTTATTCAAGACTCAGGGCTATGGGTATGCTCTTTCTCAAGGATTTACTTTATACAAAATGACCAGACTTACTCCCTGCGAAGGGGCAACACTTAAGGAGAGCTGGCTGCTGGAAATTAGCACGGTCAGTTCGATGAGGGGTTGGTGGGTAACCCACCCGCCTACTCTACGTAAGAAAAAAGCTAAAAAATAAAACCGAAAAGGAGGTAGGTTATTAGCCGGGAAAAGGGAAACTTCTAAAGAGAAAAGTGTTGAAAGATTAGTTTCTTTTTTAGGAGCTTTCCACAGAAAAATGAACCATGTGTGTTAAAATATATTGAAAGAAAAAGAGATAAATACTTTAATGGAATAAAAGAGTAAGCGATAAAGATATATGAAGAAATAATGGTAATACTTAAAGAGTACTCTCGGGAAAGAAGATAAAAAATAGCTAATTTTAAGCTTCGGTGACTCAAAATTGAGTCAAAAATTGTTCTTTCTCACTTAAAAAAGAGTTTTCTAAGAAAAAGGCTAAAACAAGGCATACCTCCCCTACCATAGATAAAAGCGGAAAATCCTTTGTAAAACTCTTGAGGTTCTCAAGTTGCTGTTAGCACATCTTGTGATTTTTCTTCTCTAACCCCAAGTGCCTTTGCTTGAGCATCTATATGCTGACACATACAGGCTAAAGCTACTCGGATAGTCCACATCTTACGGCCCCTTGTTCTCGTCGCTGTCAATTTATAATCTCTTTTTTTAACCTTAAAGGATCTCTCAGAGATGCTTCTCTTTTTATAAAGCTCTTTCCAGAGATCACTACCCTTGGAACAGGAGTAAAGTAGCGATAATTATCCTCATGAAAAGAGTGTAGACAACTCTTCCATACTTTGACTTTTTCTGCTGATAAATATCTTTATAAGGGCATTCTTCATCTTTGTATTGAGCTAAAGAACAGACAGGGCAGCGTCACTTATTGCGACCTCTATCCCAGCAGTATCCCCAGTTAGTTAAGGTAAGTCCATAAAGGCAGATAGGAGCTCCATCTTTGGTAAAGAAGATAAGGTCTCTATTCTTAAATTTTCTCATCACATCGTTTGTTAATCTTGATAATAGGACTTATCCTGTAGTAATTAATAAGGAACCTGTAAAAATGGTAATTATCATAACCACTATCAAAGACAGAGTGCTTTATTCTGTAATCTTGATTCATTGCTTCTTTTATAAGATTTATCCCTACAACTCCATCATGAATATTAGCAGATGTTAACTTGGGAAGAATGATAGAAAGACCTGATTCTAAATCTACTAAATCGTGGATTCCATATCCATATACCCAACTTTCATGGAAAGAGTTCCATCCCCATCTGGCATTCCCATCAGAGAAGAGGCGGGGACAGTCACATTTATCTTTACACTTACATACCTTTTTCCCGTAGGGAGAGAGGCATAGGC
>JAGGXI010000102.1 GCA_021163155.1 Candidatus Aerophobota bacterium
AACTTGCTGAAAAGCTTTCTATTGGTAGGGCCTCTTTAAGGGAAGCCTTTAGAGTTTTAGAATCGAGAGGTTTAATTAAAAGTAGGCCAGGCAGAGGAAGATTTGTTCGAGAAATAAAAAAAGATGCCTTTATCGATTCTAAAAATATTATTTTAAGCTTAGAAAAATCTTCTATTTTGGAACTTCTGGAAGCAAGGGAGGTTTTTGAAGTTAAAACTGCTGAGTTTGCTGCTCAAAGAGCCACTCCTGAAGATATAGGGATGATTGAAGATGCTTTAAACAGAATGAGAGAGAAAAAAGTGACAGATAATGAAAGAACAGAATCGGATGCAGGATTTCATTTAGCTATAGCAAGAGCATCTCACAACTTTGCTTTCATTAATATAATGCGACTGCATATGGATTTATTAAAAGAGACTCGAGAGAAGACATGGCAAGTACCGGGAAGACGAAAAGAACAATGGGAAGAGCATAAAGCAATATTTCAAGCTATTAAAGAGCATAATAGTAAAAAAGCAGCCGAGGCGATGTTAAAACATTTAAAGAGTATAAGAAGAGTTGTAGTGGGGATGTAAAAGTATAATCCACTGCACGATATTTATTAAGATTGTTAAAGATAAAAATTTATTGGAGGAGTCAATGATAGTAAAGCCAGATGAAGTAATGAGCATTTTAAGAAAGAGAATGCTTATAGATGGATTTGATATCGTTATCGACATGGACAATAGCCAGGGAAGTTATCTGGTAGATGCAAGAAATGGAAGAAAATACTTAGACTTTTACACATTCATAGCATCATCCGCCTTAGGTATGAATCATCCAAAACTTGATAATGATGAATTTAAAGAAAAAATCTTTAAAGCAGCTATTAATAAAGTAGCCAATGCTGATATATATAGTACCTATATGGCTGAATTTGTTAGCGTCTTTTCTCAAGTAGCGATGCCAGAGTATCTACCTCATTTATTTCTGATCTCAGGAGGAACTCTGGCGGTAGAAAATGCTCTGAAAGTTGCCTTTGATTGGAAAGTCAGAAAAAATTTTGCTAAAGGTCTAAAAGAAGAAAAAGGGTATAAAGTTATCCATTTTAAGGAAGCTTTTCATGGTAGATCTGGTTATACTCTTTCTCTTACCAACACGCAAGACCCTCGAAAATATATGTATTTTCCTAAATTTAACTGGCCCAGGGTATTAAACCCTAAAATAGTTTTTCCCTTGGAGGAACATCTGGAAGAAGTCAAGAAAGCAGAAAAAAGAAGCCTTTTTCAGATAAAAGAAGCTATTAGAGAAGACAGTGATGGTATAGCGGCTATTATTTTAGAGCCTATTCAAGGAGAAGGTGGAGATAATTTTTTCAGAAAAGAGTTTTTTCAGGAGATTAGGAAAATCTGCGATGAGAATGAAATTTTATTGATCTTTGATGAGGTTCAGTCAGGAGTAGGTATTACGGGAAAAATGTGGGCTCACCAGCATTACAATGTTAAACCTGACATAATGGCTTTTGGTAAAAAAACGCAAGTTTGTGGTATTTTAGCAAGTAAGAGAATAGATGAAGTAGAGGATAATTGCTTTCAAGAATCCAGTAGAATTAACTCTACCTGGGGTGGTAATATAGTAGATATGGTTAGAGCAGCTAAAATTTTTGAGGTCATTAAAGAAGACAATCTGGTTGAAAATGCCAGGATGCAGGGAGAGTTATTATTGAAAACTCTTTATGATATCCAGAAAGATTTTCCTAATCTTGTCTCCAATGTTAGGGGTTTGGGGCTGATGTGCTCTTTCGATTTGCCTGACAGTAATAAGAGAGATGATTTTAGAAAAAAGTGTTTAGATGAAAATATGCTTGTATTAGCTTGCGGTGCCAAGTCCATTAGGTTTAGGCCTATACTATGTATAGCAGCAGAGCAAATTAAGGAAGCAAATAAAAGAATAAGAGTTGTGCTTAAAAAGATGAGTTAAAATTAGGAGAAGATGAGAATATTTGTTTTTTCTTGGGGTATAAGGGATTTCTGAAAAAATCAGAAATCTCTATAAGGTTCTTTGACAAAAGAGAGAAATGCGTTAATAATTAGTAGTGAAGTTAGATCTGGTATAATGTTGTGAAAATATAAATCTGTGTTCTTTCTCATAGTTATAGAGAATTTATCTGATAAAAGCCTTCGGTAGAATAAGTTGTTAACGAGTAAATAAAGATATTTTACCAGAAGACAAAAAATGCAATGAGAAAAAAGACAGACAAATGAGACAGAGTAAAATTTTATCAAAAAAAGGAGAAGTTAAATGATTCAACCCAAAATGGAGTTCTTAAGTAAATCTTTGATTGAACAGGTAATTGACGAGGCTTATGAACTTTTGATGGATCCAGGTGTAGTGATACATAATGATGAGGCTTTACATTTATTGGATAATGCTGGAGTTGAGGTTAATTTTGATAGGAAGATTGCTAAGATTCCTCAAAAGATAGTTGAGAAGGCTCTCAATACTGTCCCTTCGTCATTTTACCTTTATGATTATGACAAGCAACCCAAAGTACATTATGGAGGCAATGATGTCCATTTTGCGCCAGCTTCAGCAGCTGTGAAAATCTTTGACCTTAAAACAGGTAAACATCGTACAGCAGTAACTCCTGATTTTATTAAGTGGATAAAATTAGTTGAAGGATTAAGTTATTTAGATTCTCAAAGTACTTCATTAGTTTGCAATGATGTACCAAAAGCAGTGACAGATAGCTATCGTGTTTATCTTGTTCTTAAGTACGCTAAAAAGCCTTTTATTACAGGTATTTTTGGCAAAAGCGGTTTTAAGGTAATGAAGGATTTATTGGTGGCTATAGCAGGAAGTGAGAAAGATTTAGCTGATCGACCTATGGCTGTCTTTGATGCTTGTCCCTCTCCTCCCTTGCAATGGAGTGATGCTACTGCTCATAGCCTCATTAATTGTGCCCGTTATAATATTCCTTCAGAGTTGATTTCTATGCCTCTTGTAGGAGCTACTGCTCCTGCTACTATTTTGGGCTCATTAGTGCAACATACTGCTGAGAGTTTTAGTGGTTTAGTTATTAATCAATTAGCTAAACCCGGAGCTCCTAT
>JAGGXI010000034.1 GCA_021163155.1 Candidatus Aerophobota bacterium
GAGGTGGACGAGACATTTGTAGAGAAAAAAGAAGAGCAGAAGTTAAAGCTTTGCTTGAAGATAGCTTTATGCCAGAATATGCGATAATATTTAAGAATAGACATAACCATAAATGTAGTCCGGTAGTTCTATAGTCTAATAGTTCTATAGTTCTATAAGTGGGGTTTTCTAATCCTGCCTTTTCAAGTGCGCATGAACGCAGGCTCTGAGCCTTGCGGCTACCCAGTAGAATAACTTTAAGCGATTTAATGCGGAAATTGACTCTTCGGAAAAATATGTTATGATGAAGTCACCAAAAAAAATTTGCAATGGGTAAATTTCGCTAAAGAAGGAAAACTTTAGATTATAAGGAGAAGGTAAATGGAATCTCATGAGGTAGAGGAGATAAAACGACACTTTGATGTAATTGCGGAAGGGTTAAGAGGAGATATTAAGACTATAGCCGAAGGCCATAGCATATTAAACAGAAAATTAGATAGCGTTCAAAAGGAGATAACCACTTTAAGAGAAGAGAATGCAAAAGAGCACAAGGAGCTGCATCAGGAGATAGATAACCTAAGAGGGGAAAACACAGAGGAGCATAAAGAGATTCTCTCTGAGTTAAAGCTCTCTTACGCTGAACTAAACCATCGAATGAGTACTTTAGAAAATAAATAATAAATAAAAAGATACGGAAGATAATGCAAAAATCAAATATCAGCCATTACAGATCTATCAGCAATCAGTAGACTCTCTCGTTTTGGAAAAAAATTAATCCATCATAAGGGAATAATTGAAAATAAAGGTCAAACGTCATAAAGGAATTGATGGACAGCCTACTTTTACAATAAGTCTTCCTTTAAAATGCGGTGAATGTGGTTGTCATTTTACCAGTCAAGTGCAAGTAGGAATTAATAACCCGATTATCCCCTGCCCTTTTTGTTATTCTCGTAACTTACTAAAATTAAATTGGCATTTAAGAAAAGATAGATTAGCCGATGGTGACATTGTAGAGGTAATTATTCTTTAAAGAGATTTCCGACTTTTTTAGAAATTTCTCTACCTCCTATAATTTAATAACCAACTTTTGTAGAAGACTCATCTTATTAGATTTTTAGAATATCTTGAAATCCGTAATATTTGTATTAATAACGATCTATGTAAGAAGAGAAAGATTAATTTCAAAATCACAGATTCCACATTTATTGAAGTAGGAAACGGTCGCGACCGTTCCCTACTTTATAAAAGGATTTTCTTACAAAAATTAGCTGGCAAATAGCATAAAAAAATATAGACTTTAATCAATTGTTCAATTTGACATCTCCTCTTTTTCTTCTATAATGATTCAGAGAAAGTATTAAAATTAACTTTGAGTAGATGAGGAAAAGAGTAGATGCTGACGTATAAAGATAATAAGAAGAGCTATCCCTCTCAGTACCTTCAAATATAGGTGAAGGAGCTGTAAGAAGTAGTACCAAAGAGTTTGTTTAATTAATTCATTTATCCATCATCTCATTTACTTGTATAACCTTCCCATTAACAAGGGAGATAAAACCAATGGAATCATATAAAGCAGAAAAAATTCTCATTACAGGAGGAGCAGGTTTTATAGGCTCTCATTTAGTAGCTAAATTACTGGAAACGGGAGAGCAAGTAATAGTTATCGATAATTTTGATGATTTTTATAATCCTCAAATTAAAAGAGACAATTTAAAAAATCATTTAAGTAACCCCCATTTTAAATTATTAGAAGTTGACATAAGAGATAAAAAAGCTCTTGAGCAAATTTTCAAGTTAAATAAGATTACTAAAGTGGTTCATTTGGCAGCCCGAGCAGGTGTAAGAGCTTCTATAAAAAATCCTTCACTATATGAGGAGATAAATATTAAAGGCACCTTAAATCTATTAGAAGTCTGTAAAACTAAAAACATTAAAAATTTTATCTTTGCCTCTTCTTCCTCTGTATATGGAGTCAACACCAAACTTCCCTTTTCAGAAAATGATAGCTTGAGTTCTCCTATTTCTCCTTATGCAGTTACCAAAAAAAGTGGTGAGCTTCTCTGCTATACTTATCACCATTTATACGGAATTCCTACTGTTTGTTTAAGATTTTTTACAGTCTATGGTCCGAGGCAAAGACCCAAAATGGCTATTCATAAATTTACTAAGCTAATTGATAAAAATTGTGAGATAACCATCTTTGGAGATGGATATTCAAGAAGAGATTATACTTATATTTCAGATATTATTGAGGGAATTATAAGTGCTTTAAAGCAAAAATTTGATTTCCAGATTTTTAATCTTGGAAGTTCTGAGCCTATTGAATTAAAAAATTTAGTCTCTTTAATAGAATCTACTTTAGAAAAGAAAGCAAAAATTAAACATACATTAGAGCAACCAGGGGATGTTCCTATTACATACGCTGATATTACTAAATCAAAAAAACTACTTGGTTATAACCCAAAGGTAGGGATAGAAGAAGGAATTAAAAAATTTGTTAGCTGGTATAAAAACGAGTTTTCTTAATAAGCTCACTCAAAAATTTTCTCCTGTTCTGGGTAGCCGCAATTTTTAAATTGCGTATATATCTATCCTCACAGGCTCTGATCCTTGCGGCTACCAGTAACTTAAAGTTCTTATTTTCCTTACCGATAATATAAATAGGTGAAACCGAAAATTTTTTAAGAGAAAAACAGATAAAAGGGAAGTTAGTGAGTAAGACAGATATAGAAGAAATAAAGCAAATTATTGGAAAAACCTATGAACTTCCCACTCTTCCCATTATAACTGCACAAATTATGGAACTCACCTCTAACCCTGAAACTTCAGCACAAGATATAAGTGAAATAATTTCTGTTGACCAGGCATTAACTACAAAAGTTTTAAGACTTGCAAACTCGGCTTATTATGGTTTTCCGCAACAGATAGGCACCATTACTCATGCTTTAGTGATTTTAGGATTTGAAGAGATAAGAAACCTTGTTTTCACTACTTCGGTCATTCACACCTTTTCCTCAAATGAGAATTCTGAAACCTTCAACCATAAAGAATTCTGGGAGCATTCCCTCGGATGTGCTCTGGCAGCAAAAACTATAGCTAAAGCTCTTAGATATCGTATCTCAGGCAAGGTATTTATTGCTGGTCTTATCCATGACATTGGCAAAATTATTCTCGATCAATATATGCACAATCTTTTTGTTCAGATTGTAAAGAAAACTCAACAGGACAACATATCGATTTATCAGGCAGAGAAAGAAATAATGGGGATAACCCATGCTGAAATTGGAGCAGAGTTAGCTAAAAACTGGAATCTACCAAAAGATATTGAGGAAGCCATCAATTTTCATCATACTCCTAAAAAAGCCACTATAGACCCCCAGCTTACTGCTATCATACACCTTTCAGATATTTTAAGCCGCATGAAATCGATTGGCTATGGAGGAGATAATAAAATACCCACTGTTTGTCCATCAGTATGGAAAACTCTTAAACTTTTAAAATCAGATTTAAATAAGACTTATATTCTTTACTTTGTTTCCCTTTTTGATGATGAACTGAAAAAAACACAGAACTTCTTTAAAATCATTGATTACCAATGAGAAGCAGGATTAGAGGATTAAAGCTAAAAAACAGAAAACAAGATAGAGGGAAAAGATATCGGTAGCCGCAACCTTCAGGTTGCGCAAAATCAGAGGGTAGCCGCAACTTTTAAGTTGCGCAAAAACGCAGGCTCTGAGCCTCGCGGCTACCAATTATAAATAAGGAACAATGGATGATGAACACTTTCTTGAAAAATAAGCTTGAACTTATGGAAAAATTAGAGAATCTTATCCTAAGTCCTGATACTCATAAAATCACGGACAATTTTCTAAAATTACTTAAGGGCATTATCAATTATAAAGGATACGCCCTTCTTATAATCAATGAGGAGACAAACCAATTTGACTTCAGAGATGTATACAATCTATCCAAAGAAAAACTCAATGATATAGCCAATTTGATAGAGAAGGGAATAATTGACTGGGCTCTTAAAAGAGGGAATAAACCCATCCTTATTCCTTTTAAAATGGATACGAAGCAAGCACTAAAAGAGGATAATTTTCTTATCCTTCCTCTTATCTCTGCTGATAAAGAAGTTGGAGTAATTACAATTCTTTGCTCAATAGACGAGAAATCGCTGAATCAGCAAAAGATAGATTTACTTACTCTTTTTGCTGCTCAATTCGCCATTAAAGTTGAAAATTTAAAACTTCGTCTGGATAATGAACATAGAAGGCAAGAACTCTCCACTCTTTTGAAATCAAGTGAAATCATCACTTCTTCTTTAGAACGAGATGGAATTCTCAGATTAGTCCTCAATTTAACCTTAAAGGAAATTAAAAGCGAATACGGTTTTCTTCTCTTCCCGCAGAAAAAAGAACATCGATTAATCCCTGGTGTAAGTAGCGGAATACCTTTATCCAAAGTTAAAAAAGAATACTTTATTGAGGGTAAGGGAGCTTTGGGCTGGGTAGCAAAAAACAGTCAGCCTCTTATCATAGATAATTACAAAAAAGACGCTCGTTTTCGAAACTCAAGGGAGTTTATCTTCCTTTCCCCAGAAACTCTACTTATTGTTCCCTTAAATATAAATAAGGAAATAGTGAGTATAATGGTTCTCTGTAATGTTATAAATAAACCTTTTTACACCAATAACGATTTAAATATTGCCTTAATTTTTGCCAATTATGCCGCTATGGTTATTAAAAACAGAGCCCTGTATGATAATCTCCATCAATCCTTCCTGGGCACTATTAACGCATTAGTTAAAGCTATTGACGCTAAGGATAAATATACTCGTGGACATTCCCAGAAGGTAACTGTATATGCACTTCATACTGCTCAATCTTTAGGTTTATCAAAAGAAAAAATGGAAATGGTTAGATTCTGTGGATTGCTTCACGATATTGGAAAAATAGGCATTCAGGATAAAATTCTTCATAAACCTTCGAAACTTACACCTAAAGAGTATGAAGCTATTAAAAAGCATCCTATTATAGGGGAGAAGATAATTAAAGATGTTAAATTTCTTCAAAAAGGGGGTTCCTTAATCCGTCATCATCATGAGCATTATGATGGAAGTGGGTATCCTGATGGACTTAAAGGAGAAAAAATACCCTTATTAGCAAGAATTGTAACTGTTGCCGATGCCTTTGCTGCTATGACCTCGGACCGTCCCTATAGGAAAGCTCTATCCACCGAAGAGGCAATAAAAGAACTTCAAAAAGGAGCAGGTACTCAGTTCGACCCAAAAATTGTAAAGGTATTTTTAAAAACTATAAAAGAATTGAAAAGTTAAACCCTGATTCGGCAAACTGTTAAAGTGTTTGGCCTGGGTAGGGGAGGCTTTAGCCTCCCAATAGACTTTAACTCTATAGTCACAAAACTTACCGGCATTCCCAATAATTCAACAAAAGAGATTAATGTTGATCACCACCCAAAATTGACCCATCTTCGCCATTGAATTCTGACCCGTCTCTGTTTTTTCAGATGGTGCCACTTTCCCATTGTAATCATCCTCCTTCACCTCCTGGAATTTCTCTTTTCCAGAAGGATATTATTTTATTCAGGGAGGTCAATTTTCAATGTACATCTATAATTTTTTGACATATAATATTCAAATTGTGTCTATATTATCTTAGTGTTAGTATTATTATCGGAATATTTTTTAAAAACTTTAATGATGAA
>JAGGXI010000065.1 GCA_021163155.1 Candidatus Aerophobota bacterium
AAATATCACATTTAAGCTGTAGTTATCCTTGCACTATCAAGATTGATCGGTAAAGTAAGGTAGCCGCAACCTTCAGGTTGCGCTGTTTTACGCAGGCTAAAGCCTGCGGCTACCATTTTTTTCGTGCAAAAGATAGTTTACAAATACTCAATTCAAAGTCTGGTTCAAAAGATGCACAACCCAGAGGTTGCAACTCCCGCTTTATTACAGACAAATTAGCCAAAGAGAATAAGCTCCTTAAAATAAGTTTTATAATATCCTCTATCTCGGGCAAGAAGAGAATTCGCCATAATTTTTGCATAACCACCGATTAAAAAATCGCTAATGATGTGCTGACGAATACTAATGATATTTGAGCAATTCTTGCATTTTACCAACATTTTTGTACCACAATGAGGACACTGTAATTCTTTACCTTGCCTGGTAATGTATTCCTTCCAGGCTCTGCTTCCTTCCCAAAGAGCTTCCTTGCTGGAAGAGTGCAATGTTATGCCCGTATCGTTCAAAAACTCATCCAGATTCTCTCTCCTTTTAAATTGGGAGGCAAGCTCTGCCTACACAACCTCATTGATAATTAAAGACCCTTTCTTCAGAGCTGTGATAAGAAGTCTTCTGGAGCTCTCAAAATATCTCTTATCTTTATTTAAAACATCAATAAGAATATTAGTATCCACTGCGGTGGTCATTCAACTTCTCCTCTCAATTCTTCCATAATTTGATCAGTAGTTTTACTCAGCTTCAAATGCCCTGCTTACCTCTAAAAAGGGTCTTTTTCTATAAGTCAAGTGAATCTCGGGAAAGTACCTTGATAGCCATATAAATCTTAAACTAATACTTTCTGGTATGATTAAAGATATTAGCTTGCGATTCTTCAAAAAATCAACTCTTCTGTATTGTTAAGATATATCCTCTTTTTCCCTGCCCTGTTTTTTTAGAAAGAGTTTTAATTTTAATACTACAATTATAGGAAGAAAAATCAATACTTCTATAATTATAGCTTTAAAGTTATGTAAATCAAAAAGGCTGCGGAGAGTAGTTTTATGAATATCGAGGAAAATAGTATAAAAAGAAATGAAATATTTTTTTGTAAAGGGCCAGAATAGCATCACTCCAAAGGGAGAGGTGGTATCGGCACATAGAAAGTCAGCAATCACATGAGTAAAGTAGAGTAAGAAAAAGATAATAAAATTCTTCTTTTTCCTAAATTTAGGCACTAAACATAAAATTAAAGCAACGAATATAGAAAAACCTAAAGTATGAGTAATTCCATGATGAAATCTATTAGCATGTCCAATGAATATTCCTGGAATAAGATCAAGGTCAGGAGCATTTGCTATAAATAGATAAAAAAGGATAGTCTTCCAATTTTTAATTAACCTGCGGTTTTTCTTGAATACAAGATACCAGATATATCCTAATAAAGAATGACCAACAGAGGTTGGCATTTAATGACTCCTTGGCACAGCTTATTTTATCTGGATCCAGCAAAACATTAAGTTGATAGACCTGGATAGTAGAAACGTTAGCTTCCCAACCAATTTCAACTTTTATTTATAAAGGGTGAAGACCTACCTCTCCTTTAATTCTGCTTCTATTTAACTACTGTTTATTCTTGTTATATAAAGCACGATATCTTCAGTAAATTTCGGAAGCTGAAGAAGTTTTTTCCCTTCTCCGCTAACTCTATATTTAGCAGGAAAAAATTTACCAGTTTTAGGGTTAAACCATTTAACTTTATAACTTCCTTTTTCAAGAATAATATCTATCTCTGCCTCATCATCTACATTATTTCCGGTTACATAAACTACATAATCATTCCCTGGGTTAGCCAACATATCCCAATGTATCTTACCAGAAAGAGGACTTGTTATCAGCTCATCATGAGGAATCATATTGCCAAAATTAATGCTTTCCCTAAATTCTCCAAAATATTTAAAATAATCCAATAAAACTTCATCTACATAATTTGCCGGGTCTATGCGACGATCCAAATGAGCATCCTTTATATCAACATATCCACCATTTACAAAGCAGCTCCACATCTCCCTTCGAGCATAAGCTCTTATCTCATCAGTAATCTTCCCCTCGGGAAGATTTGGGCCCTCATCGTAGCATTGAGGCCTTATTCCATAATGAGCTTTAAAGAGACTTTCTATAAATTCTGGATCCGTGCCTTCCTTCCATTTCCCACTCCCCGCATAAGCATGCCAGTTTATCATATCAATATCAGGATTGTCAAATCCAGAGTATATAGGCTCATAAAATGGAAAAGCATTATGGGAGATGATTGGTTCTCTCTCAGTAGTATATTTATCAAATTCTTTATCTATAAAATCTACCCAATAATTTATCCATTCACCTTTTGCATCACCCTCATTAATAATCTCATAAACGACATTTTTATAAGGCCAGGTTTCATCTATTAATTTTCTTACATAAAGCTCTTGATAATACAGAAGAAGAGAGTTATTTAAATTATAAAAGCCTTGTTCATTATCGGCACTTAAACCAAAATCAAAAACTCCATTAACATTGTTTCGCTTATTAAAAGGATGCTGTCTCCACCGGAATTGAGAATGAGCCTCAAGGCTGCAATCGTCAAATAAAGAAATTTGAACATAGATACCCTTTTTATTGGCATCGGCAAGTAAAAATTTTAAATCATCCCACCAGCTTTGATTAAAAGAAGTTAAATCACATTTTTCTTCTTTATTTATATTATAAATAAGTTGAAACTTACCGCTAATTACCTCTCCATCTTTATAAAAACCATGCAATGGCCATAATCTATAAAAATTAATATAATGTTCCTGTAATTTAGTATGAAAAGAAGCATAATCCCACTCTACAGTAAAGATATGCTTGTAAGGCCCATATCCAGCTAAATAAATTGGGTTATTCTTATTATCTTTTAAATAATAAGCCGCCTCGGTTTTTAAGGCAAATGCTGATAAAACCAACATAAATGTTAACGGAATTGCTACTAAATGCCTTAAATTTATCAATTGATTTCTCCTAATTTTTAGCGTATGAGGTGATTTAAGAACTTCTTTCCCTGTATTTTTAACTTACTTCACCCCACCAAAATTTTAGACAACCCACTTGTGGGTAGGGGCAGCTTTAGTCGCCCTTTGTGAAGCAAGAGTTAAAAAGCGATTGGAAGGCTAAAGCCTCCCCCTACCCAGGTGGAGAACTTTAATGAGCCCAAAGTATGGGAGTTAGAATAATATTTAAATTTTCCTTCTTAGCAAGAGAAAAGCAAAAATTACATCTAAGATGAAATATTTTTTGATGTTTTAATTCTCTCGCCAGAAATTTTACTTTTTCTCCTTAACAACTTCCGAATGAGGTCCAATTCCTCATGGTCAAATGTCTTAAAACAAAATAGGAGGGCAATATAAAGAAAAAAAACAAACACTATAGAAGGAATCAAAAAAACGGTATGAAACTTCCAGAGAAAACCTCCTACAATTAGAGAAGCAAAAAATGGCTTCAAGCTAAATTTTAAAAGAGGAAATTTATAATATGATTTATAAAGATAAAAATAATAGATGGTAAATACTACAAGTTCACTTAAAACTGTTGTAGTCGCTGCTCCTTTAAAACTATACCTCGGTATTAATAATAAATTTAAAATAATATTAATAATTAACCCTGTAAGACCAATGTACATCACTGACTTTTGTTTATCTATTGAATTAAAAAGAGTTTGAAAGAGCCAAATTTGGAATACAAAAACAATTCCCAATAAAAGAATTTGTAAGGCAATAACTGAATTTTGAAATTCTTTTCCAAATAATATATTTATAATATTATTCGATAATATTATTCCACAAATTAAAATGGGAAACGAAATTATAAAAAGATATTTACTTGCTCTTAAAGAGAGAACAGAATGAGCTTTTTTATTTGAGATAAAAAGCTGAGATAAACGAGGATATAAAACACCACAAATGATGGATGGAAATACTGTCAACCCCTCATATATTTTATAAGCAGCATTATACCAACCAACATCAGCATCTGTACATATAAAAGAAAGCATTACAGTGTCCACATAAGAATACAAGACGATGATAATAGAAAAAAATCCAAAAGGAAGAGCTTCTATTTGCAATTTTTTTAAAAAGTTAAAGTCAAATTGAGGGACAATTTTAACCACTTTCCAATTTAAAATCGCAAAAGTTAAAATTAAATCAAACACTCTAACAATAACAAAAGTGGAGGCAAAGGAAATTAATCCACCGCCCCGAAGTAATACAACTCCCCCTACCACTAAAAGAGCTAATCTTTCAATGCACATTGTTAGCGAATCTAAATCAAAGCGTTCAAAAGCCCGAAAGAAATTTCGGCAAGCCCATTTAAAGGACCTTAAAATAGTAGCAAAACCCAGGATATAAACTGCAAATCTTGTTTTTGGAGATGACTTTAGTGCATTTATAGTCAGAACAAGGATAACAAAAATAATTACCGATAATACTAATTTCCAGATTAAAAGATTTCCAAAATACTTTACAGATAAACTTTTATCTCGAGCTACGGTTCTCTGGGATAACCCTCTTAATCCAAAATCAGTAAAGATTTCAAATATAAATACAAAGGCTAAAGCAAAGGTAAATATACCATAATCTACACTACCAAGATGCCTCCCAGCTATAATTAACAATACAAATAAAAAAAGACTACTCAGGGAAGTAATCGCAGAATAGAAAGTATTTTTAGCTAAACTGATCTTATCAGGTAATATACATTTTTCCATACAGATAGCTGCCTTTATTCAAAAATAAACTTATCACAATCAAAACAAAGCCTCTTGCTTAATTCAACCTTTATATTCTCTCAAAAATTACCTCTAAGTGACGTCTTCTACCCCTTATTAATAATTTATCGGCTAATAAATCATCTATAGTCATATTAAGATATCCAAATTTGAACTCCATCCTCTGGTTAACAATACTGAATATTTTTTTAACAAATATAGGTTCATTTAAAAGAAAAGAATAGGGTTCATGGGTTACTTTTTTGGCTTGAAATCCAAAATTCTTAAGAATATTTAAGAAATCCTTTGTTTTTCCCTTCATAATATTTGGATGAATTTCTACAAAAATCTTAAGAGGTTTGTTTGATTCAAGTATTTTTTTCATCCCTCTAATAATCTTAATTTCGTAACCCTCAACATCCATTCTAATTAAATCCGGAAATGGTTTATTTTCCAAGAATTTATCAAGACTTACTACTTTTACGAGTATTTCATCCTTATAAGTAGACATAACTGCTTTTTTAATCATTGAACCACAGTTTCGCTTACTTGAAAGATAGATAAGATCCTTTTTGTTTTCATTCCCTATTGCTAACTGGAATACTTCTACATTTGAATAGTTGTTCAACTTAATGTTTTTCTTTAATAAATCAACATTTTGAGGTACAGGCTCAATAGCGTAAACTTTACCCTCTTTTCCAACTAACATTGCCTCCAACAAAACATAGTAGCCGATATTGGCGCCAATATCTACTATTACATCGCCTCGACTCAGTTCCTCATGGAAAGCTTTAGTAGCAAAAGGTTCTCTAAATCCGATTCTGAAAAGGTCATACGAAATTCCCATATCTTCTTTCACATCTAAGAACATTCTATTACCCATAATCTCCTTCTCAATATATCGATTCTTTAGTCTCAATCGTAATAATTTCCACGATAAAAAATATTTTAAATATAAGATACATTGATAAATTAAAAATCTTCCTACTCTACAAAAGAAAATTAGTGGATCATCTTCCTTTAATCGTTCAAAAACTATACTTACTAAATTTCTTATTTTCATTTTGCTTCTTCTTGAATTATTTTATATTAAGTTTCTTACTAATTTCCAATATGAATTGAAAAAGTGATTAAGAAGTTCCTTGGCTATACTTATATACCGACTATCTAATAGGTCCTTGCGGATATTAATCTTTCCGGCATGCAAAATCTCCTTGTCTGGCAGCTTTTTAAGTAATTGGACTTTCTTACGTTTTTTCATCAATTTCCCAAAATTTTTAATTACTGCCAGATTACCTCTTAAGTATTCGCCTAAAGAACCCTTTGCCATTAAAAAGGCTAAAACAGAAATTTCATAAATTAATAAAGCTGGAAAAATAAAGAAAACTGTTCTCCATGAATAATTCTGTAAAATGAGATACCAACGATTGCGCACCTGGTAAAAAGCCTTGGAAAGACCTCTCGTTTTTACCTTATGATAAACGATAGCTTTAGGCACACTAAGACACTTAAAGCCTGCGGCTGTCAATCTAAAAGTGAACTCTCCATCTGTTCTTCCAAAAAAATAGTCTTCATCAAAAAGACCTATCTGTAAAGCTTTTTCTTTATCAACTATATAGGCAACTCCGCCAGCGATATCAATAAAAAAAGGCTCTCTTTCATGCGCTTCTTCTATTGAGGTGTCTGGATTATTAAGAATCGCTTCTCCTACATAATAAAGACTCACTCCGTCAAACTGAATAATATTTTTGTTATTGTGATACATTATACGAGGAGACCAAACAGCAGCATCTGGAAATTTATTAACAGTATCTATAAGATTCTTTAAGCAATCAGGAGCTAAAACCGCATCATCATCTACCAGGAGAACATACGGAGTATCTACCTCTCTGATAGCAGCATTTCGAGCTGGACTTGGGCCTCTGTTTTCCTTCATCTGTAATATTTTCACCTCTGGGAATTTTTCTCTAACTAAATCGGTACTCCTGTCCGTAGAATTGTTATCAACTACTATAATTTCGTAATTGGGATAACTTTGAGACTTAATTGCAGAAAGGCATTCTTCAAGTAGCTTTTCTCCATTATAGGTAGTTATTGCCACCGTTACTTTCTTAACCATAAATGAGATATCCTCCTTTCAAAAAAACAAAAAGTATCTTTTTAAATTAGAGGTATAATTTTGGCTTTTGGCAAATAGTAAAAAAATAAACTCCTTGTCTTACATTCTTCTTAGATATTATAAAATCACTACATGTTGCATGTTCTGAAGAATGTCCAGTAAACAATCTCTCCAAGATATATTTCCATCTTATAGGTAATAAGTGCACTACTCCAAAGCGAGCTTTAATTTTATTAATCCGTCTAATAAGAGAATTTCTGTATAAAAGCATCGCTTTGTTTAAGGCGTGCTGCCCAAACAATTCTATTTCATCAAAATAACTATTGAGAATGCTACGAACTTCTTCTAAAATAAATTCTTTTTTATGGCACCACAATTCTCCTCTTCCAAAAACTTCTCCATTAGGGGTAGAGATAAAAAAATGTCCAGAGGGTTTTAGTACCCTCGCTACCTCGGTTAAAAATAACCCGTGATCGTCTAAATGCTCTATAGCCTCAAATGAGCAGATTACATCAAAAAAATTATTTGGAAATTCCATTTTTGTAATATCCATAATCTTAAAGCAAAGATTAGGTTGAATGTAATTCTTCTTAGCATCATTGATAGCTTCGTGAGCAATATCAATTCCAACTACACTCTTCGCATTATTACTCAAGAAAAAAGCACCGTAGCCCTGTCCGCAACCAGCATCTAAAACTATTTTATCTTTAACATAATGTTTAACAAATTCATACCTACAGAATGCTTCATAAAAGTGATATTTTGAGACTTTTCCAGGAATTATCCTCTCGCCAGTGAAAGGTAAACTGCTATTATATTTTTTTAAATCTCTGTCTTCTGAAAGCATTTATTTTTCTCCTTCTTTTTCATCTTGAGTCTTAAAATAATTAAACAATTCCTTAAAAAATTTATTTCCTTTTCCTTATCACCTTTGCTGGAACCCCTACAGCAATACTAAACTCAGGGATAGATTTTGTCACTACGGCACCAGCACCTATAATACTATCTCTGCCTATAGTTATTCCATCCTGGACCCTTACCCCTGCTCCCAACCAGACATTATCTTCAATGGTAATTCCTTTAACTATCTGTTCCTGTGCTATTATGGGAATATCAGTTCGACTTATCGCATGGTCTCCTCCACCAATAATATAGCAATAAGCAGCAATAAGAACATTTTTCCCAATATTTACATTTTTTGCTGATTGAATAAAACAATTCATAGCAATATTAGTATTCTTCCCAATAATAAGGTCGCCATCTTTACAACTGAGAACAGAATTACGACCTATCATCACATTATCTCCAATAAAAATACCTTTATTATCTTTTCCTTTAGCATCTAATACAGAGTTATCCTCTATTATTACATTATTCCCTAAACAAATTTTCTGAGGGTGTCTAAGAACAATGTTTCTTCCAAATACAACATTTGAGCCAACCTTACCCAAAAGAGTTCTAAAAAGAGGCCTTCTTAATACTAATCCCAGGGCACCGGGCAAAGAGCCAAAAATTCCCATAATTAGTTCGTATTTTATTAAAAAACCGATGTTTGGAGAACCAATGGTAACCTCTTGATATTTCTTTAAGGCAGATTTCCGTGCATCGGTAAGAGATGCCTGAAGCTCTGTTTTAGGTTGGGGGATTTTCCCTTCAGGAATATACCTTTTCTCATCTTTTTCGCTCATTAATTTCCTCCAAATAAAAATCTTAGTATTGTTAACTAATCTTTTGCATAAAGAATTGGTAACCGTAGGGTTTAGCTCGCGAGATATGCGCAACTTAAAAGTTGCGGCTACCATATTTTTTAAAGTCTGTGCAAGCTATACTTTTTTAGCTTGCATATATAAAACATAACCTTGAGTAGAAAAAAGTAGATAGTCCAATTTAGAAATAGCTAACAATACGGGAAAAATCAAACTATAGGCTGTAAATAATAACCTATTCTTACCAATATCTTCCTCGGATGCAGGACGGTAAGAAAAGTTAGTTGTTTCTTTTTTTTTATTTTGAGTTTTTGTTTTCCTTCCACTAAGATAAGCATAGCTGGCATTTATCGTAAGTTCAATAAGCTCACTGAAAAGGCGACAATAGCTTCCCTGCTTGATAACTTTAAAACCAATCTGTTCCAACTTATTTTTTAAGGCTTCAGCATTGTACCCTGGCCTATAATGGTCATATCGCTCTAAAGTTAACCCAATTCTCTCCTTTAAACTATTTAAAAATAAACTGGAGTGAATATGAGGAGTTAAAATAAAAAACTCTCCTTTATGTTTTAGGATTCTGTACACTTCCTGAAAAAATTTATCATCGTCTTCAATATGCTCTGGTCTGGAAGCAAGAATAATATCAAAGGTAGAATCCTTAAAATCAATTAATTCTGGATTAATTTTAGCTACGTCTTTTTTGATAAACTGAAGGCAAATATTGTACCATTTTTTACTGAGAGCTCCCGCAATCCATCTCCCATTTTTATTTTTTCTTAAATAGTCGGTAACCACGCCCGTTTCCGCTCCTATCTCAATACAGGATTTACTCTGGCAATCAGGAATCAAAATGTCAAGCATTCTATATTTTTCTCTTTTCTTAATTGACTTTGAGGATAATTCCACCTGCCAGTTTTTCTGCATTAATTTACCTCCGTTATTACTCTTCTTCTCTTTCACTTAATACATTAACATTTAAAAGTGCTTTTTCTAAAGGTTTAAATATTCTCCGAAGATTGCCGTATCCAATAATATTCTCACTTAAGAAGGGCACTAAATTTAACACAGGAATTCCCCCTATGTTTTTTCTCCATAAAAGATTGCACTCTCGACAGATTTTTATCTTTTGAAATTCTCCTTTAGCTATACTCTTCCTAAGGTAAACCATTTTCTCACTATTCCATATTTCTGAAAGACTTCTATCTTTAATATTCCCAAGGGAAAATTCATTATACCAGTCCTGTGGGCAAGGACTTACCGAACCATCCCAGAGAATAGTTAACGAATACCAGATATTTGTGCACGGAGTGTATTTCATCTTTTTCTGTATAATTTCTTTTCCATTCAAAGAGGGTAAATTACCTCCCCAGTTATGCAAAGGTTTTATTTCAATCTTGTTTAAAGGTAAAGATTTGAAATGTTTTAAAAAATTTTCTCTTTGAACAACGTTTTCTTTTAAAACTTCGGGAAAAGCAAGAACTTCTAATAAAGCGTAAGGAGTTGAGCTTTTAAGACTCTTTTTTATTTTAAGAAAATCTACAATATTCAAAATTGTATCGTTAAACTTTGCACCTCTTCTTATTTTTTCATAAGTCTCTTTATCAAAACCATCAAAAGAAAATGATATAAAATCTAAACCAGATTTAATTAATTGAGAGGATTTTTCTTCAGTAAGCAGGGTAGCATTTGTATTAAGTCTTAGATGCAAATTTTTTGATTTAGCATATTTAATCATTTCTATAAGCTGAGGATGAAGTAAAGATTCACCCCTATGAGAAAGATTTATATCATAGGCAAAGGGATTAGCCTTATTGATGATCTCCTTAAAAAGCTTCATATCCATATATCCTTTTTTAATCGGGCGGTTGGAGCTATTGGGACACATAATACAACGGAGGTTGCAAAAATTAGTAGGCTCAATCCACAAGCGAATAGGATTATAATGACAAACTGGACTCTGTTTTTTATAACCCCAGAAAGCTTTCCCCAGATTTATTAAATTTTCTATCTTATTCATTATAAGTTTACCTTAACTAATTGCCTTATGTTTAAGATAACTCAAAAATCTTGGGTTTAACAATTTAAAGAGTTCAAAATGTCGGATATAGTAGAATAAAATATTTAAAGGAGCCATGCAATCAAACCAACAAATTGGATGTTTATTTTCTTTTATCTTTTTTCGTAAGAGATTTGAATTTTCAGAATACCATATCTGGGCAAAAGAACCTTGAATAATATTCCCCATTTTCTTAAAGGCAACAGGACAAGGAAAGACATCACCATTAGGATGAATTAGTACTGTAGCATACCCTGCTACACAACGATACTTATAAAGTTCAACAGGATTTTTAATGTAAGTCCCGAACTCATCAAAATAACCGTCCATATGAGGAAGTAAATGTCTATAGTCTTTTTTAAGAAGACCCATTTGTAACTTAAGCTCATTTAAATATCCAGAACTTAAAACCATCTCTTTATTGGGACGATACTTCTCAAAATCCTGGACAACGGACATAGTCACACCATCAACACCTCTTTTCCCGGATAAATCTACCATTTTAGCTAAATCCTGAACATTTGTTTTGTTAATTGTAATATTAGTAAAAATTTTGGGAGTTTTGCCATTTCTTTCTACTCTGATAAGTTCAATAGCTTTTAAAACTCTCTCAAAAGAACCCTGAATACCCCTAATATAATCATGAATATTGGCATTTGCCCCATCCAAAGAGATGTATATTGTATCTAAACCTGAGTGGCAAATTTCTTTAGCTACCTTGTGATTAATGAACCATCCATTTGTATTCACCGATGTTTTCATCCCTAAGTTATTGGCGAGTTTAATCAAATCTAAAAGGTCCTTTCTTAAAAAAGGTTCCCCTCCCGAAAATGAAACATGAAGAACATTATTTTTAGCAAGCTGTTTTAAAATATCTCTTGTCTGAATTGTGTTAATTTCATCCCCTTTCGGTTTTTTCCAGATATCACAATTTTTACATCTGAAATTACAACGGAAAGTAATCTCAAAAAAAACTTTCAAAGGACCGGTAATAGGAACATATCCTCCTCTACAAAAGTTTAACAAATTTAAAATATGTTTAGCCTTATTCATTTAACTTTCCAGTGAATCATAAACTTCTTTAACTTTTTTCACAAATTTTTTATAACTATAATTTTCTTCAACGAAAATTTTCCCCTTTCTACCTATTTTGTCTTTCAATTCTTCATCTTTTAGCAAAGAAATTATTCCACCGGCTATACCTTTTGGTGTAGGCTCAACTAACACACTAATCTTCTCATTTAAAACCTGAGTATGTGCAGGAAGATTAGTAGCTACAATAGGCTTTCCGGATTGCAAATAGGTAAAAATCTTAAAGGGTGTATTTGTTCCCTTGCATCGGGGAGAAACCAAAATGTCAGTTAAAGCCATATAAGCAGGAATTTTCTCCATAGGCTCTTTACCAGTAAATATAATGAAATCCTCTACCTTTAAATAATTAGCCAATCTCTTCATTATAATAATATTTTCTTTTTCCCCACCCACTAAAAGAAACTTTACATCTGGTTTATACTTAGTTACTTCTGGAATGCTTTTTATAAGAAGGTCTATTCCCTGATAACTTTCAAAATTTCCAGTATAAAGTATTATCATCTTTTCAGTAAGATTCAGTTTTCTTTTAAGCTCTGAAATTTTTTCTTTCGAAACTTCTATTTGTCCATCGCCAGGAGGAATATCTTCGAGTTGAAAAACCTTTTTTTGAGGAAACTTATTATAAACAATCTCCGTTAAAGAAGAACAAACCGTAAGGACCGAGTTTGAGTTATCAATAGCCCAATTTTCTAAAGAACAAACTAATTTTAAAAAATATTTATTCTTTATAAATCCAGAATTAATCAACTGTTGAGATATGCTGGAATCCATATCATAAATTATAGGACTATGGAAAATTTTTTTTATAACTATCCCCGAAAAAACTGCTTCTTCCACTGCATGAACAACATCGTAATGATTTTTTATGCACATCTGAAACGCCTTTAAAAAAATGAAAAAATCTAAAAATAATTTAGTATAAGAGGGACCAATAGGAATATTTTTAATAAAAGGAAAATTTATAATTCGATGAATGCTGACATTTTTTATCTTTATATTTTTCCCCAAATGATAAGTAACAATATCCACTTTATAGCCAAGCTTGCTTAAAGCTTTCACTAATTGAAGTATAGCTAATGGCGTTCCTCTAACCTCAAAAAAAGGTTGTGGAGCTATGAGAAGAACCTTCATTGTTTAACTTTCTTTTTATGAGTCAAAACTTCTTTTACAAAATAAACAGGTTTATTTTGTGATTCGTGATAAGTTCTGGAGATAATCTCTCCCAAAAGTCCCATACTAATAAACTGAGCGCCTACAAGAAAAAAAAGGATAGATAAATAAAGGAAAGGATTTCCTGTCATATCTACTTTATGAACAATTTTCATAATTATTAAAACTATTCCCGAAAAAAAGCCTAAAAATATTGAGATAAGACCAAATCTACCAAATATCTGAATAGGACGAGTAGAAAAAATAAGTAAGAATTTAACTGTTAATAAATCTAAGAAACCTCTCCCTATTCGTGAAAATCCATATTTAGATTTTCCATATTTTCTGGGAAAATGCTTAACTTTGACCTCACATATAGAAGCTCCTACCCATTTAGCAAGAGCAGGGATAAACCTGTGCATCTCACCATAGAGTTTAATATTTTTAGCCACCTCTTTTTTATAAGCCTTTAAAGTACATCCATAATCATGCAGCTTTACCCCCGTAAATGAAGAAATAAGCCAGTTAGATATATAAGAAGGAAGCCTCTTTGTAATCAAAGGGTCTTTTCTATTCATTCTCCATCCACTCACTACATCAAAGCCATCGTCTATTTTTTTCAGTAGAAATGGAATATCCTCAGGGTCATTTTGCAGGTCAGCATCCAAGGTAATTATTACATCACCCTCTGCGTAATCAAAGCCAGCAGAAATAGCCGCTGTCTGTCCAAAATTTCTGCGAAAGACAACTGCTTCAACATTCTTATCATCCTGACAAATCTTACGAAGAAAATCATACGTTTTATCAGTGCTGCCATCATCCACAAAAATTATCTCATAACTCTTTTTTAAACCCTCTAAAGTTGATTTTAATTTAGGATAAATTAATTTAATATTTTCCTCTTCATTAAAAGAGGGTATAACTACCGATAAATCTTTAAGATTTTCTGATTCCATTTTTTAAAAATTATTTAATAACAGCAATCTTACCTACCTTTTTATTTCCAGCATTATCTGTAATTAAATAGATGTAAATACCTCGAGCAACCTCTTCTCCATTTTCATTTTTTCCATCCCAGAGCCAGTAGCCCTCTCCTATTACCTGACCTTCCCTAATTAGCTCTCCAGTAATGGTGAAAATACGAATTTTTGCATCAGTTAATCCATTAAATATTACCCCTTTATGTCCCTTTAAAGGTCTAAAAGGATTAGGATAAACTTTAATGTCCTGTAAAGTAGGGCTAACAGGAGGCTCTGATAACAGTCTCAAGCGACCAGAGCCGTAAATATTATCTTTACCTGATATCCCCATATCCACTGCCCAGTCTTCTAAAGTTGCTTGAAGTTGAGAGGCTGTGCAATCAGGATATTTTGAAAGAATTAAAGCAGCGGCACCTGTTACATGAGGAGTAGCTGCAGAGGTATAATTTCCTATACGCCAACTAAACGAAGAGATATGGGAGGGTCCCATAATATCAGGTTTTATCCTTCCATCATTGGTAGAGCCTTGCGAGCTGGAAGAACCCTGAGGTCCTGTTTCCCAATTATATGTGTTAATATACCCCACTGCCATAGCTCCGGTAGCGTCAGCGGGAGCCCACACACTATGCTCCGGCGTTTGATATTCTAAATAGGGACCACTAAAAATCTGTATTTCTTGGTCTCCGGTAGCATTATATTTTTTAACCACAATAAAATAATTACCGGAGGATAAATTACTAAGTGTAATCTCTTCTGTAGGAGGCTGGGTACCTGTCTGTCTGGTAGTAGATGAGCCGACAAGTTCAAAGTTAGAATCATATAAATAAAGGTCATAATCTTCATCAGTAGTTGGCCAACAATCCCAGGTCAGATATACAACATCAAGAGCTCCACCTCCATGATAGATAGTGTTAATTTCATCTCCAGCAGAGAACTCATGCCAGCCATCTCCATCGATATCCGTAAAAAAACCTTGATAATGTTTGTGTGCATTGTTACCAGCTGCATTAACCCAGAGAATATTATGAGCTCTCGCATCATTAGCAATATCGCATACCAGACCCTTCCCGTCAGTAAAGTTACTATTGAGCCAACCCCAGGAATGATTGATTATATTTACACCTTGCTCAATACAATAATCCTTTGCATTTTCTAAATCAACCTCATCAGCTACTTTACAAAGATAAAGATTAGCTTCAGGTGCCATATCGTGGACAATCTCTGCTACAGCAGTTCCATGATTTCTACCTGTCTGAAGCCCTGTTCCTGTAAAGTCTTCGGTTACTACATCCTCAGGTAATTCTCCATGTTTTTGGGACCTATCCAACCCATTAAAACCTATATCAATAATGGCTACTTTGGTATTTTGACCTTTGTATCCTGAATTATGGTATTCTGAGGCTCCTACAAGCTCAACTCCCTGACTTACTACATTGGAGAGAATTTGTTTTGTTAAGGTAGAACTTGATGAATTTAATTTAGGTTCTTCCTCAGCCATATCGGAAATAGGTTTACAAGGAAGTCTAATATAAGAGATGCCATTTACATTGTCTGCAATTTCCTCAAGAATAGATAAAGGGATTCTTGCTCTGATTAGATGACGAGAAACTGCTTCAATGGTAGCTCCATAGGAGACCAAATTCATTTGGTCAATAACTGATGCTTTCTCTTCTGGTAATGGAACCAGAACAACAGTAACCTGGCCATTTTTTAAAGGAGCCTTATGCTGTTCAGCAAAATCTTGAGCTAATATTTTATTTTGAGAGTATTTTTCTGCCAATGATCCAAGAACGCTTTCTAATTTAGGATGATATTTCTTTACCTCCAATTTCCCCGTTAAATCCATAGCCAGAAGGGAATGATTAAAAGTCACCAAAAACCCTGTAAAAATAAAAAAGAAGACGATTAATCTAATATTTAGTCGTAAATTTTTCATTTTGATTATCCTTTCTTATTCTTCTCCCTTTCCAAGAGACTCTAAAAAGAAAACTAATATTAATCCAAACAACAAACTCATTGCCCCAGTTACTGCTACATTAAGAAGCTTATTAGGCTTTATAGGCTCTTTCGGTTCCTCAGGAGAGACAAGAACTTCTGTATTATATACATTTGAAAAGCCTCTTCTTTGAATTTTTGCTTTCTCTATTTGGGTTTCCCTTAATTCCTTAAGAAATGCAGCATATCGCTGTCGTTCATTCCCGATACTATTTCTGTAGACTTCTAATTTAACCCCAATACTATCCATCTGGCCTACTAATATATTAGATTCAGCCTGTGAGAGTGATTTTGATTCCTTCATTCTTTTTTCAATTTCGCGAGAAATATTCTCCCAAGCTATCTCTAATCTCTTCTCCTCTTTTTCCATCTCCTTAATATTATTTTCAGTTTTATTCAACTCCTCATTTATTTTCTTAATTTCCTTATCGTATCTTGCTAAAAGATCTTTTTCACTTTCATACTTCTTCTTTATCTCTGCATCTCGTTGAACAAGCTTATCAGATAAATAATTCATTATACTTAAACCTTGAGAAGGGTTATTTGTCTCCATCTTGATCTGAATTAAATCCTCTGTTTCCATCACAGGCTCTACAGAAATTTTTTTCTCTAATCCTTTAACTGTAAAAGGAAGTTTTAGCTCTTTTATTGCTTCTCCAAGAAACTGCGGGCTTTTAAGCAATCCCGAAGCTCCAGCCTGACTCTCAATAGGCTCTTTTTCAAGAGTATCTACATCCACAATCTTCCCAATTTTTATAGTTGAGGTTACCTCGTATACTGGAGGTAGGACAAAGCTTACTACGGCGCTAACTATTATGGCTATAAAAAATATTAATAAGATTACCTTTTTTCTCTTTTTAATCACTCTTATATAATCTCTTAAATCTACTTCTTTCTCTTCCAATTTTTTCTCCTGATATAGTTTAATTACTACGCAGGCTAAAGCCTGCGGCTACCACATAATTCCTTATCTCTCTTTTAACTTCCAATCGTAAGGAATATCATTGTCGTATGGGTCTACTCGATATTCATCGGGGTTTTTATAATTGTAGACTTGAGTAGGTATATTTATCACAATAGCTTCCTCTTCGCTAACACATTTGAAACCGTGATAAACCATTTTGGGTATCTGAAGAAGTTTGGGATTATGTTCCCCTAAAAAAAATTCATTCACCTCTTTATAGGTAGGAGAATTTTTTCTACCATCATAAAGAGCAATCTTCATCATTCCTTTAACCACAGCAAAATTATCAATTTGATTTCTATGATAATGCCAGGCTTTTACTACACCTGAATAGGCAGTAGTCATATATACCTGACCAAACTTTTTAAATATATCATCATCTGCTCTTAATATCTCCATCAATCTTCCTCGTTCATCAGGAAGCACTCTTAAATTTTTTAACTTTACCCCTTCAATCATTAATTACCTCCTTAAATTTCTTGAATATATTCTCTAAAGACGGCTCCTTCCAAAAGATATGCTTTCCCGGATTTCCCGCTGGAAAATTCATTATAGTCTCTTTCCACTCTGTGAGAATATTTATCAGCTATTTTTTCGGCATTCCAATCTTCTTTAAATTCCTCAAAGGTCATCCCATATTTTGCCTCTAATTCCACAATTTTTTTTCACATTCCCGAAGTTTAAAAATTAAGCTATTGATAATTAAATTGACTATTTTATCCTTGGTTCTCTTACCGGGCATAAAATTTAAAATTTTTTTAACATCTTTAGATAAGTTTATCGGCGTCATCTTACTTACCTCATCAAATAATATACAGTCTATCTCTCATCTACTCATTCACTCTTTTACTCATATACTCTTTTAGTGCCGCTTTCCACTCCCTCATACTATTTCCGATGCTCAATTTTAAGCAATAGTTATTAAGGACAGAAAACTTGGGTCTGGAAGCAGGACGTCTTAATTCCTTAGAGGCTATAGGTTTTATTTTATTTTCCTTAATATCAGCTAATTTAAGTATTTCTCTGGCAAATTCATACCAGCTGCAACTCCCGAAATTGGTAATATGATAGGTTCCATATAATTCTGTTTTTATTAATAACTTTATCTGCTCAGCTAAATCTATAGTATAGGTAGGAGAACCCACCTGGTCATCAACTACAGTTAGTTCATTCTTCTCTTGAGCTAATTTAAGAATAGTTTCTACAAAATTTTTTCCGTAATGTCCATAAAGCCAGGAGGTTCTCACAATAAAGTATCTATTTAAAAAAGCCTTTACGTAATTTTCTCCTGCCAATTTAGATTTTCCATAAACACTTAAGGGAGAAGGCTCATCAAATTCAAAATAAGGTTCATTCTTATCTCCACTAAATACAAAATCGGTGCTTATATACATTAAAGAGGCTTTAATCTCCTGACAGGCAAGAGCTACATTCCTTGTGCCTAAGGCATTAATTTTGTAAGCTTTATCCGGGTTCTTTTCGCATCCATCCACATCAGTATAAGCGGCGGTATGAATGACAATATCGGGAGACAATTGATAAAAAAAATTCTTTAATTTTTCAAGATTAGTTATATCTATTTTATGAATAATTGGTGGAGGAAAAGGGACAGAGGGAAAATCCCTCACATCAAAACCCACTACTTCGTTATCCTCCCCTAAAGTCTTACATAAATCTACCCCCAACATTCCACTAATTCCTGTAATAAGGACATTCATTATTTTGCCCTCTTTTCTGGTTCTCTTCGGTTTTCCCTTTAATCCTATCTTTCAATTCTCTTTTCTTTTTGGTTTTTAATCCTCTAATCCTATTCGCAGGCTAAAGCCTGCGGCTACCAGTTTACATCTCATTGCTTTTCCCTTTAATCCTCTAATCCTTTAATCCTCTAATCCTGCTTTTTCAGTCCTGCTTTTTAGTCCTTTCTCTTAATATATACTGCTTCTGATAATATTCCTGGTAGTCTTTGCTCTTTTCCTTTATTTCCCGCCACCAACTTTTATTTTTTACATACCAGCGCACTGTCCTTTCCATCCCTTCCTCGAAATCAATTTGGGGACTCCAGTTAAATTTTTTTCTCATTTTCTCTGTATCTACAGCATGTCTTCTAACATGGCCAGCTCTATCTTTAACAAACTGAATAAGAGTATCGGGTTTACCTAAAACTTTAAGAATAATTTTTGTAATATCCAATATACTCTTCTCTATCCCGCTGCCTATATTAAATACTTCCCCTACACCATCTTGAGAATGCATAATTATATCCAGAGCACGGCAATGGTCTTCTGCATAAATCCATTCACGCGTGTTTTTTCCATCTCCATAAACAGGCAAAGGCTTTCCCTTTAAAGCATTGGTAATAAAAAGAGGAATGAGTTTCTCTGGAAATTGATAAGGCCCAAAATTATTAACACAGCGAGTAACTATTATAGGAAGATTATATGTAGCCCAATAAGAAAAAGCCAATCTATCTCCACCTGCTTTGCTGGCAGCATAAGGACTTTTAGGATTTAAGGGAGCATCTTCCCGGGAAGGAAAATCAATCGCTTCTCCATAAACCTCATCCGTGCTGATTTGAATATACCTTCTTATGCGATATTTTTTAGCGGCTTCCAAAAGCACATAAGTTCCATAAACATCAGTGGTAACAAAACTCCCTGCCTCCATTATAGAGCGGTCTACATGAGTTTCTGCAGCAAAGTTTACCACAACATCCACCCGAGAAAATATCCTTCCCACAAGCTCTGCATCACAGATATCCCCCTGAATAAAGAGAAAATCATTAGAAGGAAAAGAGACTTTCAACTCATCCACCAGGTGATGAGGATATTTTGTAAGATAATCTTTATTTAGATATAAATTATCCGGATTTAAAAATTGCTTTAAATTATCTAAATTTCCCGCATAGGTTAGTTTATCTAAAATTATAACCTTATAACGAGGATATTTCTTAAGAATATATCTCACAAAATTACTTCCAATAAAGCCTGCTCCTCCGGTAATCAATAAATTCATTATAACCTCCCGCCTTATTCTGTTTTTGGTTCTTTCTTTAATCTTGTATAAGGTGGTTAAAACCACCGCTTCGCAGGCTAAAGCCTGCGGCTACTATTTTCTAAGCAGCTGTTGCTCGTAACGGAAAATTTTCGATATTTAGATTTGTTAAATCCTTTAGTGGAAATCGTCTGGTTACATCCAAGATTTCCATTCCAATAATTTTTCTATCTTCATCAAAATCTATAATCACACCTTCCTCAATTTCCTTAACATGAGCAACATAAGTTTCATGTATTTGCACATACAAAGCATCAGCTTCCTGGTCAAACTCGATACGCATCTTCCACACCTCCTCAGGCATTTTTATCTACTGCACTGATTATTACTATTTCATCCGCCTCAATAACATAACTTACTTTTAACAATTTCTTCCCTACGGATTTAAAAGCATTTATTCTTTTTTCGCCACAGGATTCTTTTCTATCAGGCTCTTCTAATGCCTTTTTAATCTCTTCCTCAGAAATCCTCCTCCACTTCATACGCCTTTTTGCATGGCGAGTATACTTAACTTTCATTCATTCTGAATTATCTATTCTCAAAATATTTCCTTAAAAATGAATTTACCCAACCTCACTTAAATAGTCCCTACCTGACTGCTATCTCCTAACATAAATCTATAAGCCTTTGGTTTAAAATTAGATTTCTCAATTATTACATTTCTTCCAATAAGACTGTCCTCTATCCTTTTAATCTTGATAATCTTGCACTCTTCCATAATAATGGAATGCTCCACCTCTGCTTCTTCAAGCAGGGTATTATAATAAATAGAGGTAAAAGGGCCAACATAAGAGTTTATTATCCTACTCCCTTTAGCAATAATAGCCGGTCCTCTTATTACACTATTAATCACTTCCACCCTTTCATCAATGTCTACTCTGCCATAAATCTTTGAATCCTTATCAACCTTCCCTTTTATTCTTTTTTTAAGATTCTCTAACATTATTCTATTAGCTTCTAAAAGGTCTTCTTTTTTCCCTGTATCTTTCCACCATCCGTTGATAATGTGATAATTAACTTGATAGTCTTTATCAATTAAGTATTGAATAGCATCGGTTATTTCTAACTCATTTCTCCAGGAAGGCTTTATATTATTTACAGCTTCAAAGATATGACGACGGAACATATATACCCCTACTAAAGCTAAGTCACTTTTAGGATTTTGAGGCTTCTCCACTAATTTTGATACTTTATCTCCTTCAAGTTCAGCTACACCAAATTGTCGAGGGTTATTCACATGAGCAAGAAGGATTCGAGAATCAGAGGTATTTTCCCTAAACTCCTTTATTAAAGATTTAATCCCCTGCTTTATTATATTATCCCCTAAATACATTACAAAAGGCTCTTTTTTAAGGAAATCTTCCGATATTTTTACTGCATGTGCTAAACCCAAAGGAGCCTCCTGGTGAATATAAGTAATATTAATTCCCCATTTCTCCCCTTTTCCTACAGCCTTTTTTATCTCCTGATGAGTATCGCCTACCACAATTCCCACCTCGGTAATTCCTGCCTCTTTTATTGCTTCAATCCCATAAAAAAGAATGGGTTTATTGGCTACAGGGATAAGCTGTTTCGCTTCTGTATGAGTGATAGGACGCAGACGGGTTCCCTTTCCTCCACTTAAAATTAAAGCTTTCATTTTTTAGATTTCTCCGCTATCGCTGTATATTACGAGTTAATGAGTTAAGTAAGTTAAATAAAGTAAATAAGTTAAGTAAGTTAAGTAAGTTAAGTAAAGTAAAGTAAAGTAAATAAGTTAAATAAGGTAAATAAGGTAAATAAGGTAAATAAGGTAAATAAGTTAAATAAGTTAAATAAGAGAAACGGCCGCGACTGTTCCCTACCATAATGCTTCTTCGGGGAAAATCCCTCGATACCCATATAAACCTCGAGATAATACTTTCTATAATGATCAAGATGGTTAAAACCACCTCTTCGCAGGCTCTGAGCCTTGCGGCTATCGGTTATGCAAACATATTTCGCAGGCTAAAGCCTGCGGCTACCGGTATCTCTTTCCCTCTAATCCTTTAATCCTTTAATCCTGCTTTTACGCAGGCTAAAGCCTGCGGCTACCAGTTTACGTCTCACTGCTTTTCCCTTTAATCCTCTAATCCTCTAATCCTGCTTTTTTAGTCCTGCCTTTACGCAGGCTAAAGCCTGCGGCTACCAGTTTACGTCTCACTGCTTTTCCCTTTAATCCTTTAATCCTCTAATCCTCTAATCCTGTTTTTTTTCAGTCCTTTAATCCTGTTTTTTTAGTGAGAACGAAACCACTCAATTGTTCTCAGGAGTCCTTCTCTTAGTTTAACTTTTGGCTGCCAGCCTAACAAATCTTTTGCTCTTGTGACGTCCGGTCTTCTAACCTTTGGGTCATCCACAGGTAAAGGTTTAAATAAAATTCTACTCTTGCTTTTGGTAATTTTTAAGAGTTCTTCAGCAAATTGAAGAATACTCATCTCATCATAATTACCTAAATTTATCGGTTCATTTACACTTGAGGCTGCCAACTTATATAACCCTTCAACTAAATCGGAAATATAGCAAAAACTCCTTGTTTGAGAACCATCCCCAAAAACTGTTAAAGGCTTACCATCTAAGGCTTGATTAATAAATGCAGGGATAACCCTTCCATCATTTTTTCTCATTCGGGGACCGTAAGTATTAAATATACGGGCAATCCTTGTATCAATCTTATGATAACGATGGTAAGCCATAGTTAAAGCTTCAGCAAATCTTTTTGCCTCATCATATACTCCCCGCGGGCCTATACAGTTGACATTGCCCCAGTAATCCTCCTTCTGAGGGTTAACTTTGGGGTCTCCATAAACCTCAGAAGTTGAAGCAAGTAAAAACTTTGCCTTTTTTTCTCTGGCTAAACCTAATGCTTTATGCGTTCCCAGAGAACCCACCTTTAAAGTTTGAATAGGATACTTCTGATAATCAAGAGGACTGGCTGGAGAGGCAAAATGAAAGATATAGTCTACTTTTCCCTCAAGGTAAAGATACTCTGTAACATCCTGCTCAATAAAATGAAAATGCTTATTTCCGGCTAAATGAGCAATATTGTCTACCTTGCCAGTGATAAGATTATCCATTGCTATTACATTATGACCCTTTTTTAAAAAATAATCACACAAATGAGAGCCAATAAACCCTGCTCCCCCAGTAATTAGTATTTTCATTCTTTTTATCTTCTCACTTCTTACGTTTCACGTCTTACTTTCTTCCTATACTTTTATATACAAAACCTAACTTCTTCATCTTTTCTGGTTCAAACATATTTCTTCCATCAATAATAATAGGTTGATTCAATAGTTCTTTAATCCTCTTTAAATCCATATTTTTAAACTCATCCCATTCAGTAACTATAATCAAAGCATCGCTTCCCTCAGCTACCTGGTATAAATTTTTGCCATATTCCACATTCTTAAGGATTTTTTTAGCCTTTTCCATAGCTTTTGGGTCATAAGCTTTTATCCTTACTCCTCCCTTCTGTAAAAGCCCTATAATTTTTATAGAAGGAGCAAATCTCATATCATCGGTGTTGGGTTTAAAGGAGAGGCCAAGAATACCAACTGTTTTATCTTTTAATATCCATAAAGTCTCCTCCACCTTTTTTATCAGAAGAAGAGGCCTGTTTTCATTTATCTTATCCACTTCTTTTAAAAGAGCAAAGTTATAGTTAAATTTATTAGCAATATTGATAAAAGCCTGAAGGTCCTTTGGAAAGCAGAAACCCCCAAAGCCTACGCCTGCTTTTAAAAATGAAGAGCCGATACGCCTATCGTATCCCATTCCTTCGGCTACTTTTTCTATATCAGCACCTGTTCTCTCGCAGATATCAGCGGTTGCATTAATAAAAGATATTTTAGTAGCTAAAAATGAATTTGAGGCATGTTTTATTATCTCTGCACTTTCAAGATTGGTGACCAATAGAGGAACAGGCTTAGAATTATCATTTAGAGACTTCCCAGGGGAGTTAAAAGTCCGAGCAATAATAGGAGAATAAAGCTCCTTTAAGATATCGACTGCTTTTTTCGTCTCCGCTCCTATCACTATTCTATCAGGATTTAAAAAATCATTTACTGCACTCCCTTCTCTTAAAAATTCAGGATTAGATGCAATATCAAAACCTGTGTGCGTGTTATTATGCATCTTAAAAGTCCGTTTTATCCATTGTCCTGTTTGCACGGGGACAGTGCTCTTTTCAACTATCAGCTTATACTCATCCATATTTTTTGCAATTTCCCGACAAACTTTCTCTACAGATGACAAATCTGCTTCTCCATTCTCTCCTGGTGGTGTTCCTACAGCAATAAATATAACCTGCGATTTTTTAACCCCTTCCTTAATATTAGCAGAAAAAGAGAGCCTTCTTTTAGCCACATTTATATTAACCATATCTTCAAGGCCTGGCTCATAAATAGGCATTATACCTTTTTTTAATCCTGCAATTTTTCCCTCATCATTATCTACACAGATAACATTATTGCCTATCTCTGCAAAACATGTCCCTGTAACTAATCCCACATAACCTGTACCAATAATACAGACATTCATCTTTTATCGTCCTTAAATTTATATTCTTCCCTATTTAGTTCTTTTGCTTCATCTATAATCATTATGGGAATCCCATCCTTAATAGGATAATACTTTTTGCACTTTAAGCAGATTAATTTATCACCTTTAAGAATAAGCTCTCCTTTGCATATAGGACAAGCTAAAATCTTAAGAAGCTCCTTATTTAGCATTCCTAACTTTCCTTTTTAAAAAATTCTTTTATTTTATCCACCACATAATCCTGCATTTTATGAGTCAATTCAGGATAAACAGGCAAAGATAAAATCTCCTCTGAAATTTTTTCAGCTACAGGAAAATCTCCTCTTTTATATCCTAAATATTGGAAGCACTCTTGAAGATGTAAAGGAAGAGGATAATAGACAGCTGTTCCAATCTCATTATCTCTTAAAAAATTCTGCAGTGCATCCCGCAGACCCCTCTTAACCCTTATGGCATATTGATGATAAATATGCTTCCTCTTTTTAACCGCAAAAGGTAGAATAAGAGGACAGCCGCTATTTTCCTCATCATCTCCCTTAAAAGCCAGCTTTTCTTCTATAAATCTTTTATTGTAATATTGAGCATTCTCGCTTCTTTTTTTTGACCACTCATCCAGATATTTTAGCTTTACTCTTAATACAACCGCCTGCAAAGCATCTAATCTACTATTATAGCCAACAAAGGAGTGGATATATTTAGATTTTTCTCCATGAGTTCGAAGCATTCTTACTTTATTAGCTAAACTCTCATCATTGGTTACAATCATTCCTCCATCACCGTATCCACCTAAATTTTTTGAAGGATAAAAAGAAAAACAGCCTAAATCACCTACTGAACCAGCTTTATAACCATTATACTCCGCTCCTATTGATTGAGCAGCATCTTCAATTATTTTAATCTCATATTTTTTGGCAACATCTACAATAGGGTCCATATCTGCCATTTGTCCAAAAAGATGGATAGGAATAATAGCTTTTAGTTTACCATTAATCTGCTTATGACTCTTCTCAATACACCCTAAAAGTCTTTCCGGATTAATATTAAAAGTATCTGGTTTTATATCTACAAATAAAATTTTTGCCCTTACATTATGAATCGTCCCTCCAGTGGCAAAAAAAGTAAAGGGAGAAGTAATCACTTTATCTCCATAGCCTACCTCCAGAGCCCTTAAAGAGAGAAGTAGGGCATCACTACCACTGGCTACACCTATGGCAAATTTAGTCCTTGAGTAAGAGGCAATTCTTTTCTCCAAATCCTCAACATCGGGACCAAGAATAAAACGCTGATGTTCTACAACTTCTGTAAGAGAAGAATTAATCTCATCCTTTATATTTTTATACTGTGCTTTCAAATCAAGTAAAGGAACTTGCATTTTTTTCTCCCTCTCCTTTGTCAACCAACTTTTGCAGGAAACTCATCTTATTAGATTTTTATAATATCTTACAATCCGTAATATTTGTATTAATAACGATCTATGTAAAGAACAGAAAAATTAATTTCAAAATCACAAATATCACATTTAAGCTGTAGTTATCCTTGCACTATCAAGATTGATCGGTAAAGTAAGGTAGCCGCAACCTTTACCCCGTTAGATAGTAGTAACATCTAATGGGGTTTAGGTTGCGCTGTTTTACGCAGGCTAAAGCCTGCGGCTACCATTTTTTTCGTGCAAAAGTTGGTTGTCAACTTCTGTTTTTTATAATATATCGGTTTTTTAGAAAATAGTCAAGCATATCTCGGGACTTTTCCCCTCGATAACCATATAAATTCCAAGTAAATGGGTTGATGGGTTGATGGGATAAAACTTTTTAGTACTATTTCTTGTAGTTCCTTCATCTTTTCTCTTACTCCCCATTTCCTTATTTCCCTCATTTACTTATTTACTTATTTACTTATTTTTCTTATTTTTCTTATTTCCCTTATTTACTTATTTACTTATTTTTCTTATTTACTTATTTACTTATTTCCCTTCTGCTCATCTACTCATTCACCCAGCAAGTAAATGGGATGATGGATGCGTTATGTTGACTTAACAGCTAAAATATTATATCCTAAAAGTGCTTAACTTTGTTATCAACTAACTTTTGCATGAAAAAAATGGTAGCCGCGAGGCTCAGAGCCTGCGTTATTGTGTAATGGTCTTTTTTTGCGCAACCTTACTTTACCGATCAATCTTGATAGTGCAAGGATAACTACAGCTTAAATGTGATATTTGTGATTTTGAAATTAATTTTTCTGTTCTTTACATAGATCGTTATTAATACAAATAT
>JAGGXI010000038.1 GCA_021163155.1 Candidatus Aerophobota bacterium
AATGAGTAAATAAGGAGATAAAAAACGAAATCAACGAGATAAACCAAATTAGGAGAAGAGAATGTATCCAAAAAATTTAAAGTATACAGAAACTCATGAATGGATAAAGGTTGATAAGAACATAGGTGCTATTGGCATTACAGATTTTGCAGTAGAAGAGTTAACTGATATTGTCTATGTAGAGCTACCCTCTATAGGAGAAAAGGTTGCTAAGGGCACCTCTTTTGGAACTATAGAGTCAGTAAAGGCTGTCTCTGATTTAAACTCACCGGTAAGCGGACAGATCTTGGAGGTGAATACAGAATTATCCAAAAAACCTGAGATGGTAACCCAAGACCCGTATGGTAAAGGATGGATGATTAAAGTAAAAATAGAGGACTTAACCGACCTGGATACCTTAATGGATGTGGAAAATTATAAAGAATGGGTGAAAAAGGAGGAGGAGCATTGATACCTTATATCCCCAATACAAAAGAGGACCAGAAAAAGATGTTAAAGGAGATAGGGGTAGAATCAATAGATGATTTATTTAAAGATATTCCTCAAAATCTGCAGCTGAAAGCTGAACTTAATCTTCCCTCATCGTTGTCGGAAATGGAGCTAATTAATTGGACAAAGAAATTATCTCAAAAAAATGCTAATTTAGATGAGTATGTCTCTTTTTTAGGAGCAGGAAGCTACGACCATTTTATCCCTGCTGTTGTCAATCATCTCTCTGCCAGGTCTGAGTTTTATACCTCTTATACTCCTTATCAAGCAGAAGCCAGCCAGGGGAATCTACAGGCTTCTTATGAATATCAGAGCCTTATCTCTCGGCTTTTTCGAATGGATGTGTGCAATGCTTCTCTTTACGAGGGAGCAACAGCTTTAGCCGAGGCAGTTATTATGGCACATAATATTAACCATCGTCAAAAAGTTTTATTAACTAAAACCATTCACCCAGAGTATCGTCAAGTTCTTGCCACCTATATAAAGAAGACTTTAGGTTTATCTATAGCAGAAATAGATTATGAAAATGGGATAACCGACCTTAATAAATTAAGAAAAGAAGTTGATAAAAATACGAGTTCTGTAGTTATTCAAAGCCCTAACTTTTTTGGATGTTTAGAGAAAGTAAAACAGATAGAGGAGATTACTCATAAGTCAGGTTCTTTATATATTGTTTCTGTGGACCCTATATCCTTAGGATTGCTTACTCCGCCAGGGGATTACAATGCAGATATAGCTGTGGGAGAAGGACAAGTTCTGGGCAATCAGCTTAATTTTGGGGGACCTTATTTAGGAATTTTTACTTGCAAAAAGGAATTTATAAAGAAAATGCCGGGTAGAATTGTAGGAGAAACCCTTGATAAAGAGGGAAAAAGAGGATTTGTTTTAACTTTACAAACAAGAGAACAACATATTCGAAGAGAGAAAGCGACCTCCAACATTTGCACTAATGAGGCCTTAAATGCTTTAAGGGCTACTATATATTTAGCTACATTGGGAGAGAAAGGGATAAAAGAGGTGGCTAATCTTTGCCTGCAAAAATCACATTATGCCTGGGAGAAAATATCTCAAATTCCTGGATTTAAACCTATTCTTGGCAGTCCTTTTTTTAAAGAATTTAGTATAAAATGCCCCCTCCCACCCCATAAGATAAATAAGTTACTCTGGAAGAATAAAATTATAGGAGGGTTTGATTTAGGAAAATTTTATCCAGAATTAGAAGACTCTTTGCTTATATGTGTGACTGAAAAGAGGACTAAAGAGGATATCGATAGATTTATCTCAATCTTAGGAGAGATGGTATGAGAGAACCTTTAATATTCGAGATAAATAAAAAAGGAAGAAAGGGGTATTCACTTCCTGAGTGTGATGTAGAGGAAAAAGAATTAAAAAGATTAATTCCTGAAGAATATCTACGTAAGAGTGGTTTGGGCTTGCCCGAGGCAAGCGAGTTAGATTTAGTTCGTCATTTTACCCGATTATCCCAAAAAAATGTGAGCATAGATACAAACTTTTATCCTCTTGGTTCCTGTACTATGAAGTATAACCCCAAAGTAAATGAAGATATAGCTCATCTATCCGGCTTTGCTGAAGTTCATCCCTATCAATCGCAGAATACTGTGCAGGGAATACTTCAATTGCTTTATGAGGTAGAAAAGCTTCTATGCGAGATATCAGGAATGGATAAAGTCTCATTGCAGCCCGCTGCCGGGGCTCACGGTGAACTTACAAGTATGATGATGATAAAGGCTTATTATGAGGATAAAAAAGAAAAGAGAGATACAGTTCTTATACCTGACTCTGCTCATGGAACCAATCCTGCCAGTTCTCACTTTTGTGGTTTTCGAGTAGTAGAGGTGAAATCAAATAGATACGGGGGGGTGGATTTAAATGATTTGATAAAAAAGATGGATGCAAAAGTAGCAGCCTTAATGCTCACCATTCCTAACACTTTGGGTTTATTTGAGAAAAATATACTAAATATTTCCGAGATTGTTCATAATAAAGGAAGCTTTCTTTATATGGACGGTGCCAATTTAAATGCTCTATTAGGAATAGTTAAACCATCCGATTTTGGGATAGATATAATGCATTTTAATCTCCATAAGACTTTTTCTACTCCTCATGGTGGGGGAGGTCCGGGTTCAGGACCTGTAGGAGCGAAGGAAGAGTTGGTTCCCTATTTACCTATACCTACAGTAGAAAAAGGCGAGGAGAACTATTATTTTGACTATAATAGACCTAAGTCCATAGGAAAAGTTAGGTCTTTTTATGGAAATGTTGAGGTGATTATAAAAGCATACTGTTATATAAGGTCTTTAGGGAAAGAAGGATTAAAGAAAGTGAGTCATAATGCCATCTTAAATGCCAATTATTTAATGAAAAGGTTAAAAAGGTCTTTTTATCTTCCTTACGAGCAACCCTGCATGCATGAGTTTGTTCTCTCTGGAGAGAATGAAAAGATAAATAATATCAGAACTCTGGATATTGCTAAACGTCTTTTAGATTTTGGTTTTCATCCTCCTACCATTTATTTTCCTTTAATAGTAAAAGGGGCTTTAATGATTGAACCTACAGAAACAGAATCCAAAGAAACTCTGGATGCTTTTGCTTCTGCTTTGATTTATATTGCTAAAGAGATGAGAGAGAAGCCGCATTTACTAAAGAACGCTCCCCAGGAGACCTCTGTTTTCCGATTAGATGAGGTAAAAGCAGCTAAAGAGCTAAAGCTGAAATGGCAAGGAACTCTAGATGAATAAAATCTTACGGCGGCTCAGCGAGTCTTTAATAATTGGATAAAATAACTTAAGACGGTAAAATATCTGGTAAAGTTAAATAAACCTTAAAAAGGGGAAAAATAGAAAATATAATTTTCCTTAGCAAGAGGTAATTTTTGATTACTCTTTATGAAGCAAAATAGAAATAGTCTAAACTCTTATATTTCACCTACCCAATGATAATTTGTTGAAACGTGGTTAAAATTAATAATAACAAGGAGTATATAAAGTGAGTAAAAAAATTTTAGATAAAGCTATAGAATTAAAAGAAGAGCTAACTAAAATACGTCAGAATATTCACCAACATCCTGAGTTATCTTTTCAAGAGTTTAGAACAACAGTTTTTATTAAAAAAGAACTGAAGAAGTTGGGAATTACAATAGTACCTCTAAAATCTAAAACTGGAGTATTGGGCCTTTTAAAAGGTAAAAAAAAATCAGCTAAAGAAACAATCATAGCTTTAAGAGCTGATATAGACGCCTTACCGATTCAAGAACAGACAGGTTTGAAATATCAATCTGTAAATAAAGAAATAATGCATGCTTGTGGCCATGATGGGCATATTGCTGTATTATTAGGGGTTGCTAAGCTATTAAGCTCTATAAAAAGTGATTTTTCAGGAGTAGTAAAATTTATTTTCCAGCCAGCAGAAGAAGTATTTGGAGGAGCTAAAATGATGATTAAAGAAGGAGTTCTGGTAAACCCTCCAGTTGATATTATAGTAGCTCTACACTGCTGTCCATTAATAGAAGTAGGGGAAATAGGAATATACGATGGAACTTATATGGCTTCCGCTGATAAATTTACTATAAATATTTTAGGAAAGGGTGCTCATGGGGCCTATCCTCATAAATCTGATGACCCTGTATTGACAGCGGCTCAAGTGATTGTAGCTTTACAGGAGATTATAAGCCGAGAGATAAATGCTTTAGATAAAACAGTAATCTCTGTTTGTACTATAAGAGGAGGTAAGGCCTTTAATGTTATTCCGGAAATAGTTAACTTATCTGGGACGGTAAGGTGCCATAACCCAGAGGTAAGAAATACTATAAAAGAAAAAATGGAGAGGATTATAAAAGGAGTTACTTCTGCTTATAAATGTAGTTATCAATTTAATTATGAATTTTGCGTTCCTCCTTTGGTAAACACCTCGGAAGTAAACACCTTGATTGCTAAAGCTGCTAAGGAAACTTTAGGAGAAGGTAAAGTGGAAAGTTTGGCTTGCCCGGCGATGAGCTCAGAGGATTTTTCTGTTTATCTGGGAAAATTACCACGAGGAGCTTTTTTTAGATTAGGAATTGCTAATCCAGGGGAAAAGCCGCTAATTTTACATAATAGTCATTTTAATTTTAATGACAGGGCTATTCCTTATGGTGTTGCTGTATTAACTCAATTAGTATTAGATTTAAATAACTAATTAAATGATCATTTTGAATTCGATGATTTAAGAATGAACCTTTTTTGAAAACCAACTTTTGTAGGAAACTCATCTTATTAGATTTTTAGAATATCTTGAAATTCGTAATATTTGCATTAATAACGATCTATGTAAGAAGAGAAGGATTAATTTCAAAATCACAGATTCCACATTTAGGATATGGTTACCTTTGTGGCATCTGAGTTTACGCTATAAAGTATGGTAGCCGCAACCTTTAGGTTGCGCTGTTTTACGTAGGCTCTAATCCTTGCAGCTACCATTTTTTCGTGCAAAAGTTAGCTAAAAAGATAAACCCGTCGCTTTGCTTCTCAAACATAAATTTTTTTTCATCAACTCAAAGACTTGTTAAGTAGGGAACGGTCGCGACCGCTCCCTACTATAAGGCTTCTTCAGGGAAAGTCCCTCGATACTTATTAAACCCCTGAACTAATTACTTCTCTATGTATATCAAGAAAAGCTCAAAATTAAAGCTGAAATGGCAAGGAACTCTAAATGAGTAAAGATTTACGATGGTTACAAAGTTACCCAGGAGTAAAACAATGGAATTTAGTGGAAGACAACTTTTTGGAGCCTTCAATGAATATAGCTATAGAAGAGCTTATAGGCATTGAGGTCGGAAATGGTCTTCTTCCTCCTACATTGCGATTGTGGAGAAATAGAAAAAAATGTTTTGTTTTAGGCTCATCGTATGCCAAAAAATTTGCTTCTAATCCGCAAAGAAAAGGAATATTTAAAGCCAAAGGAATAGATATAGTAAAAAAATTTAGCGGTGGAGAAGCAGTTTTTCAGGATTTTAGCTGCTTAAATTTTAGTATTACTGTCCCTAATGGTTCCAGGCAAGGTTTCGCTAATATAAAGGATGCGTTTGAGACTCTCTCCTCGGGAGTAATATTAGCTTTAAACAGAAAAGGGGTTCATTGCCAACAAACTAAGGTTGAGGATACCTTTTGCCCTGGTCCTTATGATATTGCTATAGATAACCGAAAGTTAGCCGGCGTTTCTATGGCTTGGCGTAGTAAATTTATATTAGTTCATGGGACTTTACTGGTAAATGCAGATATAGATGAGTATTTTAAGAGAATAAAGGAGATTTATTTATATGGTCCTATTACAAGAAAAATAGAAAAAGAGAAAATGAGTACTTTAGCTATAGAAAAGGGAGAAAAGATTAATTTAAATAAATTATGCGATGATATTGTCGAAGGGTATAGAGGCCTATTCCAAATAGATTTTGTTAAGCGGAAGCTATCTTCTAAGGAGAAAGATATAGCTGAAGAGTTAAAGGACAAGTATCGGTTGTAGAGCCCTTACAAAAACTTAAACCCAGATTCAGCAAATTAAATAATGCTCATTAAGTTTATTATGGAGTATTATAGAACTTCTAATCGCTAAATAGGTAGTCCATGCCACTCCAAGAGATAGGATGGATTCATCTAAAACAAAATGAGAACTATGAAGGCCGGACTTTCCTCCTATACCTAAAAGCCCAAAACAGGCTGGGATTTTGGAGGAATAAAAAGAAAAATCTTCTGCTACTAAAGTGGGATTACTCATTCTTATTGTTTTTTTCTTCCCCCAAAATTCTTCTGCCCATTTTACTACTTGAGAGGTAAGAATAGGATGATTAATAACAGAAGGGTAAACTCGATGGTAATTTAATTTTCCTTTCGCTCTAAAAGTAGCAGTTACTCCTTTAACTATTTCCTCTAAACGTCGTTCTACATAATCTTGAACCTTAGAAGATAAAGCACGTACTGTTCCTTCAATAACAGCTTTTTTCGGGATGATATTATAGGCGTCTCCTGATTTAATACTTCCAAAAGTAATAACTATAGAATCAAGGGGAGAGATTTCACGAGAAACTAATTCCTGACAAGCTAATATCAAATGAGAGGCAATTACTATAGAATCTATACCTAAATTTGGTTTTGCTGCATGAGCACTTTGACCTTGAACTTCAATAGTTATTCGATCAGATGTACCAGTTAAAACCTCGGGTTTAGTAGCAAAGACTCCTAAAGGTAACTCAGGCCATAAATGATGCCCGAACATTGTCTTGATTCCAAATTCTTTTATCAATCCTTTATCTATCAATGTTTTGGCACCAGCATGACCTTCTTCTGCTGGTTGGAAAACAAGGACTACCTTACCCCTCAACTGGGACTGTAGTTGAGATAATAAATGAGCGGTACCTAATAGAATAGCTGTATGGGCATCATGACCACAAGCATGCATCTGTCCAGGTATCTTTGAGGAAAAAGAAAGGCCTGTTTCTTCATTTATAGCTAATGCATCCATATCTGCCCGTAAAGCCTGAGTAGAGCCAGGTTTATTCCCTTCTATTACTCCAACAACTCCTGTAGTTCCACCATAATTGGAATGGACCTCAAAACCTAATCTTTTTAGTTCTTCGCTTACCAACTGAGCTGTCTTTATTTCTTCAAATCCTAATTCTGGATATTGATGAATTTTCCGTCTTATTTTTATAACCTTATCCTCTATCTTACGAACAAGCGTAGTTACCTCTTTTTTGAGATTCATCTATCTATTCTCCTTTTTATCCATTACTCAATTTAAATTGATTAATCCAGCTTCGGTAAATTGTTAGAGTACCTGGCCTATTTTTTGTTCCTAAAAAGCTTTAAAAAATTTAATTTTCATAAAAATTAGATTCAGAGCAATATTTTAGGATAAACTTAATAATCATTATTCAAATTGCCAGGTTAATAATAGCTATTTTTGTCTACGATAATTTATTTTATATATGAAAATATCTGTGTCAATTTTTTAAAAAATAAGATTTTTGAAAAAGTTAGAAATTTTTGATTTCGCAGATAAAAGTCCAAATTACATAAATTAGAGGACTCTGGAGGTTTTTCAGAGGCCTTAAAAAATAGGAGCTTTCCAAAAATCAGTAATGAGAATATGAATAAATCTATGAATAATTTGGGTAGCTTTTATTTAATAAGGCAAAACCGATATTGACATTTTTGGAAAATATTACATAATATAAATGAATCCCGAATACGGAATTCTAAATTAAGTTTTAAGGAGACTTATATAAATCTATGCCAATAAATCCTAAAAGAAGAGTTAGACATACAAATGTGGAAGAGAAGACTTTCGAGGCTCTTAAAGATATGATTTTAGTACAGGAGTTAAAACCTGGGGAGAGAATAATCCAGGATTCTGTTGCTAATAATCTTGGAGTGAGCAGAACACCAGTAAAGAAAGCTTTAACAAAACTTGCTGAATTAGGGCTGGTTACTGTCAATTTAAAAGGACAAATTTATGTCAAAAGATTCTCTAAAAAGGAGATGCTGGCAACATATGATGTTCGAGAGGTATTGGAAGGATTATCTGCAAGACTGGCAGCAGAAAAGATAGGGGAGAAGGATATAAAAAAGATGCGAGAGATGTTTACTTGTTTAAAGGAATCCGTAGGCGAATCCCCTTCTAAATTATATGCAGCTACTGATTTAAAATTTCATGAGTTTTTAGCACAGAAAAGTGGCAATGAGGTTTTGTGTAAAATTATTCAAGGTTTTGGTATTCAAATTGCTGCATTTGAACCAGGAGTATTTAGATCTCCCAAAGATACTTTAAAGGACCATCTTAAAATCATTGATGCTTTGGCGAATCATAATGGAGAGTTAGCTGAAACTTTGATGCGTACGCATATTAGAGCTACAAGAAAAAAAATTGCAAATTCATAAAAAAAGCTTTAAAAGGAGAAAGGATGAAAAAAATTCATATAGATGAAAATCTATGCACAGGATGCGGTATTTGCATAGAATTTTGCCCTAAAAATGTTTTATCTTATTCACCCCAACGAAGTATTAGAGGAATTTATCCTGCACAGGTAGAAAATTTAGAGACTTGCACTCTCTGTAGGGTGTGTGAGTTATACTGCTCAGCTTTTGCTATAGCTGTGGAAGGAGAAAAAAATGAATAAAAGAATTCTTTCCGGCACTCATCTCTTTCAGGGTGATGAAGCCTGTGTTGAAGGAGCCATAGCTGCCGGCTGCAATCTATTTGCCGGGTATCCAATTACTCCAGCTACTGAAATTTCTGAAAGACTATCCTGGAGATTATTTGACGTTGGAGGAATCTTTGTCCAGGGTGCAGATGAGCTTGATTCTTTAACTATTGTTATTGGCGCTGCTTGTGCTGGCTGGAAGTCTATGACCGCCACCTCAGGCAACGGAATATGCCTGATGCAGGAATGCATAGGTTACGCAGCTATAACTGAAACTCCCTGCATAATTGTAGATGTGCAAAGAGCAGGCCCAGGAACAGGAGCAGCTACCAAAACTATGCAAGGGGATGTCTATCAGGTAAGGTACGGGAGTAACGCCGATTACTCTATAATAGCACTTGCTCCAGAATCTCCACAGGAGATGTTTGACCTCACTGTGGAAGCTTTTAATCTCTCAGAGACTTATAGAGTGCCTACTTTTATTCTTGCTGATGAGATAGTTGGCCATATGAGAGAGAAAGTGGTCATTCCAGAAAAGGTAAAAATCATCCAAAGAAAAAGAGCAAAATTCCCCCCACAGGAATTTCTTCCTTTTAAAGTAGAAAGTGATACCGATGTTCCCCCCATGCCCGCCTTTGGAGAAGGATATAGAATGCCAGTATCTGGCCTTACTCATACAGAAACAGGCTCCCCATCTACAGATTATGAAGTTCAGAAAAGAATGGTTTCCCGGTTGTGGAATAAAGTTGAAAAAAATGTAGAAAAGATAACCAAAATTGAGTCTGCATATCTGGAGGATGCACAAGTAATAGTTTTAGCTTATGGTTCTGTAGCAAGGTCTGCAAAGAGTGCTGTCCTTGAAGCAAGAAGACAGGGACTTAAAATAGGTTATCTTAGACTGATAACTATCTGGCCTTTTCCAGATAAAGTTATTGAAAATATTGCAAAAAGAAAGCCTAAGGCGATAATTTTTCCAGAAATGAATATGGGGAAAATGGTCAGAGAAGTAAAGAGAGTTGCTGGAGAGAGAACAAAGGTTATTTCTTTTCCTAAACCAGGGGTTGAACTTCATAAACCAAAAGAAATATATAATCTTATAAGGAGGGTAACCAATTGAAAAAACATCCAGCTTTAAAATATTTTAGATTTGATCGCCCAGGAAACCCTCATCTCTGGTGCCCAGGATGTGGAATACCTCAAATATGGTATTATACTATTAAAGCTATAGAGGAATTAAAATTGGATATAGATAAAATTTTGTGGGTAGGGGGCAGCGGTTGCACGGGAAGAATGTGTACTTACTGGATAGGGGATTATTTTCATACCCTTCACGGTAGACCATTAGGGTTTGCCACTGGTGTAAAATTGGCTAATCCTGAGCTTACAGTAATCTGTCATATGGGGGATGGTGAAGTCGCCGGTATTGGTGGAAACCATCTCATCCAAACAGCAAGACGAAATGTTGACCTGACAGCTATAGTAGTGAATAACTTTAACTATGGAATGACCGGTGGACAATTCTCGCCCACTACTCCTCGAGGGGCTTTCACAATGACCTCTCAATTAGGACATATCGAGTATCCTTTTGATTTATGCAAGCTGGCCGCTACTTGCGGAGCTACCTACGTAGCCAGATGGACTACTTTTCACTCTAGAGCTTTAATTAACTCTATTAAAAAGGGTATCCAAAAAAAAGGACTCTCTTTTATAGAGGTTATATCTCAATGTCCCACTCAATACGGAAGAAGAAATAAGATTGGGAATGGGATGCAAATGATGAAATGGTTTAAAAGGAGTTCAATAAGGAAAGAAAAAGCAGAAAAAACGCCTAAGGAAGAATTAAAGGACAAATTTATTGTTGGCGAATTTGTAGATATAGAAAAGGCTGAATTTGGTGCCTCCTTGAGAGGACTTATTAAAAAAAGGAGAAAAGAAAGTGTCAAGAATTGAGGTAAGATTAACTGGGTTCGGCGGGCAAGGAGTAGTGCTTTCAGGAATCATTTTAGCCAGAGCGGCGATGTATGATAAAAAGGAGATGGTCCAGACTCAATCTTATGGTCCCGAGGCAAGGGGCGGAGCTTGCCGATCTGAGGTGGTTATCTCTGAGGAAGCTATACTTTATCCTTTAGTAGAAGAGGCTGATATTTTGGTAGCTATGTCTCAAGAAGCTCTGGATAAGCATATAGACAGTATAAAAAAAGGAGGAACTTTAATTATAGATTCAGATACAATATCTCGAGTCCCTGAAAAAATTGGAATTAAAGTGAATAAAGTCCCAGCTACCAGTATAGCCTCAGAAAAATTAGGCAAGGGGATTGTCGCTAATATAGTAATGCTGGGAGCTCTTACCAATTTAGCAGATATAGTTAGCAAAGAAGCTATGGAAAAAGCAGTTAAAGAGAGCGTCCCACAAGGAACAGAGGCGATTAATTTAAAGGCATTAGAAGAAGGTTATCTTTGTGCCCAAAAGTAAGGAGGGGAAGAAGGATTAAAGGATTAAAGGGGCAGAGGGAAAAACAAAACAGTGAGAAGTAAATTGGTAGCCGCAAGGCTCAGAGCCTGCGAAGAGGTGATATGTGAGAGGGGAAAACAAGAAAACATTAAAAAACAAGGAGAGGAAATGAGATTATACGAATTTGAAGCTAAGAATATTTTTGCCTCTTATGGAATCCCTCTTCCTCAAGGAAAAATTATTACTACACCAAAAGAGGCAAAAAAAGTAGCTGAAGAAATCGGTAAGGAGGTAGCTCTTAAGGCTCAGGTGTTGGTTACAGGAAGAGGAAAATTGGGGGGAGTGAAATTTGCCTCCATCCCTGAAAAGGCCGAAAGTACTGCTTCTAAAATGCTTAAGGCCAGGATAAAGGGTTACTCTGTAGAACAAATACTAATTGAGGAAAAATTAGTAATAGAGCAAGAATTATATTTAGGGGCTACTTATGATGAAGTAGCAAAAAAAAGGATAATGATTTGTAGCAGTATGGGCGGTATGGATATAAATGAGGTCTCCCAAAAGCATCCAGAAAAAATATTCAAAGTGTTGATTGACCCTTTTATAGGGTTTCAACCTTATCAGGCTAAGGAGCTATCATATACATTAGGATTACCTCCCAAGATGTCTAAAACTATTCAATCAATAATACTTAATGTATGGGAAATATTTATAAAATTTGATGCTACTCTCACCGAGATAAATCCTTTAGGATTAACAAAAGAAGGTAAGCTGATTATTTGTGATGCTCATATTGAAATAGAAGATGATGCTCTATTTAGACAAAAAAAGAGATTGGAAGGGTTTGGTATTAATGAAAGAGAAGATAAAGCTCGTCCTCCAACCGAGTTTGAGATAAAAGCTGCTGAAATTGACAGGGCGGATTATCGAGGAGTTGCCGGAAGAGTAACTGAGTTTGGTGGTAATCTTGGTTTATTAATTGGAGCGGGCGGAGGCAGCCTGACTACTTTTGATGCCGTGCTTAATCATGGAGGAAAACCTGCTAATTACTGCGAAGTGGGAGGAAATGCTCCTGTAAGGAAAATATATAATTTAACTAAACTGATTTTAACCAAACAAAATGTAAAAGGACTGGCAGTAATCACTAATGTATATAGCAACTCAAGAGTGGATTTTATAGCCAGAGGGGTAATTAAAGCTATGGTAGAATTAGGGATAGACCCTAAAAGGTATCCCATTTTATTTAGGTCTGCTGGCGCCTTTGAAAAAGATGGCTATGCTATCCTTAGAAAGTACGGTGTAGAGTATTATGGCCGAGAGACTCCAATGGATGAAGCAGCAAGATTGGCGGTAGAGATGATGAAAAAGAGGGAGTAAAAAATGGCTATATTAATTGATGAAAAAACTAAGGTGATAATTCAGGGTATTACGGGAAGGGAAGCGGTAACCTTTACCAGAGGAATGCTTGATTATGGAACAAAAGTAGTTGCTGGAGTAACTCCAGACAAGGAAGGACAAAAAATATATGGTGTACCTGTATACAATTGTGTAAAAACTGCTTTGAAAAATCATAAAGCGAATACTTCTATTGTCTCTGTTCCTCCCAGATTTGCCAAAGATGCTACCTTTGAGGCTATAGATGCTGGAATTAAATTAATAAATGTATTTACAGAAAGGATCCCCCGAGCCGATGTTATAGAAATGATAGCTTTTGCTAAACAGAGAGAGGCAAGAATCGTTGGGCCTAACTCTCTGGGTATGATTTCTCCAGGAAAAATAAAATTGGGTTCTATAGGAGGACCTGTAGATGAATGTAATAAAGCTTTCACTCCCGGAAATGTGGCTGTTCTCTCTCGAAGTGGGGGAATGCTTGTAGAAACCTGCAGTCAGCTCTCTTTAAATGGGATAGGCCAAAGTATTGCTATAAACATTGGCGGAGACCCCATAATAGGCTCTACCTTTTATGAACTTCTTCCCTTATTAGAAAAAGACCTTCAAACAAAAGTAATAGTGCTTTTCTGCGAGCCGGGAACTGTTCAGGAAGAGATAACGGCTAAATTTGTTAAAGAAGCCTCTTACACAAAACCTATTGTAGTTTTTATTGCTGGAAGCTTTGTAGATAATATGCAAGGGATGAGATTTGGGCATGCAGCAGTAATTGTTCATGGAGAGATGGGTTCTACTAAAGTAAAAGCCCGTATAATGAGAGAAGCTGGAATAAGAGTTGTAGATTACCATTCACAAATTGTAACTGAAGTAAGAAAAATATTAAAAGAGATTTCTTGAGGGGGGTTATTATGGGAATGTTTATCCAGATAAAAATTGATAAAGACAGATGTCAGGCTTCTTTAAATGATTGTAGAGAATGTATTAATATTTGCCCTGTAGATGTCTTTCAGTTTAAAGATGGACAGATAGTAACTATACCTTATAATGAAGATGAGTGCACTTTATGTTATATGTGTGAGAAAAAATGTCCTGATAAGGCAATAAAGGTTGTAAAACTCTATTAATTTATAAACCTAAATTGGGCGATTTAAATTTTGTTCACTAAAATAATATCTGGAGGGAAAATATGAATAATCTTGATATGATTATTAAGTCAAAAAATGTATTTATAGATGGCAGATTAATAGATTGCAGTATAGGAATAAAAGAAGGGAAGATTGCATCGATAAGCAAAACAGAATTAGAAAAAGCTAAGATAATTATTGATGCAAAAGAGAAAATTGTATTACCAGGCACTATAGACCCGCATGTGCATATAAGAGCTCCTGGACATGAAGAAAGGGAGACATTTGAGACAGGTACAAAAGCAGCTGCAGCAGGTGGGGTTACCACATTAATTGAACATCCAATCTCTACCCCACCACCACATTCTCCAGAACTGGTAAAAAGAAGGATGGAGATAGCAAAAAATCAAATTGTAGTTGATATTGCATTTTTTGGTGCTGCAGGCATAGAATATTTAGATGATATTATTCCTTGCTCGAAAACTGGTATTGTTGCATTTAAAACTTTCTTGCATGAGGCTCCCAAAGGAAGAGAAAAAGAATTCGAAGGACTTACTGCACCCTTAGACGGGGACCTATACGAAGTTATGAAAAAAATAGCCAGAACAAATCTTTTAGCTGCCTTTCATGCAGAAAATAATAGCATAATAAAAAATCAAATTAAGATTTTTAGAGATAAAGGGGAAACCTCTCCAATTTATCATGTTAAATCTCGACCACCAATTGCTGAAATAGAGGCAACTTCAAAAATTTTATTATTTGCTGAAGAAACTGGTGCAAGGGTTCAAATATGTCACATCACCACACCAAGAGCTGTTGAATTAATAAATGATGCAAAAAGAAGGGGTATAGATGTAATAGCAGAAACATGCCCTCAATACTTACTACTTAATGAGGAATACCTTAACAAATATGGTGCATATGCCAAATGTAACCCACCGCTTAGAACTGAGGAAGAGCGAAAAGCTATGTGGAGACTGGTAAACGATGGAAGCATTGATACAATAGGTAGCGACCATGCTCCTTACACAAGGGAAGAAAAAGAGAGAGGCAAGGATAATATATTTAAGGCACCTTCAGGCTTACCTGGTATTGAACAGAGATTACCCCTACTTTTCACTAAAGTAAAAGAGGGAGAACTTGCTTTAGGAAGAATGGTAGACCTTATTAGTAGAAACCCTGCAAAAATATTTGGTCTGTATCCAGGAAAAGGGACAATTACGATTGGCTCTGATGCAGATTTTGTAATTATTGATCCAAATAAAAAGGAAATTATCTCAAGAGATAAAATGTTTACTAAAGTAAGAGATGTTGCAAAAGTATATGAAGGATGGGAGGTTTATGGAATACCTGAGATTACCATAGTCCGAGGAAATGTAGTTTTTGATAATGGTGAAATAAAGGTTTCTCCAGGATATGGGAAAATTATAAAACGACAACAGCATTGAGGATAAGGATTAATCTCTCTTTTTAAGAACTTTCTGCGATCACTTGATAGTACCAAAAAAGTATTAGTTTGCCAGGTTTATGGGTATCAAGGGATTTTCCCTGAAGGAGCCTTATAAGTTTGGGTAGATAAGTAGAGAGTGAATGAGTAGATGAGAAAAAGAGTAAATGCTAATGCATAAAGATGATGAGAAGGACTGTTCCTCTTACCCATCAACCCATCATTCCATTCACCCATTTACTCCTAAACAGCGATGGAGAGGAAGAATCCCGAGATATTCTTGACAGCTAGCTTTTGGAGGAAAATCCTTTTATAAAATAGGGAACGGTCGCGACCGTTCCCTACCTCAATAAATGTGGAATCTGTGATTTTGAAATTAATCTTTCTCTTCTTACATAGATCGTTATTAATGCAAATATTACGGATTTCAAGATATTCTAAAAATCTAACAAGATGAGTTTCCTACAAAAGTTGGTTGACAAAAAAAGGGAATAATATAAAGATAAGGTTTGATTTTGATAAGGAAAAGGCTAAAAATAAGACCAAAAGGAGGTGAGAGAATAAATATAGTTATTAGCTGGGGAGAGAGAGTTTCGGAAGAAAGAATATATTAAATAACTAAATTTTTTAAAAATCTTTTAGGGAAAATAAATAATATCAAGGAGGCTGTGAAAGATGGTAAATACGAGATGGAAATTGTTAGTTAAGAATATGACGATGCTGATATTAATAGTCTTTACAATGGCGCTTTTTATCGGAATCGGCAGTGCTAACGAAGTAAAACCAACTTATGGAGGTACGCTAAAGGTTGGTGTATATAGACCTATTCCTAGCTTAGCCTATTATAGATCCTATGATGTGTCGCAAAATCTGACAACTATGGCAATCTGGGATACTTTGCTTCAATATGATGAAAACGGAAATCTATTACCTTGTCTTGCAGAGTCATGGGAAGTCCCAGATGCCAAAACAATTGTGCTTCATCTTAGAGAAGGAGTAAAATTTCACGATGGAAACACAATGGATGCAGAAGACGTTGTTGCAAGTATCAAATTTGCTACTTCACCAGAGGCAAAATCTCCTATGGCCTGGATGTTTGATTCAATGGAGAGCATAAAGGCACTGGATAATTTAACAGTACAAATAAATCTTAAGACACCAAGTACTGTTGATATTTTATATGCCTTAGCTACAGGTGAAGGCGGTGTTACCAGCAAGGAGGCTATAAAGAAATACGGTGTTGGACTTGGGGAACATCCAATAGGTGCAGGGCCATTTAAATTAGAAAAGTGGGAAAGGGGAAGTCGCGCAGTATTGGTTAAATTCGATGACTATTGGCAAAAAGGGAAACCTTATCTGGATAAAATTATCTTCAACATTATACAGGAAGAGTTTACAAACCTTACAAGTCTCAAGAGTGGAGATATTAACATGGCGTATAGGATATCCTATAAGAATTTGAAATTACTTACAAATGTAGAAGATATTAACATCAATGCTTTTCCTACCTATAACATTTACTATCTTGCTTTAAAAGACAATAAAGCTCCATTTAATGATGTGCGGGTTAGAAAAGCATTAAATTATGCTATTGATAGAAAAGCGTTAACAGAAGCCGTTACCTTTGGCTACGCTGTCCCGGCAATAACAGGTATTCCACCAAACTTAGCAGGTTCATTAGCAGGAATTGAGCCTCTGTATCCTTATGATCCAAAAAAAGCAAGGGAGCTTTTGAAGGAAGCAGGATATCCAAATGGTTTTTCATTTGAAGCGATAATTGGCGCTGTATCCCCTGATTTGGAGACAGGTTTAGTGCTTCAAAGGTATTTTAAGGCAATTGGCGTTGACCTTAAACTTGTTGCAGAAGAACCAAGTACTATGTGGAGCCATCTACAAGCAGGAGCTTATAAGGATGCTGCTTTCAGTTTTTGGTATCCTGACTTCCCAGATGCCATGGGGACGCTTAGGCCTTTTTATTACTCAACAAATGCACCACCAGAAGGTTGCTGCAACTTTTCCTACTATGCCAATAAAGAGGTGGATAGATTATTAGATGAAGCAGCAAAAGAAACCGATAATGAGAGAAGAAGCAAGCTTTATATAGAAGTAAATAAGATACTTTACAATGATGCTGCAAAAGTATGGCTATACCACGTTCAGGAAGCATTACCTGCGTTAGCTAAAGTAAAAGGATTCAAGGCCGGTCCAATGTTTGGCTTCCAACACCTTATGACAGATGTCTGGCTGGGGAAATAAGGCTTTAGAAAAAATTTCGATTATAGTAATTATGAGTTAAAGGACAAGCTCATAGGTTAATTGTTGGTTGGGGAGTATATGCTCTCTCTAACCAAACTTTTCTTTAAGTAATTAGTCAATGGATGGGATTAACTGATTAATCAGTGTGAGAAGGTAAGGAGGTTTTTATGGATCTTCTAAAACAATTGAGTGAGGCTTCAGGAATCCCCGGACATGAAGAAGGGATTCGTAAAATTATCACCGAGACACTGAGAGGCTATGTAGACACAGTTGAGGTGGATCGTTTGGGAAATTTGATCGCCCATCGCAAAGGTGAAGGACCAACGGTGGCAATCGCTGCCCACATGGACGAGATTGGTTTCATTGTCAGCTTTATTGAAAAGGATTCTGGCTTCCTACGAATCCATCCCCTTGGCGGTTTTGATGTTAAGACACTAATTGCCCAAAGGGTGATCGTGCACACCGAGAAGGGAGATCTGATTGGATGCATTGGAAGCAAACCAGTGCATATCATGACCGATGAGGAACGTAAAAAGCCACCCGAGATGAAAGACCTGTTCATTGACCTTGGCTTACCTGAAAATAGAGTGAAGGATTCTGTCAATATTGGAGACACAATTACTCTCCGCCAGGAGTTCCTTACCTATGAGAATGTTGTCTCTGGAAAGGCACTTGACGACCGTTCCGGCTTATATATTGGGATTGAGGCGATCAAGCAGGCTAAAAATACCGCTTGTAATCTTTACTTTTTGGGAACAACACAGGAGGAGGTTGGGTTGCGTGGGGCACGGGTGGCTGGGTTTGCAGTAAAGCCGCAGATTGGGATCGCACTTGATGCAACAATTGCTGCTGACATGCCTGGTGTCCCTGGCCCACAACAGATAACAAAATTTGGGAAGGGTGTTGCAATCAAGTTGACTGATTCCTCCTCCATCTCTCATCCTGGATTAGTGCGAGCAATGCGCAAACTCGCTGATGAACGGAATATCCCCTATCAGATGGAAATCCTTCCTCATGGAGGTACCGACGCTGGGACACTGCAGATGGCTCAAGAAGGGGCAGCCGTGGTCACCCTTTCTCTTCCCACTCGATATGTCCACTCGGTAGTGGAGATGGCGCATACATCTGACCTTAAGGCGGCGATTGACCTGCTTGCAGCCTTCATCGAGACAGCAGATAAGTTAGATCTCACGCTCTGACAAAAGAGAAGAAGAGAATTTTAAATCATTGAAATTTAAAAAATTTATTCTAATTAAATAAAGGAGCAGCACAATCTTGAGGGGATATGAAACATTGTCCCCTCAAGTGTCTTGCGTAAGTATAAAGGATAAACTATGAGTGCAGATTTAGTAGCTTTTATATTGAGAAGACTTGTAACTGCAACCCTTACAGTTATTGGAGTCTCTCTTGTAATTTTCTTACTATTGCAAGCAGCACCTGGTGACCCAGTTACTCTTATGACAGCTGGTCATAAGGTACCTAAAGAGACGATTGAAAAGATAAAACAAGGATTGAATTTAGATAAACCACTGTATATACAATATTGGCTATGGCTTAAAGGTATTATGCACGGAGATTTTGGAATCTCTTTCCTTAAAGATATCAAGGTTAGTAAACTGATATTAGAACGGCTGCCCGTTTCTTTACAACTTGTTTTACTAAGCGGACTATTAACTTTTCTATTATCAATTCCAACTGGAATATTGGCGGCGCTTAAGGAGGCCACCATTACTGATAACGTCTTCATCACTCTTGCGATTATTACCTCATCAATGCCTGTATTCTGGGTTGGGTTATTATTCATTATAATTTTCTCAATTTGGTTAGGATGGTTTCCTCCAATGGGTCTACACAGGCTCTTTGATATTAAGCATTTGGTTCTCCCTTGCTCAGCTTTATCATTTTCATTTACTGGCCTCCTATTCAGAATGACCAGGGCAAATATGTTGGAGGAATTGCAAAAAAATTATATAACAAAAGCCAAAGCAATGGGAATTCCGAATAAAAAAATAGTCGGAAGAGCTTTCAAAAATTCTTTAGCACCGATTCTAACCATATCGGGATTTATGATTGGCTCATATATAGTTTTTGCAGTTCTTGTTGAATATGTGTTTGGATTGGGTGGGCTTGGTAGCTTATTAGTTGGGGCTACTCTCGCTCAAGATTATCCAATAGTTCTTGGTGTTACGGTATTTATTTCTATAGTCTTCGTATTCTCAAATTTTGTCGTTGATATACTATATGGTGTATTAGACCCCAGAATACGATATACTTCAAAGAAGTAGGTAAAAATATGGCTCGCTATGGATTCTTCAGCAGACAACTAAAAAAAGCATTTGGGGATATTTCAGCAAGCAACTTAGCCATAATAGGAATTGTAATTGTAGGAATTTTTGCTATTATTGCTATTTTTGCTCCTTTTTTTGCTCCTTACAACCCTTATGATATAGATTTAATGGCTACATATCAATCCCCTTCGTTTGAGCACTTATTTGGCACTGATAATGTGGGTAGAGATACTTTCAGTCGTATTTTATATGGTTCACGGATGGCTTTTACAATTACTTTACTCATTGTAATTTTAGAACTGTCTATCAGTGTTCCATTAGGCTTGATATCTTCTTATATAGGAGGATATTTTGATGAAATAATAATGCGAATAATGGATATAATAATATCGATTCCTCACCTTCTCCTGGCTATTGTAATAGTTGCTCTTTTAGGGCCTAATGTGCGTAATGCTATATTAGCAATAGGGATCAGTTATATACCGATGCTAACAAGGTTAGTTAGAAGTGTTACATTATCTATTAAAGAAGAACCTTATATTGAAGCCTGCCAGGTATTAAGATTTAGTGTGAAAAGGATTGTCTTTTATCATATCCTTCCAAATATTGTTTCAGTGATTATTGTTCAAGTTTCATTGGATCTTGGATATGCACTTATTGATATGGCTTCACTTAGTTTTATAGGATTGGGAGTGCAACCCCCAAAAGCATCATGGGGTGCTATGTTATCAACTGGAAAGAATTATCTATTAAACACTCCCTGGATGTGTATATTCCCAGGTATAGCAATAGCCTTACTCGTTTTTGGCTTTAATCTTTTTGGAATAGGTTTGGAAAGAATTCTAAATCCAAGATATCAAAAGTATTAGAGATTAAGTAATTGTAACTATTCAGCCTGTTCAATTATAGTATGGGGCTAATTGGCTGTTTAGTGGGTAGGGTGAGCTAATCGCCATTTGCAAAACAAGAGTTAGAGGTAATTGGGAGGCTAAAGCCTCCCCTACCCTGTAGAGAGCTTTAATAGATTGTCGAATCCTGGGCTAAAGTTAGTAGAGAGTACCTGAATAGTTACAAGTAATTTTCATAGGAAATTGTTGATATTGAGAAGAAAGAAAAAAATGAAAATTAATAATAGTTTTCTTTTGATTAGAAATTTGTCAATATATTTTTATGCAAAGAAAAAAATTATAAAGGCGGTTGATGGGGTTACTTTAGAAGTCAAAAAAGGTGAGACAGTAGGAATAGCTGGTGAAAGTGGTTGTGGAAAGTCAACTCTCGCAAGATCAATTTTACGGCTTGTACCTCCTCCGGGGGAGATTGTTTCAGGCGAGATCCTTTATAAAAGATCTAATATACTTAAGATAAACGATCAGCAACTAAGGAATATAAGAGGTAATAAAATCTCTATTATTTTCCAGGATCCATCAATTTATTTAAATCCAACCGTTAGCATTGGGAAACAGATTTGTGATGTCATCATGGCTCATAATAATGTGAGTTTTAAAAATGCAAGAAGTAAAACTATACAATTATTAGACGAATTAGAGATTCAAGAACCTGGGGATAGATTTAAGAATTTCCCTTATGAATTCAGTGGAGGAATGAAACAGCGTGTTTTAATTGCAATGGCAATATCTTGTAATCCAGAATTGGTTATCGCTGACGAGCCTACCACTGCTTTGGATGTAACTATCCAAAGACAAATTCTGGAGTTAATAAAAGGAAAGTTGATAAAGAAGGATTCTTCCTTTCTTTTCATAACTCACGATTTAGGTATATTAGCTGAGATCTGTGATAGAATATATATAATGTATGCAGGTAGTATTGTTGAACAGGCGAAAGCGACTGACCTTTTTCAGAAACCTTTACATCCTTACACCCAGAAACTTTTAGCTGCTATACCAAGACATGACATAAGAAAAGAATTAACAGAAATAAAAGGGTCTCCCCCCAGGCTGGATAATTTACCAATAGGATGCAGCTTTTATCCCCGTTGTGATATTCATACAGAGAAATGCTATCAAGAGAGGCCGCCTCTCTATAAAGTAGATGAAGACCATTTTGTGAGATGCTACAATGTTTGAAGAGGAGATCAAATTACATAATCCTGTGCTAAAAACAATAAATTTAAAAAAGTACTTTCTTAGTGAGAAGAGTCTCCTCACCAGATTATTAGTTGGAGCAAAATGGGTGAAGGCTGTAGATGGAATCAATCTAGAGATGTATCCAGAGGAGGTGTTAGCCCTGGTTGGTGAAAGTGGATGTGGGAAGACAACCTTAGCTAAACTTATCCTCGGTCTACTTACACCTACCGATGGCAAGATTTATATTTATGGTAAATCACCCAGAGAATATGGTGCGCAATTAGCTACTATTTTGCAAATAGTTTTTCAAGAAGGACCTGCTTCTTTAAACCCACGAAAGAGGGTGGGAAGTTTAATTAAAGAAGTCATTAAGGTTCATAAAGTAGTAGATGTTGACAAAATTGATGAGAAGGCGAACTCAATTCTCGAAATGGTCGATCTGGGTAAAGAGTTTAAAGAAAGATTCTTCCATGAATTGAGTGGAGGTCAGGCTCAACGGGTGGTTATTGCAAGAGCATTAGCACTTAATCCTTCTATTTTAATAGCGGATGAACCAACATCAGCTTTAGATGTATCAATTCAAGCACGAATACTAAATTTATTGATGAGATTGAAAAAAGAATTCCATCTGACGATGTTATTTATAACTCATAACCTGGGCATTGTTAGACAGATATCAAATAGAGTTGCTGTTATGTATTTGGGGAAAATCGTTGAGTTGGGTAATACAGAAGAGATATTTGATTATCCTCGGCATCCCTATACTAAAGCTCTGTTGTCTGCGGTACCTATACCTGACCCCACTGTGAAAAGGGGAATAATTGTTCTAAAAGGAGAGACCCCAAGCCCAATAAATAGACCATCAGGTTGTGCGTTTCATCCCCGATGTCCATTTAAAAAAGGGATATGTAAGAATAAGGAACCCGAACTATTGAATTTAAATAATAATCATTATGTTGCTTGTCATTTTCCTATGAACTATAATTCTTCCAAATTTTGATTAGGTAGCTAATTGCGGTGTGTTTAGTTTGAAAAGAGAACCTAATCTATTCTCTTGATAGTAATCAAATATGCTTTAAAAACCAGGCGAAGAAGGTCTGCAAATCTATCGTCTTACAGAGTTGGGATAGAGAAGAGAAAATGGATGGTAATTTTATGATACTAAATTCCAAAAATTTTAACCAGGAGGTATAAAAAATGTCATTTAACAATTGTTTAGAGCTTCTAACCAAGCATGAGTATGATAAGGCAAAATTTGATAAAGCAATACTCCCTGTTGGGTCAACGGAATGCCATGGGGAGCATTTACCCTACGGTACCGATGCTATAGTTGCTCAAAGATTATCTATGGAAATTGCAAAGAATGTAGGGGGTCTACTTGTATTGCCAACCATATCTTACGGAATGAGTATGCATTACGCAAAATTCCCTATATCTATAACTCTCTCATCGGGGACTTTAATATCTGTATTGAAAGATGTTCTCTCATCCCTTCTTAATCATAATATTAAGAAATTAATAATAATTAATGGGCACGATGGTAACATAGCACCAATAGAAATTGCTACAAGAGAATTCAGAGTTATACACCCGGAGATAAAAATATGTGTATTAGAAGCATGGTGGATAACAGCTGGCAAGCTTCTTCCCAGGGGAACATTTGCAGTTTGGGATGGACTTGGTCATGCTGGCGAAGGAGAAACTTCAATAATGCTTGCTATGGAGCCTGAACTTGTAAAAATGAAATATGCTAAAGGGGTAGTCCCTAATTTACCTTCGGGAGATATTGAAATCAAGTGGCTTTTTGATGAGTTAACCCCTTACGGTGCTACAGGAGGTCCAGATAAAGCTACTAAAGAAAAAGGCGAAAAAATGGTGAAAGTTCTTGTCGACCATCTGGTAACTTTTATTAAAGAAATGGATAAAAATGATTGGAAATATGGAATAGAAAAAGTGGATAAATAACTATCTAAGTTTTATTAACTGATTTTTGGGGAGGGGTGATTTAATTGTTAGTTATGCTCGTGCATGGAGGTGCATCTTCTCAAGTTAAAAATAGAGAAGCAAGAAACCAAGGTATACTAAAGGCTTTAAATGAAGGTTGGGCAATTCTTGAGGGAGGTGGGTCCTCCGTAGATGCAGTAGAAGCAGCCATAACAACACTTGAAGATAATAAAAATTTCAATGCTGGTAGAGGTTCCCTGCTTCAACTTGATGGTATCGCCAGAATGGATGCTTCTATAATGGAAGGCGAACATAGGAATGCTGGTGCTGTAGCCGCTCTGGAAGGGATTGCGAATCCAATTAAAGTAGCGAGATTAGTAATGGAAAAAACTCCTCACATATTGTTAGTAGGGAAAAAAGCCAAAGAATTTGCTCTCCACTATAAAGTAAAGGAAATGAAAACTAATACAAATAAAAGGACGGAGTATCAGGAGAAAGCTTTGAAGAAAGGAGGAGCTATAGTAAAGATATACAAGGAGATATTTGGCACCGTAGGTGCTGTAGCCATAGATTCAAAAAATCTTATTGCTGCCGGTGCTTCTACAGGTGGTATTTTAGGAATGCTGCCTGGTCGGGTAGGAGATAGCCCTCTAATAGGCTGCGGTATATATGCCGATAACAGTGTGGGGGGTGTCTCTATGACCGGTACAGGTGAGAAGATAATTAGAATGACTTTAGCTAGAAACATAAACTATGAAATGGCTAATGGTTATGAAGCTTTATCTTCTGTAAAAAGAGCTTTGAGAGAAATGTTAATTAGTATTGGAGGTGAAGCTGGAGCTATAGCCATAAAGAAAGACGGAGACTTTGGCATAGCGCATACTACAAAATATATGTTTGCTGGATATAAAACAGAAACTGAGGGACCTTATGTTTCTGATAGGTTTAAAATAGTGCAAAAGTAGAAATTTGATTACTCTGGTATCAAGTAGGGATCTTCTGGAATAGCTATAATTTTGGTATTTTCCCCATATTTAGAAAAAGCTCTCTTAAGCCCTTCTTCCATTGAAGCAATAGGAGTAACTAATAAATTTCTTAAAACATTATCATCTATTTCATCTGAATAATACATAATCTCAGCTTTTTTTAAAGTCTTACATATCTCCTCAACCTGCCATTGGTCAATTACAAAAAATTTAGGATTATTAATTTTATTAAGGAATTCATCAGCACTTTTTGTTTGCATTAATAAATCCTCAAACTCTTTTTCCTCTATCCTGTTTTTGCATGAAGAGCAGATAATGATTGTTCCTCCTTCTTTAATTGCAGAAGGAAGAATTTCTTCCGAAAAACTTTTTCGCGTCGGAGGGTTGACAAAAAAAAAATTAATAGTAAACTGTTTATTGTTGACAATTATTATAAAAATGTCTACAACATAAATACTTATTTTAAGATGAGGTATTATATGCCAATTTTTGAAAAACAAGAACGGTCAACAATGTTTACCAAAACTTTGAAACAGATTAGGAAGGCTATTAAATCCGGGAAGCTAAAGTCGGGAGATCGGCTTATTGAATCCAGGTTGGCTGAAGAGATGCAAATAAGCCGATTCCCTATACGTGAGGCAATACGCTATTTAGAAAAAGAAGGGCTCGTTGTTACAATCCCATTTAAGGGAGCTTATGTTGCTAATTTTGGTGAAAGAGATTTAGAGGAAGTTTATACTTTAAGGAGTGCACTCGAAGAACTTGCAGTACGAAAGCTTATGGAAAGCCTTGACAGTAAAAAAATTGAGAAATTGGACTCTATCCTCAAAATGATGAAAAAAGCATCACAAGAGGGGAAAATAGATAAGTTGGTTTCGGTAGACATGAAGTTTCATCGAACGATCTGTGAGTTATCAGATCACCGTAAATTGCTGGATATGTGGCTAACCCTGGAGCATCAATTAAGGACGTTTATTACGTTGGAAGAACATCTGTATAAGGAACCGGATGCCCTTGTTAAAACTCATTATCCTGTCATTAAGGATATTAAATCTGGAGATATTAAACGTGCAGAGGAAAGCATTAGGAAGCACCTTTATAATGCATTGAATATAATTAAACATAGTTACATAAAAACATCTGCACATCAAAAAAATAATTAATTTAGAAATACACTATAAAATCACGAAAAGAATAGAAACAAAAATCAGAGAGAAGACTTTAAATAAAGTTGATATCTATTTTTATTTTACAAAAACAGAGGGGGTTATGATGAGTAATTTTCAAATCAGTGATGTCAGAGCAAGAGAAATTATTGATTGTAGGGGTTTTCCTACAGTACAGGTAGATATCTGCGTTGGCGATAAGATGATGGGTAGAGCAAATGTACCTGCGGGAAGGTCTACAGGGAGTAACGAGGCACATGAGCTTCGAGACGGAGATAAAAATCGTTATAGAGGACTAGGGGTTAAAAAGGCAGTAAACAATGTTAACGAGGTAATTGGCCCCAGATTGAAGGGATTAGACGTCACAGAGCAGAGGAAGATCGATATGGCGATGATCAGATTAGACGGAACACTAAATAAGAGCGCATTGGGGGCAAATGCGATTACAGGTGTATCATTAGCTATTGCTCGTGCCGCTGCCAATGTTTGCGGTCTCCCGCTCTATAGATATCTCAACCCAAACGGATATATTCTTCCAGTGCCTTTTATGAACTTATTAAATGGTGGGAAGCTTACCTCAAACTATCTTGAGATTCAAGAATTCATAATGGTTCCGGTAGGTGCGAAATCATTTAAAGAAGCACTTCAAATGACCACAGAAATAAATCTTATACTAAGAGATTTAGTGATAGAAAAGTATGGTATTTTAGCAGTGAATACGGGGGATGAAGGGGGATACGCCACACCGATGCATGGGATAAGAGAGCCTTTTGAATTTATGGCAAAAGCTGTAAAAAAAGCGGGATATGAAGAGAAGGTTGTATACGCGATGGACTGTGCGAGTACCCACTGGTATGACAAGAAAGAAAAAGTATATAAACTAAATAAAAAAAGTTATGATAGAGAAGAGCTAATCAATCTTTATCGAGAATTAATTAACGAGTTTCCTATTATTTCGATGGAAGATCCCTTGGATGAGGATGACTTTGAGGGTTATGCTAAGATCACAAAAGATTTAGGAATTCAAATTATAGGTGATGATCTATTTGTCACAAATGTAGAACGTATAAAGGAAGGCGTAAAGAAAAGAGCAGCTAATGCATTACTTCTAAAAGTGAATCAAGTGGGAACGCTTTCTGAAGCTTTGGATGCTGCAGACTTTGCTTATCGTAATCAATATAAAGTGCAGGTTTCAGAACGTTCTGGAGAAACGGAGGACTCTTTTATAGCAGATTTGGCAGTGGGATTAAACTGTGGACAAATCAAAACAGGCGCACCAGTACGTGGCGAGAGAACATCGAAATATAACCGTTTAATACAAATAGAGGAGGAACTAGGGACTTCAGCAATATATGCTGGCACAAAACTTGTAAAGTCTTTCTGAATGTGTAGGTTTATTTAAGGGAGAGGAAGAGCGGAAAAGGTTTATTAGCCTCCCCTACCCAGGCCAAGCACTCTAACAGTTTGCCGAATCTGGGTTAAATATATCATATGATGGAGGTAAATAGAGTATGAAGACAAATAATTTTTTAGGACGTGATTGGATTGATGCAGAATTAGATTTTTCAAAAGAAGAATGGGAAACACTTATTGATATTGGTTTGGAGTTAAAGAAATTGCATGCTCTAAAACAAGATCAAACCCATATATTAAAAGGGAAAACATTGTTCACTATGTTTTTTAATCGGTCTCTCCGCACCAGGAGTACTTTCGCAACCGGAATTCAGCAGTTAGGTGGTTTTCATGTTAGCTTAGAGCCGGGTAAGACATATACACCCACAACTAAGGGGTATGACATACCCTACAAGACAGAAAGAATTTCTGATGTAGCTATGATTTTAGATAGAGTTGGCGACGCAATAGCTATAAGGATGTATGGTGAACCAACATATTGGATTTATGGATTTGCAAACCAGACAATGAAAGAATTTGCTAAATATGCGGAAATCCCAATAATTAACATGGAGGGTGATAAATACCATCCCACTCAAGCTCTGGCAGATATGATTACTATAAAAGAAAAATTTGGTACTTTTAAAGGAATCAAGCTAACAATGTCATGGGCTTACTCTGGTTCAATTGCAAAGCCAAGAGCCGTCCCACAATCAACTATTCTTGCAGCAACAAAGATGGGCATGGATGTAACTCTCGCATATCCAGAAGGCTTTGAGCTCGATACTAAGGTTATCGAACATTGTAGAAAATTTGCAAATGAAAACAATGGTTCATTCAAAACTACTAATGATTTCAACGAAGGTTTTAAAGATGCACACGTTGTTTATCCTAAATCTTGGGGACCGGTTTCGTGTTTTAGCTATGTAGATAAAAGTGGAAAAGTTATCAAAAAATATGATCACGAAAAGGCAAGAAAACTAAATGAATCCAACAAAAGCTGGATTACTACTAAAAAACAGATGGAAATAATTCATAAAGATGGTATATATATGCATTGCCTCCCGGCTGATAGAGGACAGGAAGTTACAGATGAGGTAATAGATGGTAAAAATTCTGTTATAATTGATGAAGCAGAAAATAGACTTCATGCTCATAAAGCAATAATGGCAATGATTATGGGTGGTAGGTTATAAATATCAAAAAAGAATAACAGCTCAATGAAAATTAAATTACGAATGTTTTTAAATATATATTTTCCCCTTTTATTTTAGTTTGTGGAATTTTATCTCCTGGGTTTATCCGTCCCCCTCATCTTCTTAATGTAATTCGCCAGGAAAGTATTAGGTTGAGGATGCAATTCATAATTCCTTAAATAAAGGTCTTTTGACGAGATAAAAACAGAAGATACGATGGGCAAGTATAAAATATGAGAATAAACGAAGACCTTTTTTAAAGAGAGAATTGTTGAAAAATTATTTTTTTTAGAAACTTTCAGAGAAAGATAAATTAAATTATTTATTATTAGAAAGGAATAAGGGCAAATTATGTACATTAAAAACAGAGAGAAACTTACCTCACATGGTTATAAAAAAGGAAGGGAGGCAGCGATAGATATTATTGAATATACATTACATGCTATAGATCCTTATATAGCTACAAAAAATCTTGTTAAACTTTGTGGAGAAACCTTAACCGTTGGCCCTCTGAACTTTGACTTATCCCAAAGAGGTAACATTTATGTTCTTGGCGCAGGGAAGGCTACCTTTCCCATCGCTAAAGCTCTCGAAGAGATTTTAGGGGGAAAAATTGCGAAAGGTCTTATAATCGTTAAGAAAGGTCAAGATGGGACTCTAAAAAAGATTAAGATAAGAGAGGCTTCTCATCCACTGCCTGGCAAAGAAGGGTTTAATGCAGCAAAAGAGATAATGAAAATAGCTAAACAAACACAAAAAAAAGATATTGTTTTTTGTACTATTACAGGAGGAAGTTCAGCCTTAGCTCCTCTTCCTGTCTCAAGCATCAGTTTAAAAGAGAAAAAACAAATTAACGAGTTGCTTTTAACCAGCGGCGCTACAATAAGAGAAATCAATACAGTCAGAAAGCATCTTTCAAATATTAAGGGGGGGAAACTTGCTCTTTCCATATTTCCTGCAGAAATTATTAATTTAACAGTTTCTGATGTTACAGGGGACCCCTTAGATTACATAACTGGTCCAACTGTTCCAGATACTTCAAATTTTTCAGAAGCAATCTCTGTTCTAAAAAAATATAATTTATGGGATAAACTACCAAAATCGGTTATAAACTATTTACAAAATGCTACTCCAGAGTTAGAAACTCCTAAAAATTTTGGGAAATTCAGCTCCCTTGTCCACTCTTTTATTTTAATAAAAAGTGGAGTAGTATGTGAATCAGCGGCTGAAAAGGCAAAAGAACTCGGCTTTACCCCTATGATTCTAACTACTATGCTCGAAGGAGAGAGTAAAGAAGTAGGCATAGTATTGACAGGAATTGCTAAAGAAATCATACATCATAATAGGCCATTAATTCCTCCCTGTGCACTTATTGCGGGAGGAGAAACTACTGTCAAAATCAATAATGAACATGGTAAGGGAGGGCCGAATCAAGAATTTGCTTTAAGTGCCGCTTTACAACTCAGTTCCTATACCAACGTCACTGTTGCAGCAATTGATACAGATGGAACAGATGGACCAACTAATATAGCCGGGGGACTTGTAGATAATTCCACAATGGAAAGGGCTAAAGAGAAGGGCTTTAATATATTTGAGTGTCTAGTAAAACATGACACTTCTCGTGTCTTACTCTCATTGGACGATGCAGTTATAACCAAAGCTACAGGAACTAACGCAAATGATTTTAAAATACTATTAGTGAGTTAACTCCAGTTCTTCGATAATAAAAGAAATTATACCATCTATTCCTTTATAAATTCCTAAATTATTAAGGTTTAAATCATAAAAGAATAAGAAAAAATAAAGAAAAAACAAGGAGAGTAATTAGTATGAAGATTACGGGTTATATGAGGTCGGATGGTTCAGTGGGAGTCAGAAATTATATTGCTATTCTTCCGTCAGTTGGCTGTGCAAACGATTTCGTTTTAAAATTAGGAAATATTTACCCAAATGTTAAACTTTTAACACACCGTCAGGGATGTAGTCAAGTGGGTTTGGATAACGACCAAACAGTTCGTACTCTTATTGGTTTGGGGAAAAATCCTAATATTGCAGGTGTACTAGTAGTTGGTTTGGGTTGCGAAACAATCAAGGCAGAATATATTGCAAAGGAAATATCAAAAACGAAAAAGATGGTCGAGTGTTTGGTTTTAAATAATGAAAATGGGGTTGCGTCTGCACTTTCAAAAGGGGCAAGATTGTTGAACCCAATGTTACAAGATGCTTCAAAAATGAAAAGAACCACCTGTGATATGGAACAGTTAATTATTGGTGTTAAATGTGGTCTCTCAGATTCAACATCTGGTATCACCTCCAATCCCGCTACAGGCATTGTATCTGACATGGTTATTGAATCTGGGGGCACTGTCATTTTTGGAGAAACCCCTGAAATTATTGGAGTTGATCATATATTGGCTAAAAGGTCAGCAAATCAGGATGTTGTAAATAAATTACATCGTTTAATAAATGATTGCAAAGAGAGAGTAAAGGCATCAGGCGGAAATATACAAGAAGCAAACGTTGCTCCTGGTAATATAGCTGGTGGAATTACAACTATTGAAGAGAAATCTATTGGAGCTATTACAAAAGGAGGAAGAAAGACTTTGCAAGATGTACTTAAATATGGAGAGAAGCCAAAAGGAAAAGGCTTATTTTTTATGGATAGCCCTGGTCGAACTCCAGAAGCACTAACCGGCTTAATTGCAGCTGGAGCTCAGATTATCATTTTTTCAACTGGAGGAGGATCACCAGGAGGATCTCCTATTTCTCCAGTAATAAAAGTTACAGGAAACCGAAATACAGCACAACGATTAAAGGATATAATTGATGTAGATGTCAGCTCAATAATTATGGGTAAGGAAACTTTAAAAGAGGCAGGTATAAAAATTTTCAAAAAGCTATGTAACGTAGCTAGTGGAGAAGTGACAAAAGCAGAGATTCTTGGATATGGTTTAATAAGTATTTGGAATATATCTCCTTTATCTGGATAAGAAATAGATTAAGAAATATTAGTTTACATTTAAACGCCTATGATATAATTGGTCGAGAATTCTGTTCGAAAAATGTAAAAAAATGAGTTTTTAGCTATAGTAGCTGTAAAAATAGCATAGTTTGCCGAATCTGGGTTAAAAATAATGATGGAGGATATTGATGGAGGAAAAAAATGCAATTATGATGGAGGAAAAAGATAATGTAGCTACAGTTCTCTCTGCAGTAGAGAAAAACGATAAAGTTAAGATTATACTGGGCAAGAATCATTTTACTGTACTGGCCAAGGAATCAATTCCTTTTGGGCATAAAGTTGCTTTAAGAAAAATAGCAAAAGGGGAAAATATCATTAAATATGGAGAAGTAATAGGTCGTGCAAGAGATGAAATTAAAAAAGGAACTTATATACATGTACACAACACACAAAGCATTGCTGGCAAATAATCATCAATATTAAGTAATATATTTTACTGATATTCTGCATTAAGAGTGTATGAAAATAAATAAGTATTACAATAAAGGTATGGTTTAATCTTCTGTGAAATTGTCTATTTCTTTCTCATAATTATTATACACTTTTATTTGGCAATTGCCCTCTCATACAAGGATAACGTAAATGTGCAGTAATAAATTATGGGAGATCTGAACGCTCACATAAAGGATAGTGTCGAAAGATTAATCTTTTTTTAGGGGCTTTCCTAGTAGGAGAAGAATATGAATATTATCCTTCCTTATGGAAAAGATCGAGTCTCCGTCTCCTTTGACAGGGAACGCTTAGCGTTTATCTTAAATTTAAGTGAAGCATCTGGGCTAACTGACCTGAAAGTAGAAGTTGAAAGAGCACTTCAAAATCCGATTGGTACAAGTGGATTAAAGCATTTAGTAAAAGCAAACGATTCAGTAGTAATTCTTGTAGATGATAACACTCGGTTAACTCCTGTGAAAAGGATTATTCCCTATGTATTAAGTGAGTTGCTTAAAGTCGGAGTAAGTGAAAAAATGATTACTATATTAGTAGCCGCTGGCACGCACCGGGATATGACAGATTTAGAATTACGTGAGAAACTAGGTGCTAATATCTGCGATCGTTTTAAGATAGAGCAGCATAATTATAGAGATAAAAAACATCTCAGAAAGGTAGGAGAAACCGATGGCATTCCGATAGCGGTGAATGCTACTGCGGTTGAGGCAGATTTTCTGATGGGGATTGGAAATATTATTCCACACTGTGATTTCGGTTTTTCTGGTGGTGCAAAGATAGTAGAGCCAGGAATTTGCGGTTATACAGCTACTGCTTTTACTCATACACTATGTCAAATTGGTGATGAGATTCCATTAGGAAAAGTAGAGAACCCCGCTCGACTTAAAGCAGAAGCGATGGCGAAAAAGGCAGGACTGGCATTTATATTAAATGTAGTGCTCAATTCTAAAAATGAAATAGTATCTATAGTGGCAGGAGATCCAGTTAAAGCACACCGTGAAGGAGTTAAAAAATCACGGTCTATTTATGGAGCATCCTTTTCGGAACCTGCAAAAATCCTTATCTGCAGTGCCTATCCAGCAGATAAGGATTTCTGGCAAGCAGCTAAAGGCCTTGCAGCAGCCTATTTTGCTTGTAAGAAAGATGGTATAATTATACTTACCTCACCATGTCGTGAGGGAGTTGCTGATAAAGTTCACTTACAATGGACGAATTATTGGTTAAAAATGACCTTTGCTGAGATTTGTAAGAAGTTAAATAAGGCTGATTACGAAGATGAGGAGTTGGACTTTATAGCTGGTGGGGGAGCTGCGATGATTGCTCGAATTCGTGAACATGCTACTGTAATCCTTGTGTCAGATGGGATATCGGAAAAGGATACTGCGCGATTAGGATTTTTGAAAAGTCCCTCACTTCAGGAAGCGACTGATTTTGCTCTTCGCAGATTCAGAGATGGTTCTGTGGGTGTTATTCCAATGGGCGGAGACACATTGCCCCTGCGAATTTAGTATAGGGTTTTTGTTAAAAAGTGTAAAAGTTTTAGGAAGAGAAGAATTAGGAATAAAGCCGAAAGAGAGATAAAAAACAAGTAAATTATTAGAGACCTCTGGGTATATTATGCTATAGATAGCATAATATTGTAACATAACTATGCCACCGAAATAGTGTTAAAAGTGATTTGATACAGAGGGTTGACAAAAAAAAAATTAATAGTAAACTGTTTATTGTTGACAATCATTATAAAAAATGTCTGTAATAGACATGGTTCAATCTTCTCTGAAGTGCAATAGTTCTTTATTGTAATTATTCCACACTTTTCTCTCATTTGGTAATAGTAAACCGGGCTGAAAAGAAGTAGAAGGTCTAATCTGAGTTTCAAACCGATACCAACTGAGAGAAAAATTGAGGTAATATACAGGGTAGTAAAAAGAGAAGTTAAGGAAAAAGTTAAATAAGTAAGACAGAAAATTTTTTAAAAAAAAGGAACAGGGAAGGAAGTTGAATCCATCTGAGGGAAAGATAGAATTCGTAAAGTACCCTATTACGGGTTTGAAAAGGTATATAGAAATGGCGACCATAAAAGAAAACCAAAGGGGTTCTGGTAAGGAGAAGGTTAAAAATAAAGCCGAGCAAGGAGGTGAAAATATAAGAAGGTTATTAGCCGGGAAACAAAGGAAAGCATCTTAAAGAGAGAAGTGTTGAAAAATTAACCTCTCTTTTTAGAAACTTTCAGAAAAAAATGAACCATGTCTTTATGTTTATTATGCGTAAAAAATAAATAAATACAAGGAGATTTATTATGAGGAAGATTCTAACAATGTTAGGTATTGTTGTTATGATAATCTTTACTTTCGGCCTGGTTTTTGCCGAAGGCCAAGAGGTTAGCAAGAAAGATCCCATAGTTATTAATATGGGTAACATTGATACTCCCTTTGAGCTTAATTTGAGCAATACAAATGGTCAATTCTCCTCTACAGACATAAAATGCAGAGCATTTAAGAAGATTCTAGAAGCAAAAAGCCATGGAAGATTTAAAGTGAAAATTTATCCTAATGGTCAATTGGGAAATCAACAAGAAATGATGGAAATGAACAGAGAAGGATCTCTACAAATGACTGGATGCTCAGCCTCACCTATTGTTAGATATACCAAAGAGTTTATGGCATTTCAGATTCCATATATTTTTAAAGACGTAAATGTAGCATTAAAAGCAATGAATGGCCCTTTAGGAGAAGAGTTTAATGAGTTATTTGTGGAAAAAACTGGTATAAGATTTCTTGCTTGGGGGTTTGAGGGTTATTTCAATGTTGGTACAGTGAATAAGAAAGTTGTTGTTCCTTCTGATATGAAAGGCTTAAAGATAAGAAGTGGTATGTCTGCAATTAATGTGCAGATATTTAAACTTCTTGATGCAATTGCAACCCCAATACCTTTTACTGAAATTTATACCTCATTGCAGCAAAGAGTCATTGATGGAGTGTCAACACCAACAGGGTTTCATTATGCATTGAATTTATATGAGCAGGAAAAATATTTAAATATGGCTGATATTCTTTTTTCCTGGTCTCCAATCTCTATTAATGAAAAGTTTTATCGTTCTTTATCTAAAGAAGATCAATACCTCATTAAAGATGCTGCAGTAGAAGCTATGAAGACCTTTCAAGGTATGGTATTATGGGGACGTAGTCTGTGGATGGAGGAATTAAAAAAACAAGGTATGGAAGTAATAATCCCTACGCCAGAACAAAAGGCTTTATGGATAAAAACTCTTAGAGATCCTATGATAAAATGGGCCAAAAAACAAATAGGTCCAGAATGGGTGGATAAGGTATTTAATGCTAGTAAGGAAGCAGAAGAAAAATTATACGGTTCTACCCAATAGATATCGAAGTTAAAGCTGTTAAAATATTCATATTTATCATAGATTTGGCAAACTATTAGAGTGCTTGGCCTGGCTATTGGAAAACCAATAAACCTCTTCCACCCTTCCTCTCCCTTAAGGGGGGTATAACCCTCACCTTAGTCCTCCCCCGTAAAGGGAGAGGGGAAGCGGAAGAAGTTCTGCTGGGTGAGGGTGAGGGTGACCCAGCCTCCCAATAGCCTCTAACTCTTGTTTTGCAAAGGGTGATTGAAGTCGCCCTACCCATTAAAAAGAGTATTTTTGATTAGGGAAAAACCCTTTGAAAAATATAAGAATTAGACCTAATGCCATGTTTTGGAATTAACTTTAGCTAATATTATTCAAATTGCCGAATCTAGGTTTATATGTGAACAATTTTAGATAAAGGTGATTAGTAAAAACCATGAATAAAATATTTTACTGGATTTGCAAAGTAGTTACTATCTTTTTAGTTCCATTAATGACGATTGTTGTCTTTACACAGGTTATCATGCGTTATGTTTTTTCATCTCCCTTTCCTTGGGCTGAGGAGTTATCCAGGTATATTTTAGTATGGATTTCATGCTTTGGAGCCGCTGTTGGAGTAAGAGAAGGGGTGCATGTAAGCATACTTACATTAAACAAACGATTGAAAGGGTGGATTAAATCTTTTGTAACGTTTGCCATCCATTTTCTAGAAATAGGTTTCTTTACTGTCACTACAATCTCAGGTACCTTTCTTTCCTTAGGTATGTGGAACATAGAATCTTCAGCCATGAGGATACACATGACATTGCCTTATATTGCAATTCCTATCAGCTTTTTTTTTATGATGATATTTAGTTTTGAGTCATTGATTAGAGATATAAAAAATATCTTTTTAATAAATAACAAAACTGGAATTTAGGAGAAATACCTTGCTGATACTGTTTTTCATAATATTTTTACTTGCCATAGTGATAGGTTTACCCGTAGCATGGGCTCTGGGAGTAAGCGGTCTTATAGCTATGCCTCTTATGGACTTGCCTCTCAGTATAGTTCCTAGAAAAATTTTTATGGGTATGAACATATATGTACTGATGTGTATACCATTCTTCATCTTAACTGGAGAAATAATGGCTAGAGGAGGACTCACAAAGAGATTATTGAATTTTGCAGTTCTTCTAGTTGGTAGAATAAAAGGGGGCTTATCTTTAGCAAATGTTTTGGCAAGTATGCTATTTGGCGGAATTACGGGTTCGGCGGTTGCTGATGCAAGTGCATTGGGTTCTATAGAAATACCTATGATGGTAGAGAATGGGTATGATGCAGATTTTTCTGCAGCGATTACTTCTGCTTCTGCATGTATAGGGCCTATAATTCCTCCGAGTATACCAGTAGTTATATATTCAATGGCAGTTGGTGGTGGAGTTTCAATAGGTGCTTTATTTGCAGCAGGTATAGTCCCTGGTATTTTGGTGGGAGTGGCTCTGATGTTAGCTTGCTATATAATTTCAAAAATAAGAGATTATCCAAGAAGAGAGCAAAGAGTAGCAATTAAAGATCTTTTAATTGGCTTTAAAGATGCATTTTTAGCACTTATGACTCCCATTATTATTTTAGGTGGTGTAATAGGAGGTGTATTCTCACCTACAGAAGCCGGGGCAATAGCTGTTGTATATTCTTTTATCATTTCATTTTTTGTTTATCACGAATTAAAACTTTCTGATTTGCCAAGTTTGTTTTTACGAAGTGGTAGAACCTCTGCAATGGTAATGATCATAATTGGTACGTCCAGCATCTTTGGGATGGTCATTGCGTATGGGCAAGTAGGATTAAAACTTGGAGAGTTTTTAAAACCAATGGGTTATTATGGTTTCATCCTGTCGGTAAATATTATCTTACTTATTGTAGGTGGTTTCATGGATAATAATCCTGCCATAATAATTTTAGCTCCAATTTTTGCACCTATAGCAGCCAGGCTGGGAATAAATCCCATTCATTTTGGTATTATTTTTGTCATGAATCTTATTATTGGTTTAATTACTCCTCCACTGGGGGAAGTTCTTTTTGTTGCTGCTCCACTTGCAGGCATATCATTCGAAAAGGTTACAAAGGCAGTTTTGCCATTTATGATCATAGAAATTGGAGTTCTCTTGTTAGTAAGTTATATACCTTCTATTTCGCTATGGGCACCTAAAATACTTGGTTTTTAATTAAAAATGTTATTTAGATTTACGGGGAAAAAATTATAAACAAAAACTTAAATTATATAAAGTAAATGGAGGAAAATTATGGAAGTAAAAAATACCGTATGTCTTAACTCTACTGGTAAACTTAAACGTGTTCTACTATGTAAGCCAAAATATTACAAGCTTCTTCCCATTAGTGATGTAGCTAGGGATCTCGCTGATAAAGGAGTTGAGCAGAACAGGAATGAGGCATTAAAGATACACAAGGAGTTAGAAAATGTTTTTATTGATTTGGGCACTGATATTAGCTGGGTGGAACCAACTGAAGGATTTGGATGGCAAATATCAACTAGAGATACAGGGGTTAATACGCCCAAGGGAATGTTAATAGGGAGATTTCGTTATGCTGAGCGCAAAGGAGAAGAGATTTGCGTAAGGAAAACATATGAGAAGTTAGGAGAAAAAGTAGTAGGGCAAATTACCAGGGGTTGTGTAGAAGGAGGTGATTGTTTTTTAATAAATGAAAACACACTAATTATAGGAAATGGTAATCGCAGTACCTATTCTGGATTTAAGAATGCAAAAGAGATTTTGAATCCCTATGGAATACGAGTTTTTGTTGTTGAATTTCTTTCTAAGTGGAATCACTTAGACATGATTTTTTCACCTGTTGCTGAAAAATTAGCATTAGTTTGTGAAGATGCGGTCCCAGATTATCTAATTGGGCTTCTTGATGCACTTGGATGGGAGATTATAAGGCTTCCAGGTGAATATGCATTTAAGGGTGAGATTAACATGGCTGCTCTTGGAGATGGAAAAGTACTTTCATTTCGAGGAAACAGGATTAACAAGATGCTTAAAGCAAGAGGATTAGAGGTTTATGATCCAGAGTTTAGCTTTTTTGTGGCTGCTGGTATTGGACCGCATTGTGCGACTCTTGAGCTAGAAAGGGAGCCTTAAATTTGGTTTCATAATTGTTCTGATATATTTCTATAACCTCAATATAAAATTTGAAATTAAAGATTGAGAGGTATTTAGTATGGAAAGAAAGGAAATTTCGAATTTAAATAATTTAATTTGGTTGTTAGATGATGTTTTTGATTCACATTTAATAGAAAAGATAAGGGAGATTTTAAATAAACATGGTTACAATTTGATTACTACGAGGGGTAACAATTTTGAGCATGATTACACTAAATATGCTAAGAGTGTAAAAGGTATTTTACTACAGGTTGGTTTTCCATTAGGTGAAGAGGCCATAAAAGGACTAAAATCTTGTAAGATTATAGCGGTTACCGGTATAGGTATTGATGATCTTGATATAAATGCAGCTACAAAATATAGGGTTGTTGTTACTAATGTGCCTGTTTTTTGTGTTGATGAAGTTTCTGATCATGCTTTAGCTCTAATTTTAGCACTTAATAGGCGATTACCAGATTGTCAAAATATGACTAAAAGTGGTTTATGGGACGCTGTTAATCTTAAATCCATAAGAAGACTCAAAGGCCAGGTTCTTGGAATAATTGGATTTGGTAAAATTGGAAAATTAGTTGCTAAAAAGGCAAAATGTTTTGGTTTACAAGTTAAAGTATATGATCCATATATATCTAAATCAGAAGTTAACAGCTTAAAAATCAAAGATGTAGGGTTTGATGAATTAATAAGCACTGCTGATTACATCTCTTTACATTTACCTCTAAATAAAGAAACATATCATATGATAAATTCAAAGTTTTTTAACTCTATGAAAAAAACAGCTTATCTAATAAATGTTTCTAGAGGGGAAATAATAGATGAATCTGCATTGATAAATGCATTGAAAACAGAAAGAATTGCAGGAGCTAGTCTGGATGTTTTATCTCATGAACCTCCTGAAATAACTAATCCATTACTATCAATGAAAAATGTTATAGTTACTCCTCATTCAGCGTTTATTTCTGAAGATTCATTGAAGAATCTCATAGAGATTTCCACAAAATCTATTATTGACTTTTTTGAAGGGAAGAAACCTGAAAATATTATTAATCCTCAGGTTTTAAAAAATTATAGATGAACCCAGATTCGGCAAACTGTTAGAGCGCTTAGTCTGAGTAGAGGAGGCCAATAAATTTCTTCCGCTCCCTTGAGGTGAGGATTGTGTTTTAGCTAATATTATTCAAATTGCTGAATCCAGGTTTAAGAATTTACCCGGCATTTAGAGATAAATCAAAGTAGTCAAATTTAAAATGAAGACGTGTTATGTTCTCCGAGTTTAGTTAATTTATCTATTAATTTTCTTAACTTTTTAGGAAATGCTTTTATAAACTTCTCTGCTTTCCGGGTAGCTACTGCTCCCTGTAGGGATGGCTTAATTAAATCTTGCTCTTCTAAAATTCTCAAAGAGTATCTAACTTTATGTTGTGGACAACCACTCAATTCGGATAACTTTATAATGCCAATAGGACTATTCTCAATAACAAATTTTAAAATGGTAATATGTCTTCCTAATAATTCTACTTCCTCATTAAGTTTACTTAACATTGCTTATCCCCCCTTCCATCAAAGTTAATTGAGGTTAATAATATCCCCTGCCCTCCTACTAATAAAATATTGGTTACTTTATTTATTATAGTTCAACCCAGATAAGGTAATCGGGAGGTTAAAACCTCCCTTACCCAGGTCCGTCAACTTAACACTACTGAATCTGAGTTCGATTTTCCTAATTGATAGTCGCAAGACTCAGAACCTTTAAATAGTCTATAGCTATGGCTGAATCATCGCAGGCTTTAGCCTCTCACATCTCACGTTTCACCTCTTACGCATCACTTTTTTATTTACCCTTTTAATCCTTTAATCCTATTCTTACGCAACCTAAAGGAGTTTAGCTGTTGGATATAAATCTCTCGTATATGCTCAAAAATCTCAAGATATTCAGGGCTTCTATAGTCGGGGTAGGTCCATTCCCATGGAGCAAATCCCTTTTTTCTTCTGTATCTGAGGGTAACCTCAGCATAAATTCCTTTGCCAAGATAAAGACGGTGTTGATAATTCTTTGTTGTAGCCATAACTACCTTAGCAAGGGTGAGATAACCAGGGTCAAGGTTTAAATGGCGAGTATGAGAATAGGGATAAAAAAATTTTTTCTCAAGTTCATTAGTGAATAATTTAGCTTCTATAATTTCTTCGGGACTAATTAATCTTTTAAAGCTGATAAATTTTCTCTTTAACTTTTCACCCATCTCCTTTTTGTAGTAGGGGGTAAAATTAAAAAGCAAAACAGAACTCTTAAAATCGATGGGGCCGAATTTCTGACTCATCATATCCTCTGCTTGAGAAAATAAATCTTTTTCACTGGAAAGCATACCTACAATTAACTTCACTGAAATAGGTTGTTTGACTTTTCCCACAACTTACTTCCCACTATTTTATTACTAAAATTAAAAAATATCCTCCAATAGCAAGAGTCACTATCATCGCTATAGCATCATAACCCAATTTTAAAAAAGACTTGCGAGATCTATAAATCAACCCTACTATTACTATAGCAGTGAGAATTATACCCAGGATAGCGGTAATTAAATGATTAATAGAGATATATCCTAAGAGTTCACCCTTCCGAAAGAAAAGGTCACACACAGGGATAATCATCATATCAAGAAAATTTGCTCCTAAGATATTTCCTATGGACATATCAAGAGAAAACTTAAGACTGCTTATGGAAATCACTAATTCCGGTAGAGAAGTAGCCACAGCAAGAAAACTTGTCCCCACCAATGTCTCACTTAAACTCATTACCTTTGCTATATCTTCTCCAATTGTAGAGAGCCATATTCCCAAAAAAACAATAGCAATAAAGCATAAGGAAAACTTTATAATTAGAGGAGCTAATCTATTTCTTTCTTCTTTTTTTCCAAAAGAAGAAATCTTTTTGTTTCTTTTATCATACTGGAATACAAGTATCAACCCTATAATGTAGATAAGGAGAATAATGAGGCTATCCAACCCAAATCCAAAAATACCTAATTTAATATTTGACTGAAATCTAATAAGGATAAAGAATGAAATAATTCCAAGGGAAATTATGCATAAACCACTGGGGAGAATATGGTTTATCTCCACTCCCTTTAATAAAGGGCCTTTACCCTGAATTAAATCTAAGAGGGCTATAATCATTAAATTTGCAACAATGGAACCAAAAATATTACCTACAGCTAAATTAGGAGAGCCAACAACAGTTATTGAACTAACACTGGTAACAAACTCAGGAAGGGTGGTAGCTAAGGCTAAAAAGAAAAAACCCATTAAACCTCTTGTAATATTAGTCTTTGCACAGATGGCGTCCGCATATAAAGATAATCTATACCCTACAAAAAGAATGAGCAAAGCACAAATAAAAAATTTTAACCAGATAAATATCAATCTATTTCCTTAATTTATGTTAATGGTTCCTATTAACTCCCTAAAATTGCCAATCCCTTTTTTATTTAAGTACTCTCTAATCCCCTCCTTCACCTTGAAGGGAGTTTGAGGGTCCACAAAATTTGCTGTTCCTATAGCTATTGCACTTGCCCCGGCAAGGATAAATTCTAAAGCATCTTCTGTACTCATAATTCCCCCCATTCCAATTATAGGTAAACCTACTTTTTGAAATACTTGCCAAACCATCCTTACAGCAACAGGCTTTATCGCTGGCCCAGAAAGCCCTCCGGTAATATTACCTAATTTTGGTTTTCTTGTCTCTACATCAATAGCCATACCCCATAATGTATTTATCAAGGATAAAGCATCTGCTCCTCCTTCTTTGGCGGCCTGAGCAATTTCTACAATATCAGTTACATTAGGAGTAAGTTTAACTATAAGAGGAAAATCAACAACATTTTTTAAGCCCTTAACCAAAGAAAAGACTAATTTTGGTTTGGTGCCTAAAATAAACCCCCCTTTTAGGACATTAGGGCAGGATATATTAACCTCTAAGCCATCAATCCCTTCTAAGTGACTTAATCTTTGCCCAAGATGGAAATAATCCTCCTCATCTTCTCCACCAATACTTACAATTATCCTTGTATTTAGTTTTTGCAAAAAGGGGAATTTTGTCTTTATAAATACTTCTACGCCGGGATTTTCTAATCCAATAGCATTTAAAAGGCCGCAAGGGGTTTCTGCCAGGCGAGGAGGCAAATTTCCTTCTCTTGGTTCCATGGTTACCGTCTTAGTTACTATACCCCCTAATTCATTAATATCTATTAACTGAGAATACTCTTCTCCAAAACCAAATGTCCCTCCAGCAACCAAAACAGGATTTCCAAAATTAATCCCCCCAATTTCGATTCTTAAACTTTCATCCTCTTTCACTCATTCATTCCTATTTCTACTATTACATCTCGGGGACATTTTTGGGCACATACACCACAACCCTGGCAATTTCTCTCATCTATATAAGGAAGCCCATTTATCATATGGCAAGCATCGAAAGGACAAATTCTTTCACAAATCCCACAGCCTATACAAGATTTTAGACAAATCTCCCGTGCCTTCTTCCCTTTATCCAAAGAAGCACAAGCTATTTTATATTGAACATCTCTATTTAGAATTTCTAAGGAGATTAAATTTCTCGGACAAGCTTTTACACAACTTCCGCATCCAGTACATTTAACAATATCAATCTCTGGCAAGCCTTTCACCATAGTGATAGCATCAAAAAGGCAAGCATCTTCGCAATCTCCATAGCCAAGACAACCATAACAGCATGCTAAATCCGCTCCTAAAATCATATCTGCTGCACTACATTTTTTGATACCTTCATAATCTGCCTTTTTCATCTTTTCGCCATTATGGGCTCTACAATGAACAAAAGCTATTTTTTTCTCTGTTGATTTTAGCTCTACTCCCATTATTTTAGCTATTCCCTGAGCAATACTTTCCCCTCCAACTACGCAGGCATTAATAGAAGCATTCCCCTTAACAATCTCTTCCGCATAATTACGGCAACTCGCATGTCCACAACCACCACAATTAGCTCCAGGGAGAGCTTCCAAAATTTTCTCTATCTTAGGGTCCTCCTCAATCTTAAATTTTACATTAGCAATAGATAAAATAAAAGCAAAAAGAGCTCCTAAACCTCCCATTGTAGCAACAGAAATTAAAATTAAATTCATTTTTTCTCCCCAACTTTATACTATGCACTAATAAGACCGGTAAAACCCATAAAAGCTAAAGCCAATAAACCAGCGATAATTAAAGTAATAGGTGCTCCTTGCAAGGGCTTGGGAACATCAGCAAAATCTAATTGTTCTCTAATCCCAGCCATAATAAACATAACCAGAGTAAAACCCATGCCTGCTCCAAAGCCAAAGATTATACTTTGAATAAAATTATATCCTCTTAAAGGGATAAGTAAAGCTACAAAAAAAATGGAACAGTTAGTAGTTATAAGAGGTAAATATATCCCCAGCGCTCGGTAAAGAGTAGGGCTATTTTTATGAATAAACATCTCTAAAAACTGTACCAGTGAAGCAATAACTAAAATAGCAGCAACATATTCCAGGAAAAAGAGATGGAAAGGGAAAAGGACAAAATAATCAATAAACCAGATAATAGCTGCAGTAAGAGTCATCACAAAAGTGGTGGCAAATCCCATGGCTACAGCAGACTCTATCCTTCCTGTAACTCCTAAAAATGGACATATACCCAAAAAATACCTTAAGACAAAATTGTTGACCAATGCGGCGCTAAGAAAAAGTAAAACGATTTTCATTTTTTTATACTCTCCTTGATAAAATTTACAAATAAAGGATGAGGGAATCTTGGGCGAGATTGAAATTCAGGATGAAACTGCACAGCCACAAACCAAGGATGGTCAGGAATTTCAATAATCTCTACTAAATCCCTTTCAGGAAAAATTCCTGCTATCCTTAACCCCTTCTCATTAAAAATTTGGCGATATTCATTATTAAACTCATAACGATGACGATGGCGTTCATAGACTAACTCTTCTCCATAAGCCTTGTAACTAAAACTATCATTTTTTAGTCTACAAGGATAAATACCCAATCTCATCGTCCCCCCTTTATTATTCACATTTCTCTGTTCTGGTAAAATATCTATCACTGGATAAGAAGTATCAGGCTTAAATTCTGTACTATCAGCTCCCTTTAAACAGATTACATTTCTGGCAAACTCTATTGTAGCACATTGCATCCCCAGACATATCCCTAAGAAAGGTACTCTTTTTTCACGAGCGTATTGAATGGCTCTTATTTTCCCTTCTATTCCTCGCTTGCCAAAGCCACCGGGAACTAAAATGCCTTGAAGAGAAGAAAGGCACTTTTCTGCATCTTCCTCTATATCCTCTGCCTCAAACCAAAATAATTTTACTCTTGTTTTATTGATTACTCCTGCATGAAATAAAGCCTCATTTATACTTTTATAGGCATCTTTCATCTTTACATATTTGCCCACTACTCCAATTTTTACTTCTCTTTGGAGACTATTTGACTTTTCAATCCATTTTTGCCAATCTTTAAAATTCTTTTTAGAAGTAGATAAACCTAATTTTTCAATAATATTATCGGTTAGTTTTTCCTTTTCAAAACGAAGAGGAACTTCATATACATTTTTCACATCTATAGCCTGAATTACATCCTTCCTTTCCACATTACAAAAAAGAGAGATTTTATCTCTTGCTTCATCTGTTAGGGGGGTTTGAGTGCGACATAGAATTAAATCGGGCTGAATACCTATCTCTCTAAGCCTACCTACACTATGCTGCGTAGGTTTAGTTTTAAGTTCTGCCGAGAAAGGAATATAGGGAAGAAGGGTAAGATGGATAAACAATGTCTTCTCTTTTCCTTCCCGAAGACGGAATTGTCTTACTGCTTCTAAAAATGGAAGAGACTCAATATCACCTACCGTTCCCCCTATTTCAACAATAACCACATCAGCCTTATCTTTTTTAGCTACTTTTTTTATTCTTTCCTGTATCTCTCCTGTAATATGAGGAATTACTTGAATAGTTTTACCAAGATACTCTCCTCTTCTCTCTTTTTCTATCACTGAACTATATATCTGGCCTGCAGTCACATTATTATAAGAAGATAAATCCATCTCTATAAATCGTTCATAATGGCCAAGGTCTAAATCTGTTTCTGCGCCATCTTTAGTCACAAAAACCTCTCCGTGCTGATAGGGATTCATCGTCCCCGGATCAACATTAATATAAGGGTCGAACTTTAGCATACTTATCTTCAGTCCTCTACTCTTAAGTAAAGCTCCGATAGAGGCAGAAGCTATTCCCTTTCCTAAAGAAGAAAGGACTCCTCCGGTGACAAAAATAAATTTAGCCATTTTATCTTACCTGTTTTCCCAATTTTCTCACTCCGCCAGTGTAAAATTATCTCATGGTTCATAGCAAATTCAAAACAAAGTTTAAATTACCTCATCGTTTATGTGGAAGCAAAATCTTGTATCCGCTGTTAGACAAAACAGTAATATCATTATCTTTTCATTTTATTTATTGAAGTATTCTCTTTGTATTACAGCCTGGGAAATTTTACTGCTAGGGCCATCTCCTCTGGCAACATTAACAGATACTTTGCCCTCTAGTGCCTGAAATATCTCTGATACATCACTATGTGTAAAGCCAGGACAAAGTATAATTGCATCTATTTTCTCTTTTTCATAGATACTTTTAGAAACTTTTATTGCTTCGTCTTGAGTCTTCACAACAAATGTTAAAAGTCTATACTTCCCTGTATCAATAATACTTTTATGTTTTTCATAATCTGCATCAGGTGCATGTGCTAGAAATAACGCCTTAAAAGCCATAATTTACCCCCTTTTTTATTTTGAATTTCAACCTGCATTCGGTAAACTGTTAGAGTAATTAGGCTGGGTAGGGAAGGCCAATAAACCTCTTTTCCTCATTTACTCATCCACCCATTTACCCATCTGCCCAGAGTTAATTCTAATAATTTCTTATACAATCAAGTAAAACTTTAGCTACCTCTTTTTCCTTAATTTTTCTTACTACCTTCCCCTTTTTAAAAAGAATAGCTTCTCTTTTTCCGCAAACTACCCCTATATCTGCTCTCTTAGCTTCTGCAGGACCGTTAACTTCGCAACCCATAATAGCCACTTTTAAAGGAATCTTAATATCCTCAATTCCTAAAAGAACATCATTAACAATAGAAAACATATCTACTTTGCATCTTCCACAGGTAGGACAGGAGATTAGAAGAGGAGTTTCTTTATATAAATTAAGACAATGTAAAATTTCGTAAGCTATCCTCACTTCCTCTACAGGGTCTGCAGTTAAAGAGACTCTAATAGTATCCCCGATTCCTTGAGCAAGAAGAGTCCCAATCCCTATAGATGCCTTCACTACGCCCTGTGGAGGAGGACCCGCAGCAGTTACCCCTAAATGAAGAGGATAAATGGTCTTCTTCGCAATAAGTTGATAAGAAAAAATACTGGCAAAAACATCGTGAGATTTCAGGGAAATAATAATGTTTAAAAAACCATTTTCCTCTAACAATCTCACGGTTTCCAGTGCACTTTCTACCATAGCTTTAGCTATTATTTGAGGATTATTTCCCTGAGTTTTAATTTTCTGATCTAATTTTTTTTGCAAAGAACCTTCATTAACTCCTACCCGTAAAGGCATCCCTTCCTTTTCCGCTCTATCTGCTATAGATAATATCTCTTTTTTACTTATATTTCCCGGATTAATCCTTACCTTATCAATTCCTCTTTCTATAGCTTCCAAAGCTAATTTATAATTAAAATGAATATCAGCTATTAAAGGGACTTCTACTTTATCCTTAATTTGAGATATAGCTTTAGCTGCTCTTGCCGTGGGGACAGCCACTCTTACCATCTTAGCTCCTGCTCTCTCAAGTTGCTGAATCTGTTTCACAGTAGCTGTTACATCCTCTGTATCTGTCTTAGTCATCCCTTGCACTACTATTGGATTACCAGCGCCGATATTTACCTTCCCCACCTTAATTAACTTACTTTTTCTCTTTTCCATTCCTCTTTAATCATTATAAAAATAAGATAGAATGAGGCCAGGTCTTATAGCCTGGCCCACTCTTAAGGTTACTCTTCTTCTAAGGTGATAGCCTCCGAAGGACAAGATTCTACACAAATGCCACATTCATCACAGTCATCAGGCCTAACCAAAGTAGCCACATCATCCACTAATTCGAGACAATTATTTGGACACTCATCAACGCAAATCTCGCATCCTGTGCATACACTCTCATCAATAATAGGTTTCCCCATTACCCACCTCCTATTGTAATATTTATATTTTTGCTTTCTTTAAAAGAAAGCAAAATCAAGAATCTCCATTAATATTGGCCTAATCTTTTTTCTTTCCACTATTAAATCGATCATCCCATGTTTCAATAAAGATTCTGATTTTTGAAATCCATGAGGAATCTGTTGTTTGATGGTCTGTTTTATAACACGGGGACCAGCGAATCCTAAAAGAGCTCCAGGCTCTGCCAGAATAATGTCTCCTTGACCAGCAAAGCTTGCCATTACTCCTCCCATTGTAGGATGAGTAAGAAGAGAGATATAAAGCAATCCTTCACTTTTGAATCTAGCTATAGCGGCACTTGTCTTTGCCATTTGCATTAAGGAAAATAATCCCTCCTGCATTCTCGCTCCCCCTCCCGAACCAGAAATAATTAGAAGAGGATATCTTTTCTCCATAGCCTTCTCTATAGAGAGGGTTACTCTCTCCCCCATCACTGACCCCATACTTCCCCCCATAAAGTTAAAATCGGTAACTACAACTGTTATTGCCCGACCGCCGATTTCCCCTTCTCCAGCTATAAGAGCCTCATCTAAACCTGTCCTTTCTCTACTTTTCTTTAACTTTTCTACATATTGAGGAAAGTTGAGAGGATCATCTGAATTCATCTGAAAATCATATTCTATAAAACTATTTTTATCTAAGATAATTTTTAGCCTCTCTTTAGCTCCTATACAAAAATGATAACCACATTTAGGGCAAACCTTCATATTGTTCTTTAAATTTTTGTTATAAATAATCTGGTGGCAATTATCACATTTAGTCCATAAACCATCAGGAATATCTATCTTTTTCTTACCTTTCTTTATTTTATTATAGGTACTTTCAAACCAGCCCATAATATTATACTCCCAAACTATTAAATTTTAGATCCTAAAAAATATCTAATTGAGGTGATCTAAAAACTTCTTTCACTCTATTTTTAACCTACTTCAACCCCCAAAATTTTAGACAACCCACTTGTGGGTAGACTAATCGCCCTTTATAAAACAAGAGTTAAAAAGCGATTGGGAGGCTAAAGCCTCCCCCTACCCAGGTGGAGAACTTTAATGAGCTCATCTAATTACCAAACAAGAGTTGTTTTAGAATTTGTTTAGGGTTTAGTATTTTAATTTAATTTAATTTATATACTAATTTAAAATTGTCAAAATTTTTTAAGGAGGCCTTTCTTACACAGATTATTAAAAATGATTACAGCAATTTAACAAGGATAATCTAATTTGTGTAATTTGGACTTCTATCTGCGAAATTAAAGATTTATCCCTTTAGAAAGAATTCTTTAACAGGATTTACCAGATTCTATCTTCCCCAATTTAGAAAAAATCTCTGCCTTACCTCTAATTTTTACGGCAGATATATCTCTGGTGAATTGACAAATCCAGACCTCGTCTTTGTCTAACTTTTCTGTATGGTGAATTACGGTCTCTTTGCCTCGAGTTAAGCCTATAATAGTTACAGAATCTTCTAATGCTTTTACTACAATAAAATCGGCTAACTCTGCCTCTTCCACTTTATATTCACCTCTCTCCTTAAATACTTTTGATTTATCTTCGGTTAAATAATAATACAGTTTTTAATTTAGGTCAACTATGACAAATTGGGGGTCAGGTCTCAACATTTGACATTTCTTATCCCCATATTCCTACTAAAAATACTCCTGCAAATATTGCAGTCATGCCTAAAAACGAACTTTTAGTAGGTTTTTCTTTTAAAAATAGAATACTGAGAAAAAAAGCAAACAATACTACAAGTCCTCTAATGGGAGACAATAAACTTGCTCGTTCTATTTTTAAAGCTGATAACCAAAAAATCCAACCAATAAAGGAGCCGAAGAATCCAGATAAAATAGCTACTTCTACTCCTTTTATAGAACACTTAAGCCTTCTTTTAGCTCGACTGATTAATCCTGTGAGACCCCAAGCAATACTAATCACAACCATTAAAATAAATTGATATGCAAGGGGGTCCATTCCGTGATTAAAGCAGTATTTAGTAGGAATAACCTCAGCTATCCCCCAAATAAGGCCTGCGGAAAGAGCCAGGATAGACCCCAATTTTGGGGTATAAAAACAGTTCTCTTCTCGTTTAGTGAGAAGATATGCTCCCCAAACTACCAGAAAAGCCGAGAGAAATACCACAAATTTTGCTTCTTCACCCAAAAGTAGTATTGCAGCAGAAACTCCCCAGAAAGGGGCAGTATTTGCCAAAGATGTGGCTTTGTGAACTGCAATTTTACTTATAGCGATAAGGTACAGCATCTCGCCAATAAATGAATCTAAGAATCCCCCTATAATGGCAATCAGAATAAGTTTAGGTTCAGGAAAGTCTAATCCTCCGCTTAACAAAACATAGGGAATGAAGAAAAGTAATCCAAAGAGACTTCTAATAGTCGCATAAACTGCAATATCTGTATCTCTTAAGGCAATTTTATTTATAACTAAAGATATTGCCCAAAATAGAGATGCTCCTGCGGCAAGCACAATAGGCAATGGGTTCATTAGTATCTCCTCTGTTAGAGATTTCTAGAAAAGTCAAAAATCTCTGATTTCGCAGATAAAAGTCCAAATTACACAGATAAATTATTCTTACTAAATCAGTGTAATCATTTTAAAAATCTGTGTAATCAGAAGCCTCTGGAGATTTTTCAGAGGTCTCCTGATAAATGGTTTGGTATCCTGATATTATAAAACTACTTTACTGTATATATCAGAAAAACAATTTTTATCAAATTGAGCTATTTTGAGATTTCTAGAAAAGTCAAAAATCTCTGATTTCGCAGATAAAAGTCCAAATTACACAGATCAAAGGACTCTGGAGGTTTTTTTAGAAGCTTCTTATTTTATAAAATGTTAAATGTTGAGACCTGACCTCTATTCTCTTAAATTTAAATTTGACATAAAGATAGCTTTTGATAGGATTAGGGACAAGCAAAAACAGGATTAAAGAGAGCAAAGGAAGAGAAGTTGAAAAAAAATTTTTATATTACCACTCCTATATACTATGTTAATGACATCCCTCATTTAGGGCATGCGTATACTACTATAGCTGCTGATGTTTTAGCAAGATATAAACGCTTAAGAGGATACAATGTATTTTTTCTTACAGGAACCGATGAACATGGAGATAAGATTGCCCGAACAGCAGAAAAAAAGGGGATCAGTCCTCATGAGCTTACAGATAAGGTAGTAATTAGATTTAAAAACCTCTGGAAAGAACTTTATATTTCTAATGACGATTTTATTCGAACTACTGAATTTCGACACATTGAAGCTGTAAAAGAAGTTTTCTTGAAATTATATAAACAAGATGATATCTATAAGGGAAAATATAAGGGATGGTATTGCATTTCCTGTGAAAGTTTTTGGCTGGAATCTCAACTAAAAGAAGGAAATCTTTGCCCAGAGTGTGGACGAAAAGTAGAGAAAGTGGAGGAAGAGAGTTATTTTTTTCGACTCTCTAAATACCAAAAAAAACTATTGGAGCATTTTGAAAAAAATCCCAATTTTGTCTTACCTCCTACTCGCAGAAATGAGGCAATAAAATTTATTAAAAGCGGATTGAAAGACCTTAGCGTCACCCGTTTAAAATTAAATTGGGGTATACCCTGCCCCATCCAAAAAGAACATACCATTTACGTGTGGGTTGATGCACTACTCAATTATATTTCTGCTATAGGATATCCTTTTGGAAAGGAAAAATTCTCCTTCTTTTGGCCTGCAGATGTTCAGATAGTTGGCAAAGACATCTTAAAGTTTCATGCTATAATCTGGCCCTCTATTTTAATGGCTTTAGGTTTAAAACTTCCCAAAATAGTTTTTGCTCATGGTTGGTGGAAAGTAAATAACGAAAAAATGTCAAAATCAAAAGGTAATGTAATCGATCCCAAAGAGATAACAGAAAAATATGGAGTCGATCCTCTTCGTTACTTTCTTCTTAGAGAACTTCCTTTTGGAGGAGATGGAAGCTTCTCTACATTTTTATTTATCAAGCGGGTAAATAGCGACCTGGCAAATAATTTAGGGAATCTACTCAATAGAACACTTCCTTTGGTAATAAAGTATTGCGATAGCAAAGTTCCTTACCCTGATAAAGAAAATAACGATGAAATAGGAATAAAGAAGAGAGCAGAAGAAATCATTTCTCAATTAGATGAGATGATGAATACTCTCTCCTTTTCCAAAGCTCTCTCTTTAATCTGGGAAATAGCAAAATTAACTAATTTGTATATAAATAAGTCCGCACCCTGGAGTTTGGCTAAGGATAAAAGCAAAGAAGGAGAATACCGCACAGTTTTATATAATGTTTTGGATTCCTTGCGGATAATTACCATTCTTGTCTTCCCTTTTATTCCCCAATCAGCAAAAAAGATGTGGAATCAATTGGGGATTGAAGAAGAGCTGGAAAAGCAAATTTTGGATGAAGAAAGTATTAAAAAAGGAATAATCCCAGGAACAAAGATAAAAAAAGGACCTCCTCTTTTCCCTCGTATTGAAGAATAGATGAAATTAAGAGATAAGGTAGAGTACCTTTGGTATAAATACAATTTCACTCCTAGAAGAGACTTAGGTCAAAATTTTCTCATTGACTCTCACATAGTTGAAAAAATAGTGGACACTATTAAACCCGATAAAAAAGATACAATCTTGGAAATAGGAGCAGGAACAGGGGTCTTAACAGAAAAATTAGTTAAAAAAGGGGGGAAAGTAATTGCTGTGGAAATAGATAAAAACCTGGGAGAGGCATTAAAGAAAGAATTTAAAGAATATTTAAACTTAAAGATAATTTGTGGAGATATAACACAAATATCCTTTGATGAAGAGTTTAAGCAAGCAAAGTCGGTTAAATTAGTAGGAAATCTACCTTATTACATAGCTTCCCTAATTTTATTGGATATGATTAAAAAAGATTGGGTTAAATTTATGGTAGTAATGGTACAAAGAGAGGTGGCAGAAAAACTTTTAGCTAAACCAGGAAATAAAAAAAGAGGAAGATTAACTGTTTTAATGAACTATTACGGGCAAGGAGAAAAAATAATTGATATTCCTCCTCAAGCCTTTACTCCTCCTTCTAAGGTCGGGGCAACTCTGCTTAAAATAGAAAAAAGGGAGAGATGCAAGTTAAAAGATGAGAACAACTTTTTCTCTGTAGTGAAAGCAGCTTTCTCTTTGCGGCGCAAAATGATTACAAATTCCTTAAGTAAAGAATTAGGAATAAATAAAGACTCAATTAAAGAAAAATTAGAAAGTATAGGAATAGATTGGAGAAAGAGGGCGGAAGACTTAACAGAGGAAGAATTCATCAGCATAAGCAACAATTTAGGAGTAAAAAATGCCCATTAATACTATAGAATGGATAGATAGCCAAATTAAAATTATTGACCAGACTCTACTTCCTCAAAAGCTAAAATATATTTATTGCAAAGATATAGAGAGTTTAAAAAAAGCAATAGTTTCTCTTAAAATAAGAGGAGCTCCAGCTTTGGGGATAGCTGCGGCCCTGGGAATAGTCCTGGAAATGAAGAAATCTTCTGCTAAAGATTACTCCCACTTTAAAGAAGAGCTGGAAGATACGATAAGCTATATAGGTTCTTCTCGTCCTACAGCAGTAAATCTTTTTCGGTCCTTAAAAAGGATGCATAATTGTATGGAAAAAAATAGGAAGAAAAAAATAGAAAAAATTAAAGAGGCTTTAGAGAAAGAAGCTCTCCAAATTATAGAAGAAGATAAAAGATGTAATCGTCTAATAGGGAAAAAGGGGGCCTCTCTCATTAAAGATGGAGATACTATTCTTACCCATTGCAATGCTGGAGCATTAGCCACCGCTGATTATGGAACTGCTTTAGGAATTATTTATAGAGCTAAAGAGGAGGGAAAAAGAGTCAGGGTTTATGTTGATGAGACAAGACCTCTTCTTCAGGGAGCAAGATTGACTACCTGGGAACTTTTAAAAGAGGGAATTGAAACCACACTTATATGCGATAACATGGCAGGTGAGGTGATGAGAGAAGGAAAAATTGATAAGATTTTAGTGGGAGCGGATAGGATAGCCGCCAACGGAGATACAGCTAATAAAATAGGAACTTATACTTTAGCTGTCCTGGCAAAAGAGAATAGAATCCCTTTTTATATAGTCTCTCCTTTATCAAGCATTGATTTATCCTTACCAAAAGGAGAAGAGATCCCTATTGAACAAAGAGATAAAAATGAAGTGATAAAAGGATTGGGGAAAGTTATCGCCCCTGAAGAAGTTAAAGTTTATAATCCCGCTTTCGATATAACCCCCGCTAAATATATTAAAGGTATAATTACAGAAAAAGGAATATATAGGTCTCCTTACAAAAAGAGTTTAAAAAATTTAGGAGGAAAATAGATATGAAAAAGATTATAGATAAAGAACAAACAAGATATATTGCTCATTTAGCAAGACTAAAATTAAGTAAAGAGGAAGAGAAAAAATTTACTAAACAACTAAGAGATATCTTATCTTATGTAGATAAATTAAAAGAAATAGACACTAAAAATATTCCCCCCACCTCTCACATTATTCCTCTTAACAATGTGTTTAGAGAAGATAAAAAAAGAGACTCTTTACCTTTAGAAAAGGTTTTATCCAACGCTCCTCAGCAAAAACGGAAATATTTTCAAGTTCCCAAAATAATTGATATAATAGGTTAATCACTTCTTTTTTTTTATGCCTTCTTTTATTATGAAAATAGGTAAGACTAAAAGAGAATTATAAAGAGAGGAAAGAAAAACAAGAAAAGTTAAATGAGTTCGTGAAAAAGAAGAGATGTGAAAAATTGAGGAAAAAGAAATAAGGAGAAATCCATTAAGAATAGTAGATAAGCACATAATAATGAGAAGAAGTATTAAATTCTCTTCATAAACTTTCTCTCTTATTTCCCCAACAAGAAAACCAACTATACACAAGGTAAATGCATTTACACCCCAAAGAGGAAAAAAGAGAACATCTTTTAAAATGCCTATTATAAAACCAGATATTACCCCTTGCCTCCATCCATTATACCAAGCCCATAAAACAAGTAAGATTAAAAAAAGGTCGGGGCTGCCCCTTTTAATTTGAAATCCTCCTATCAAAGTAATCTGGAGAATAAGAATGACTAAAAATAAAATAATAAATATAATTGCTTTCTTCATTCTTCTATCTTTATAATGAATAACTCCTCTAATTTTCTAAAATCTACATAAGGAGTTACTTCTACATATTGGAATAATTGGTGAGGATTCTTCTTTATCAGAGAAATTTCTCCAACAAGAATCCCTTTAGGGAAAATTCCTCCTAATCCAGAGGTTATTATCTTATCTCCTACTTTAACGGATACTTTATTGGGCAGGTATATCAATTCACATTTTTCCTCCTCACCCTTACCTTGAAGGATAGCTATATCTCTAGTTTTTTCATCCCGAACCCCTACCTTACTTCTTTTATCAAGAATTGATAATATTTTAGCCTGATGAGGATAAATCTCAATTATTCTTCCTACTAACCCCTGAGCATTAACTACCACCATATTTTTCTTTACCCCTTCTTTACCACCCTTCCCAATAAAAATGGTATCAAAATAGCTAAAAGGAGAATAAGCTATAACTTCTACAGGTATAAGATTAAATGCTTGCCTCTTTTTAAACTCAAGCGTTCTCTTCAATTTATCATTATCGGAAAGGATATGGCGGTAATAATTTTCTTGCTGGAAAGTGAGCTTATTAACCTTCTCCTTAAGCATCTGATTTTCTTTTCTTAATTTTTTGGCTTCATAAATATTCCCTATAGACTCGGTAAGCTCTGTTTTGAAATTAAAGAAGCATCTCTGGAAAGATTCCACAAAGAAATAACTCCTCTCTTTCACTTCAATGGGTAGGTCTCTTTTATAGTTAGAAACTAATATTAAAACAAAAGATATAAAAAGAAAACTAATTAAAAAAATTGTCTTTGAACCAATTTTTCCCAATTCTTGCTCACTTTATTTAAACTCAGATTCGAAAAAGTTAAAAATCTCTGATTTCGCAGATAAAAATCGAGATTACACAGATTGAGGCCTTTGGAGGTTTTTCAGAGGCCTCTAATAAATTACCAAATCTGGATAAACATAATTTCAATAAGGAGTTATTTCTACCGAGGATAAAATATCGGGGTTATCCAATAGCTTCCCTGTCCCTAAAGCTACTGAAAGAAGAGGGTCGGAAGCTAATTTTACTGGAAGGTGTATTCTCTGATATAGATATTTATCAAAACCTTTAATACAGGATCCACCACCTGTAAGATATACTCCCCCCCGTCTTACATCTCCAGCAAGATCTGGAGGACACTTTTCTAAAACAGCTTCTACCATCTCACAAATTGCATTAATCACCGGCGAAAGAGCTTCTCCTATCTCCTCCGAATTTACTTCCATCTCTACAGGAAAGCCTGTGTTTAAATCTCTTCCATCTATTTTCATCTTCTCTTCCTTGGGAGGAGGATAAATACATCCTATCTCTATCTTTATTTTTTCCGCCATCTGTTCCCCGATAAGCAAAGCATGCTTTTCCTTTAAATAATGGATTATGGCCTCTGTCATCTCATCACCAGCTACTCGAATAGAATCGCTAACTACTATACCATTCAAGGAGACTATTGTCGTTTCACTGGTTCCTCCCCCGATATCTACCACCATACTGCCTGACGGCTTAGATATAGGTAGATTTATTCCAATAACAGCGGCTACAGATTCAGCCACAAGGTGAACTCGTCGCGCTCCTGCAGCCATTCCCATATCCATTGCTGCTCTCTTCTCCACTTTAGTTGCACAAGAAGGAATACCAATTACAAGGCGAGGTCCAATTAAAACACGGTGAGGCAAAACATGGGAAATAAAATATTTAACCATCTTTTCTGTGATATCAAAATCAGCGATCACTCCATCCTGAAGAGGTTTAATAGCCAAAATATTTTGAGGAGTCTTGCCTATCATCTCCTTAGCTTCTTTTCCTATGCCTACAATTTCCCCATTCCCTTGACTAACAGCCAACACAGAAGGCATATTTAAAACAATTCCTTTCTTTTGAGCATAAATTAAAGTATTAGTAGTCCCTAAATCTATTCCCAAATTGTTTCCGAATATTCTAAAGCTAAAGATATCTTTAAGCATAATAGTCTCTCTTCTTCCTTACTATATTATATTATATCTGCATAGAAAGAGAAAGTCAAATTTGCAAAATTTGAAAATAGATATATAATGCTAAAAAAGAGGAGATTATAATGATACTTCGTCAATTAAGAAACTCTGTCAAACCAATAGTATGGGCAATAATTATAGGGTTTTCAGCTTCTCTTTTTTTTATGTACGGTCTCCACAGATCAGAAAGAGAAAAACCTATTGTTAAAGTTAATGGTGCCCCTATATCTTATACAAACTTTGCACAAGCTTATCAAAATGCCTATGATAGTTATCAACAAAAGTATCAGGGAAATATAACTCCCCAAATAGAGAAGTATTTAAGATATCAGATATTATCTCAGTTAGTAACTACAGAACTCATCTGGCAAGAAGTGAAAAAATCCAAGATAAATGTAAACGAGCAAGAATTAACGGAGGAGATAAAGAAGATAATAAAAAATTTTCCTTCTCGAGAGGCATTTATAAGATATCTCAACTATAAACATATTCCTTACAATGACTTTAAACAGGAGGTTAAAAAGCAATTAGCCATAAATAAACTTATCGAAAGAATTAAAGAGAGTGCCTCAATAACTGATGAAGAAATTAAAGACTACTGGCTAAAGGAAAATGAGAGGATAAAGGCTGAATATATAATCCTTAAAACAGAAAACTACGAAAAAGAGATAAATACTACTCAAAAAGAGATAAAAAAATATTATACAGAACATAAAGAAGAGTTTACCATTCCTGAAAAGGTGAGTGTAAACTATATTATTATAAACCCTGAGGATTTTAATAAAAAGATAAAAATCACAGAGGAAGTACTAAAAAAATATTACGATAGTCATTTAAAAGAATTTGAAGTTCCTGAAAAAAGGAGAGCCAGCCACATCTTGATAAGAATACCCTCTAATGGAGAGGGAAAAGAAGCAAAGGAAAAAATAGAAGAGATAGAGGAAAAAATAAAGCAAGGCTCTAATTTTGCTCTCCTGGCTAAAAAATATTCTCAAGATAAAGCATCAGCTAAAGAGGGAGGAGACATAGGATTCGTTACTTCTAAAGAGATAGTCCCCTCTTTTAGTGAGGCTCTTTTCTCCTTGGAAAAAATAGGAGAGGTCAGTGAAGTTGTAAAAACGCCTTTTGGTTATCACCTAATTAAGCTAACAGGTATAAAACCAGCTTACACCAAATCTTTTGAAAAAGTAAAAGGAGATATTAAAAAAAGATTATTAAAGGAAAAGAGCGAAGAATTAGCTAAAAAAGAGGCAGAAAAAATCAAGAAAGAATTTAAAGATTACATTAAAAAATATCCAGATAATTTAAAAACTACTCCTCTTTTTGCTCGCACTGAATCATTTATTAAAGAATTAGGATGGGTTCCTCAATTCACTAAGGTAGCTTTTTCCCTTAAAAAAGGAGACATCAGTTCTCCTATAAAAACCTCTATGGGATATTGCCTTCTTAAATTAAAAGAGAAAAACCCTTCTTATATTCCTGAGTTAAAAGAGATAACTGAAGAGGTAAAAAAAGCGGTAATCAAAAAGAAATCTATGGAATTCGCCTATAAAAAAGCAGAACAAATAGTTAAAGAAGGAGAGGAAGGAAATTCTTTTTCTTCTCTTGCTCAAAAATTTAATTTGGAATATAAAAGCTTAAAATACCTTAAAAGAGGGGAGCAGATAGAAGGGATTAATAGCAATGAGGATAGGGAGAAGTTCCTCAACACCGCCTTTTCTCTGGGAAAGAGAAAAATAAGCAAGCCTTTACTCCTACAAAATAGCTATTATATAATAAAATTATCAGATAGAGACCCTCAGTGGGAGGAATTTCATAAAAAAGAAAAGGAAATTGCCAGGAATTTACTCTCCCAGAAAAAGAGAGAATATGTAAATACCTGGCTTGAGAAATTAAATAAAGAGGCAAAAATAGTAGATAATACCAAGCTATTCTTCCCCTCTTAATCGGGTGACAGCGCCTCTTTGTACTCTTAACTTTACCTTATCCTCTACTTCTATTTCTAAATAATTTTTCTTAACATTAGTAACAGTTCCATATATTCCCCCGGTGGTAATTATCTTATCTCCCTTCTTCAAACTTTCTACCATTTGTCTATGTTCTTTCTGTTTCTTCCTTTGAGGAAGGATGAGAAGAAAGTAAAAAATAACAAAGATAAGAACAAGAGGCATTAAAGATCCAATCATTCCTCCTGCTCCTCCTGTTTGCCCATTAGCAGCCCATGCAATAGCATTCATTTCTTCTATCTCCTTTCATATTTTTTAATAAACTCTCTCTTAAAATCTTCAAATTTATTTTCCTTAATTGCTCCTCTTGCCTTCTCCATTAATTGATTCAGAAAATATAGGTTATGGTAAGTGGCAAGACGCATTCCCAAAATCTCTCCCGCTCGTAAAAGATGCCTTATATAAGCCCGGGAATAATTTTTACAAGTATAACATTCACATTTTGAATCCAGGGGAGAGGAGTCCTCTTTATATCCAGCATTTCTCAGATTAATCTTTCCCTCCCAGGTAAATACAGTTCCATTTCTGGCAATATGGGTAGGAAGAGCACAATCAAATATATCTATGCCTAAGGATATATTCTCCAAAAGCTCCATAGGAGTGCCTACCCCCATCAAATAGCGAGGTTGAGAAGAAGGAAGATAGGCATTTGTCCATTCTATTATCTCCCCTCTTAAAGAAAGTGGCTCCCCCACACTCAATCCACCCAAAGCATAACCATCAAATCCCATCTCAACAAGCTGCTCAGCCCCTCTTTTCCTTAAATCTTTAAAAGTGCTTCCCTGAACTATGCCAAATAATCCTTTCTCTTTTTCCGACCAAACTGACTTTGTTCTTTTAGCCCACTTTAAGGTTCTTTCTAAAGAAGCCTTTGCTTGATGATAATCGACTGGATAAGGGCTGCATTCATCAAGAACCATTATTATATCCGACCCTAAAACAAGTTGAACCTCAAGCACCTCCTCTGGAGTTAAAAAATGCTCAGAACCATCAATATGAGACTTAAATTTTACCCCCTCCGCACTAACCTTCTGTAAAGGGGAGATGCTGAATATTTGATATCCTCCGCTATCGGTAAGAATACTCCCTTTCCAATTTATAAACTTGTGCAATCCTCCTAATTTCTGAATAGTCCGATATCCCGGGCGAAGATAAAGATGATAAGCATTAGAAAGAATAATCTTTATCCCTATCTCTTCCAATTCTTCAGAAGATACAGCCTTAACACTGCCTTGTGTACCTACAGGGATGAATACAGGCGTCTGGAAAACATTATGAGAAGTAGAAATTTTACCCCATCTTGCCTTAGTTGATGTATCCTGATGAATTAATGTAAACTGCAATAAAATTTTCCCTTTTTATTTTAGAATCAAGAAAACCCATTTTGTTCCCTTTAATCCTGCTTTTCCTTGACCGTATCAGGAAATTATACCTATAATCTACTACTGAGGGTATTTCCCTGAAGAAGCCTTATAGGAGCTACCTTAACGAGAAGACGAGCAGAAACAATTCAAAGCAGATATACAGCGACGAAAGGGAATACCCAAAATCTTCTTGATATATAATATCAGGAATATAAAGGAAGTCAAATTATGAGCATTGCATCTCCGAAGGAGAGGAAACGATATTTTTCCTTTATTGCTTCCTTGTAAGCGGCAAGCAATTTTTCCTTACCCACAAAAGCAGATACTAATAGAATAAGTGAGGTCCCTGGCATATGAAAGTTGGTAATAAGGGAATCCACTATCTTAAATCTATATCCCGGATAAATGAACAGCTTTGTCCATCCCTCTCCCTCCTCAATTAAACCAGTAGATTTAGCCTGTGTTTCCAGAGCTCGAGTAGCACTGGTTCCTACAGTTACCACTCTTCTCGCTTCCCTAATAATCTTAGCTGCTTTAGCCTCAATTTTATAAAATTCCTCTGGAATTTGATTCTCTTCCACTATTTCTTTATTTAAACGCTTAAAGCTGGCCCATCCGGTATGCAATGTCACCTCTACTATTTTCACCCCTTTATCTTTTATTTTTTGCAATAAAGAAGGGGTAAAATGGAGTCCTGCTGTGGGAGCAGCAATGGCTCCTCCCTCTTTAGCATAAACAGTTTGATATCTTTCTCTATCTTCGGGGCTGGGGCATCCTTCCCTTTTGATATAAGGAGGAAGAGGAACCTGACCAATCTTCGCTATAACTCTATTTAATTTGCTTGGAGGAGTAAATTTAACTACTGCCTTTGCTCCTTCACCCTTCTTTAATATATATGCTTTAAGTTCTGTCTCCGGGAAAAAAATTGAACTATCTTCTCTTATGCTCTTAGCCGGTTTCAGTAAACATTCCCAAATATCTTCCTCTTTTTTCTTTAAAAGAAGAACTTCAGCTTTGCCTCCCGTAGTTTCTTTTTTTCCTTTCAATCGAGCAGGTATCACATATGTATTGTTTAATACCAATACATCCCCTTCCTGGAAATAATGCAGAATCTCATAAAATCTTTTATGCTCTATTTCCCCCTTTTCTCTGTGAAGCACCAAAAGACGAGACTCATCCCTTTGGGGAGCTGGATATTGAGCAATTAATTCTCCTGGAAGCTGATAATAAAAATCTTTTAACCTCAACTGATTTTCCTTTATTCTTTTCTTTTAAAATTACCAATAATTACTCATTGGTCAAGAAGATTTCTAGCTTTCCCCTCCATCGCTGTCCATTACGAGTAAATGGGTAAATGAGTTAATTGGACAAACTTTGTACTATTTTTTGTAGTTTCTTTACTTTTTCCTCATATGGGTCAGGTCTTCAAACTTGACATAAATATTAATTTATGGTAATGATAATTTATGTCGAAGACCATTAAGAATTTCCCATCCAGGCGCCCTTTATCATATCAGTACAAAGCATAAGGAATACAGTAGCCGCGGCAGACATCGACGTCACAAGAATTCCATCAAAATTGGAAGCGCGAAGTGGACTTGGAAGCCGCGCTGAAGTTATACCAGCCATAGATAAACTTTTTGGCGAGTTATACAAAGACGCTCAAGAAAACGCACTTTGCATAATTGCGGAATGTTTAATAGCAGAAAGCCCACAATTGGCCGAAAGCGTACAAGAAATTCTTGGAAAAGACGGTTATCAATTCATTGATGGTTCATTTGTTCCTGTTGGTTTACTAGATCAAAGAGAGGCCAAGTTCTTGCCTATAAGCTCAGCCACCGAGATTGCTAGAGCTACCTCTCGATTAATTAATGGTGATTACAGCGGCGCAATAACATCAGCATGTGGTGCCGTCGATATCGTAATGCAGTAAATCTATAAAGAGCAAGGCCTGGGCGAAGCAGGTAAAGCCTCCTTTCAGGCTAAAGTGAATACTGCTGCTAAGCAATTACGCCTATTTGAAGCAATGGAAAGCGAATTTCGGAAAGTAGGCATGCCTGAAAAGGATACATCGGAATTAGTAAAGGAAATGAAAAGTGCCACTAACCATGCAGCACAGGCGTTACAAGTCTTGAGGCGTGCTATGGGAGACACCCATGGCATCTCTAAGATACAATAGCCAGGGATTCTCTAATTCTTCTTTAGTCACAAAACGCCATTTACCGCTATCTTCCAAAACTTTTGTATTCTCATCCAGCAAAGAGTATAGAACGATAGTCCTAAAAACACTTCCCAGTCTTCTTACCCACCATTTGTGAATAAAGTAAATCGGCGGTATTTTTCCTTGGCGTGGGCTTCCCGTTCCGCAATTTCGTTAACCTGTTCAATAGGGAAATCTATTTTTATAGGTCTTTGTTTCACTTTTATTCCTCTATTGCCTTTGCGACAATTTCATCTATAACTTTAATGAATTCCTCAGCTTTCTCAAGCCAGGTCTTGATATCTTCCTTGTTGAATTCAACAAAGTCTTCATAATCTCCCCTTTGCCTGAATTCAAACATTTTATTGTAAAAATCTCCGAATTTTTCCCCAACAACACCTGCCTTTACAAATTCTCTATTAAATAAGCTCCTTATTCCACTGTGTTTTGAAGAATAAAGATCCTTTGTTAGAAGAAGTGCAACAGATTCATAAAAGATGGCATAATATATTCTGTTGACAGTGGCAAACAGTTTTGAATTATCAAACATTATCTTTGCTTCTTCAAAGGTCTCTTTGGCTCTCTCCCTCCTGTAGTTGATAATTTTCTCTTTCATTTAACAGGCACTCCTTCTTTGTCAATATTCCAGTGAATGGGCATAGCTTTTGCCAATGGTGATTTCCAGAAGTTGGTAGCTTCTATAAGGATTCCAAATACGACATTGTACTTTAACTCTATTCTGAAGCTCATACTGAAAATCTTTTCTCTTAAACTGTCATTGACATCACATTCAAGTAGAATTAATACATCAATATCCGATTCCTCATCAAAATCTCCTCTTACCTTAGAACCGTAAAGAATGACCCCAGCATCTGGGAATCTTTCCAGCACTCTTTTTTTTAACTCCTGTAAAGCTTTTTTCTCATTTTCTTTTAATTTCAACTCTTCTACATTCTTCATTTTCTTACCTCAATCATCGGAACAAAGCATTCCATCAAACTTAATCCACCATGAAAATATATACTGTATTTTCCCGGTACAGGCCATATATATCGGGATTTCACAAGATAATAACCAGAAAAATCTACAACATAACCATCTTGCACCAGATGAGAAGCATCTGCTTGATTCATAGAGATGTATCTATTGCTGCCAAAAACATCCCTTAAAGCTCTCTTCTTGTTATCCGGAACTGGGAAAGCAAATCCAGCTTCTGAACGAATATACCCATGGTCAGATAGAATTATAATCTTGCTGGTTTTAAGTTTAGTTGCCAATTCCATCACGATTTTTTCTGTAGTTTCATGCATATTCTCAAGAGATGAGATTACAGTATGCCCTACCTGAATTTTGTCCAGCAAACAATCCGGAAAATAAGACCAGATATATTTTTCCCTACCCGTAATCCTTATCATTTAAATCAATTTTTATTTACTATTTTCATATTGTATTATTTCTCCTCTGGAATATACACAAGTAACTCACCAACGGAGCAATTTAAAGCCTTGCAAAGTTTTTCGAGAACCTCGTAGGTTACCTGTTTTGCACCTGTGCCACCATTTTTCCCCATCTTGGAGAGAGCATTAATAGAAATACCTGTCCTCTTGCTTAACTGGGTGTAATTCAGGTCTCTCTCAGCTAAAAGTATCTTTAATCTATTTTTTATCATTTTTTCCATCCCTAAGTAACTTTTTTATATTTAAAATTTGGATATTTACAATGAGAAATGTATAAAACCACTTGACAAGTATAAACGGATATGGCAAAATTACAATAGTAGATGTAAATAATTAACTTACAAAATGATTATATACACTAACTATTATAATCCAAATATTTCCTGAGTCAATATTTTCTTAGTATAGGGTCAGGTCTTCAAGAGGCCTGTTCTCTTATTGAACTCTTTAATTAGTTTATCTATTTTACCAACTTGTTTATGAATATTACCCCAATAGTCTTCACAATCATACCATTGAGCATTTAACTCATCCAATTCTTTACCCTGCTGTTCTATCCAGGTGTAGTATTTAAGGTTATGAATTCGTTTTTTATCATAATAAGTTAACTCTTCCATATAATCAGTAGATAACCCAAGTAAATGTTGGTGATAGTCAACAGCAGCATCTATCTTGCCATATGAATTATTATATTCTTCTTCCATTTCTTTTAATCTTGATTTATAAAGCTCCATAGAATCTGTAAATACAGTCATAACTATATCATTCTTAGTTAATTCATAATACTTAGCAAACTTAATAGCCATTATTACATTAGCCGCACTGGAAATACCTAATAAAGGCAACTGTTCAATTAATCTCTTAGAAACATTCATTTCTTTTAAATAATCTTTGCCAGCGGGTTCATTAAATACCCGCACCAGTCCCATGCTATCATTATCATCAACATCAATTATCATATCGGTATTCTTTACATTGTGAATCCAGGGTACGTGTTTGTCACCAATACCTTCAATCCTATGAGCACCATAACCATTAGATAATAAAGTTGGACACTGCAGGGCTTCACCAACAACAATTTTACTGGTTGGATACAACTCTTTTAAGTAATCTCCGCATCCTAAAGTACCTGAAGAACCAGAAGTTAAAACAACTCCGGCATATTTATCATCTGGACCCATTACCTCTTTTAAAACTTCTTCCATAGCATGACCGGTAACTTCATAATGCCAGAGATGATTACCAAATTCATCAAACTGGTTAAATACTACTACATTATCTCTTGTTTTTTTTAATTCCCAGGATTTGTCAAAAATCTCTTTTACGTTGCTTTCACTTCCAGGAGTAGCAATAACTTCTCCTGCCACTTTAGTTAGCCAGTCAAAGCGTTCTTGACTCATCCCTTCGGGTAAGATAGCAATTGATTCACAGGATAATAAATCAGCATCATAAGCACCGCCCCGACAATAATTACCTGTAGAAGGCCAAACTGCCTTATGAAAAGTAGGGTCAAATTGTCCAGTAATCAGTCTGGGTACTAAACAACCAAAGGTAGCTCCAACCTTATGAGAGCCGGTTGGAAACCATTTACCCACTAAAGCAATGATTTTAGCGTCAACTCCTGTAAGTTCTTTGGGTAATTCTATATAATTGACTCCACTATACAAACCACCATTTTTCACTGGTTCATTTTTCCAGGTAACCCTGAAAAGATTATATGAATTAATGTCCCATAACCCTATATTTTTAAGTTTATTTTTAATCCTATCAGGAACAAGTTCAGGATTCTCCATCTCCTCAAAAGTGGGAATGATAATATTCTTCTCTTTAGCTCTTTTTATTGTCCTTTCAAGTTGTTCTTCATTAATAGTTAAATCAATCATTTTTCATACTCCTCATTTATTTTAAAAAGTCTCAAAGCCCTGATTATATGTTTCTCTTGAATTCGCTTCTATACTTTATTCATTCATTATTTTATAGCAAGACCTTCTTTTTTCTTACCGTTTACTTTACTGTCTCCTTCAGATTTTAACTTTATTTTAATAAAAATCCAGTAGATTGACAACCAACTTTTATAGAAAATTCATCTTATTAGATTTTTAGAATATTTAGAATATTTTGAAATCCGTAATATTTGCATTAACAACGATCCATATAAGAAGAGAAAGATTAATTTCAAAATCACAGATTCCACATTTAGGGTATGGTTACCTTTGTAGCATCTGAGTTTGCGCTACAAAGGACGGTAGCCGCAACCTTTACCCCGCTAAATAGTAGTAACATCTAATGGGGTTTAGGTTGTGCTGTTTTACGCAGGTGGTAGCCGCAACCTTTAGGTTGCGCAAAGAAGACCGTTACACAATAATGCAGGCTCTGAGCCTCGCGGCTACCATTTTTCCTGCAAAAGATAGCTGACAAATGGTATTAAAGCTATTTACAAGCAAAAAATAGATAAACACAAGACTTATTTTTCTTAATTCTTAGTTTTAAATTATTGAGATTTCTGAAAAAATCAGAAATCTCTGATTTCGTAGATAAAAATCGAGATTACACAGATTAGAGGCCTCTGAAGGTTTTTCAGAGATCTCTTATTGTCAGGTTGACGAAAACTTCTATTATAATATTATATAAAAGAAAGGGCAATCATGGCAAAAATAGCGAGAGTAAGTCTTAGTGATATTCTGCTTAAAGAAGGATTCATTTCCGAAAAAGAGATTCAAAAAGCTGAAGAGTATCAAAAGAAACATAAAGGAAATCTTTCTGAAATATTTATTAAATTAAGAATGGTTACTGAGGATGAACTGGTAAGGGCACTAGCAGAACAGTTAAGTATCCCCCATATGAAACTCACCAATTATAAACTAGATCCTGAGATAATGAGTATGCTTCCAGAGAAGGTAATTAGAAAAAATAAAGTTGTCCCTTTATCTAGAACTGCTAATACTCTTACTGTGGCTACCGCTGACCCCCTTAATATTCTCCTTCTTGATAATCTTAGAGCAATGACAGGGTGCAATATACAAACTATTGTTTCCACAAACTCTGACATCGAGCAAGCCATCGGTGACTACTATTCAACAATGGCTTCAAAAGACCTTGAAAATTTAATTAAACAATCCGAAAGGGATAAAGGAAAAATAGAACTAATCATAGAAAGAGAAATGGTAAATTTAGACGAGTTAAAAAAACAGGCTGAAGAAGCTCCTGTTATAAAAATAGTTAATCTTATCTTTTCTCGAGGTATAAAAGAGCGAGCCAGCGATATTCACTTAGAGCCCTTTGAGAAAAACTTACAGATAAGATATAGAATCGATGGGATTCTATATACTGCATTTCTTCTTCCTAAAAAATTACAAAATGCCATAATCTCGAGGATAAAAATTCTGTCAGAAATGGATATTGCTGAGCATAGACTCCCTCAAGACGGAAGATTTAGAATTAAAGCCTATAATAGAGACATTGACTTCCGCGCTTCTACCATTCCAACTCGATTTGGAGAAAAAGTTGTTCTTCGCCTTTTAGACAAGGCTCATCTTCAAGGATTAACTATCGATACATTAGGATTTGAAGAAAATGTCTTAAAAAAATACAAGAAAGCAATACATCAGCCCTATGGAATGATTATTTTAACCGGTCCTACTAGCTGTGGAAAATCTACCTCTCTTTATGCAGCCATCAGAGCTATAAATAGCTCTGATAAAAATATTCTTACTATTGAAGACCCTGTAGAATATGAATTAGAAGGTATTAATCAAGTCCAAATTCATGAAGAAATAGGGCTAACCTTTCCTCGAGCCCTTCGTTCTTTTCTCCGCCAAGATCCGGATATAATTATGGTTGGTGAGATGAGAGATACAGAAACAGCAAATATAGGAATACAAGCCTCTCTTACTGGCCACCTTCTCTTTACCACTCTTCATACCAATAACGCTACTGGAGCTATAACCAGACTGATTAATATGGGAATAGAACCATTTCTTATTGCCGGAACTCTTAATTTTGTGGGAGCGCAAAGATTAATGAGAAAAGTATGCAAACACTGCCGTATTGCTTATAAACCCTCCAAAAAACTTATTGAAGAATTAAAAATAGAGGATAAAATAAACAAAGAGACTCTATTCTATAAAGCAAAAGGATGTCCTTTATGTAATAATACCGGTTACCAGAGGAGAATGGCTGTTATGGAAGCATTGGAAATAGATGATGATATAAAAGAGTTAATTCTCGCTAAAACTTCCGATGCTGAATTAAAAAAAGCTGCCATTTCCAAAGGAATGGTTAGCTTAAAAGAGAATGCCTTATCTAAAGTGATAAAAGGGGAGACTACCATTGAAGAGTTAGCCAGAGTAACAGGAACATTGTAGTCAGAGGCCCAGGCACTTCAAAAGGAGAAATAATATGGCTATTTATAGTTATATAGCTATAGACCATAATGGGAAAAGAAAAAAGGAAATGATTGATGCAGAGAACGAAAGAACAGTAATCGCTCAACTGAGAATGCAAAAATTAATCCCTCTTTCTATAAAAAAGAGAAACAAACTTTCCGTTTCTCTCACTAAAAAATCGAGTTCTGGAATGGCGATCTTTAAACCTCGTATAAAAGGGAAAGATATAATTATTTTTTTCCGCCAATTTGCAACCCTTATTAATGCTGGGCTTCCCATGGTCCAAGCACTTGATATTATGATTAACCAGACCCAGAACACAACTTTAAAAACCATAGCAGGGGAGGTAAAAAAAGATGTAGAGGCAGGAATATCCTTATCTGAAGCCTTATCTAAACATTCTAAAATTTTTTCTTCTCTTTCTCAAAATATGATAAAGGCAGGAGAAATGGGAGGAGTTATCGATGTAGTTCTTCTCCGATTAGCTGATTATTTAGAATATACAGAAAGTATAAAACGACGAATGAGCTCTGCTATGCGTTATCCTATTTTCGTTCTCTTTATGGCTGGTGGACTTATTGGGATTCTCCTCTTTATTGTTCTTCCTAAAATGGAGGTTCTTTTTAAAGAATCCCTTCATACTAAACTTCCCGCACTTACTCAATTTATACTTACATTATCAAATGTAGCCAAGCAAAAATTTTACTTTATTTTCCTTATTGTTGGTATTATTTTACTTTTCTATTATTTTATTAAAAAATCAGTGAGAGGAAGCTATATTTTGGATAAAATCAAGCTAAAGCTTCCTGTGATAGGAAAATTATTTCATGAAATTGCCTTATCGAGATTTGCGAGAACACTGGCTACTTTATCTGATAGTGGAGTCCCTATACTCGATTCTATAGAAATGACAGGAAAAATGAGTGAGAATAAATTCATCGAAAAAGCAACTATGGAGGCGAAATCCTCTTTGAAGGAAGGAGAAACATTATCTGCTCCCTTACGGAAATACACAGTATTTCCCCCTATGGTAACAAGTATGATTTCTGTAGGTGAAAAGACGGGAGCGCTTGATGAGATGCTTAATAAGATTGCCGATTTTTACGACCGAGAAGTAGAGGTAATGGTGAATTCTTTAGCCAGTTTAATAGAACCACTCTTAATAATCTTTTTAGGAGCAACAGTGGGAATAGTAGTAGTAGCTATGTATCTTCCTTATTTTACTATGTTTCAACACATTGGCTAACACAGAGGAGAAAAAGATAGAGAAGAAAACTTCTTATATCGATTTATCCCTTAAGATCGGACTTATAGAATTATTCTTTCTTACCCCTCTTATTTTTTATGCCTGGGCAACCACATTCACCGTCACTAAAAATACGGTAGCAGAAATTATTATTCTTACCCTCACCGCTTTATGGGTAATTAACCTTATAGAGGGAAAAAATTACCCTTCTCTTAAATTTCCCTTAAGTTTACCTATACTCTCTTTTTTGGTAGTTATCTTGATCTCTTTATTCCAAACTCATACTTATTATACCTCCTTTTTAGACCTTGCTCGATGGAGTAGCTATATCCTTGTTTACTTTATTATCACTTCTTGTTTAAGGAGAAAAAAATGGATAAAGGTACTGCTCATCGCTGTTCTCTCGGCCTCTTTCATCGCCTCATCTTATGCTATTTTTCAGTTTTACGGAATCGATTTCCCTTTCTGGAAGAAGCTCTCCGGAAGAATGCGTCTTTTCTCTACCTTTGGCAACCCAAATTATCTCTCTGGGTATTTAGCCGCCTGCCTTCCCATTGCTTTCACTTTTTTTTGTTTATCTAAAAAAAGATTATTTTTAGGGATTATTATAGTCATTCTTTATACAGGAGTATTAATAACCAATATTGGAGGATGCATCGCTCTCTTTGGAGCAGCCATTTTTATATTATTAACTCTTCTGATTTATAAGGAAAAAGTTTTTTTTAAAGATAACCACCTCTCTTTATTGCTGCTTATTCTTGCTTTTACAATAGTTACCGCAATTTACTCCACTCATAATCCTTTAAATCCCAAAGGGAAAAATGTGATTGCAGAAGGGACAGCTTATACCAACTTTGGATATTCTTCTACCCAACAGCGTTTTTTAATCTGGCTCTCTACATATGAAATGATTAAAGAGCATCCCTTTCTTGGTTCTGGGGTAGGAACCTTTAGAATTCATTACCCCGCTGCCCAGGGAAAAATTCTCTCCCAAGAAAAAAATAGAAAATATATCCCCCAGGCAAATAAATCTATAAATGCTCACAACGATTATCTACATATATGGGTAGAAACAGGAATTATAGGCCTTCTCTGTTTTATCTGGATTATAGCTATCTTTTACAAAAAAACCTTCTTTTACCTTAAAAAAGTAAAAAAGGAAGAAAAATTTTTTTTAATTGGCTTATCTGGGGGAGGAGTAGCTATCCTTATCCATGCTTTATTTAGCTTTCCCTTTCATATTATACAAAATGGTCTTCTTTTTTGGCTTTTCCTTTCTCTATCCACCTTAATAGGGGAGAAGAAGATTAAAGAGGAAGAAGAGGGGGGGAATAAGGAAAATAAGGATGGAGGAAAATTTATTATTTTAAAAAGAGCCATCCAAATAAGCGTAGTTCTTTTAGCCATTTCTTTAGGAATTTTAAGAGTAAAGCTCTTTATCGCTGATACTCACATAAAGATTGCAGAAATGATGATGAAGGAAAAAGCTTATCCCGCGGCGGCTTCTGAGTTAACCAAATCTTTAAAATTTGATAACCATAACGGATTAGCCTTTGCCAATCTGGGAGAGTGTTATGGATATTTAAAATTATACGATAAATCTTTTTACGCCCTAAAGAGAGCGGAAGTAAACTGGATATATCCTTATCTTTATAACAATTTAGGATGCTCTTATATAGGTATGAAAAAATGGGATGAGGCTGAGAAAATGTTTAAAAAAAATATCTCGCTTTTCCCCAATTCTGCTAACGCTTATTTTAATTTGGGTAATCTCTTTCTTCTTAAGGCAAAGGAGGATATTCTTAATGAAAATACGAAACTGGCAAAAAAAAATTTAAATAAAGCTTTTATTCTTTATGAGCAGGGTAAGATTTTTAAGCATACTTTTCCTTTACCTTTAAGACTCGCTCAGGCTTATAATAAAGTAGGGGAAGGAGACTTAAAAGAGAAAGCTCCCTCACCTTTCTCTTTTTTTACCCCTAAATCTTCTCCTTTCCTTGACATTCTTATTCCCTTAATAAAATGCGGTGGAGAAGGATGTTTTAGATTATTTTTTTATCTTCCCCCGCAGGAAAACTATACTCCAAAAGCAAAGATAAATATAGAAATAGAGGATGAGGAAAAAAAATTGGTTGAAAATTTCACCCTAGAGAAAGAAATATTCCCTTTTAATAATATAATAAGCATTCCTTATAAAATACTAGAAAAAGGGAAATATAAAGTTATTATTAGATTAAGATATGCAAGCGGAAAAGTTCTTTTAATTAAGAAAAACTTTATTCTTTCTCATACTGATTATTAAAGTTGCATACTATTATAGATTCTATTCATTTTTATTTTAGCATTCCCCCAATTACTACATCAATAGCCTTAGTTTCATCAAGGCCTCTTGCCATTAAAGTTTCTATCTGTTTCTTATCTATTCGGCCAATGGCTGCTTCATGAGTTACTTTTGCTTGAGCATCACTTACAGAGACTTTAGGTATAGCTTCTGCTTTAGCTTCTCCTTCTATGATTTCCACGCAGTCTACATGTCCTCTTGCTCCTGGAGCATTACCATAAGTTTCTCCTATTACCTCACTCTTTGCTTTATCTATAACTACTATACGGCTTTTAGTTAACCCTTTAGCATCTTCGCCGTTCAAAAAAACACTCTCTTTTATCTTTATTTCATCCTCTTCTTTTCCATAAACCTTAGTAATTAATTCTACTACCCCCTCTTTACCTACCCTTATATTATAATCAATATTTAATTTTCCCACTCTTCCTTGAGTTAAAGTGAAATTATTATAAAATTTTCCCTGTGGAGCGATATCCACCTCTGCTTTTGGAATAACCTCTATTCCTCCTTTTAGCCCGTGATAATGGACTTCACTATATTTAAGGGAAGAGCCTCTTCCAATTTTAATCTTTGCTCCCATTATATGTTTTACCTTAACAGCATTGGGAAAAGTACAGTGAGCTAAAAGCTCAACAGAAGAGTTATCTTCAAGGATAATATTCATTATAATCTCCTGAATTCCTTCCTCAGGGATAACACCGAAACAGAGATGTACAGGATTCTTTATTTGGTAGTTTTTTTTTACTAACAACTTTGCCTTTACACCATTAGAGGTCTCCTTGTTAGCCAAAATTAACCCCTCTACTTCATGGGAGCTTAAAACTTTATTCTCTTTCACTACCAGACTTCCTACGTCTGGAAACTGAAGAGTTCTCGGATTCCCTCCGGAAAGTTCATAAGCTTTTAAAATAGCTACATAATCACTCATTTTAGTTTTTTCCTTAGATTGCAGGTTTTCCCGCAGCGTCTTTTAAAATAGTCTCTTACTTTATTTGGATTTCCACTTTTAACTATATCCCCATTACAAATTAAAGAAATTTTATCAGATATTTCCGTAATCTCCTCTCGATGGGTAATAAGAAAAACAGATGAACCTCTCTCTTTTAAGCTTAGAATATAATCCCTTATTTTTTTTAGAGAAAGCATATCAATTCCTGAATCTGGTTCATCCAAAATAGCCATTTTTGGCCGCATAGCATAAACAGAAGCAAGTTCTACTCTCTTTCTTTCTCCTCCGGAGAGTTCCTCATTTACCTCTCTATTTAAGTATAATTTTGGGTTTAGAGCAACTTTATTTAAAATTTCCTCAAGAGAATCATTCCCGTTTTTTCTGGATAAAGAGAGATAATCTTCTATAGTAATTCCTTCAAACCGTGCCGACTCTTGCCAGGCTAAAGTTATTCCCAACTTTGCTCTTTGTGAGAGAGAAAATTTTGTTATATCTTTTCCTTCAAAATATATCTTTCCTTCTTTTATCTCATATCCACTACAACCCATTATACAATAAGCAAGACTACTCTTACCCACTCCGTTTACTCCTAAAAGAGTATGTATTTCATTTTTACCTATCTCTAAATTTATTTTATTAAGAATTATTATTTGGCCTCGAATAAGAGTTAAATCTTTAATTTTTAACAACTCAGTCTCCTTTTTTTACTAAATAAATATTTTATCATATAATTAATTTTCGTCAAAAAAATAAGGGTCAGGTCTTCAAATTTGACATAAATATTAATTTATGGTAATGATAGCTTATATCCAGACTATTAAGAATTTCCTATCCAGGTGCCTTTTATCATATAACTGTAAGGAGAAATAAAAAGAATCTTATCTATAAACCAGGTACATCTTAATTAAAAAGAGAAATAGAGAAAGATAAAGAACTAAAAAAGATGGTATATGATATAGAGATAAAATTATTAAGTGA
>JAGGXI010000053.1 GCA_021163155.1 Candidatus Aerophobota bacterium
ACCCATTTGACAAATTTTTTTAAAATGTTATTATAAAATCGTTCTTAAAGCGGATTTAAGATAAAGCCGGAGTGGCGGAATTGGTAGACGCAGTGGACTTAAAATCCACTGGATATTATATCCGTGCCGGTTCAAGTCCGGCCTCCGGCACCAACCTTTGCGAAGGTATTTACCGTATTAGTGAGAGGTAAAACACTAATATCTAAATTCTAAACAAATTCAAATCTTAAATTCCAAATAATCAAAAGTATTGCAGAGGTTCTTCGTGAAAAGAAAATTATTAGTTCTCATATTTGTCTTTATCTTCTCAATAATTGAGGGGTTTATCCCTCCCTTCCCTTTTAGCTCCAATTCCATTGCCAAAGAAAAAAACCTGCAGAGTATTACCCTTTTAGAGTCTTCATCCTTGTCCTTAACTAAAACTCATCTCCAGCTCGGTAATGAATATGCTGAGAGAAGCAGAGAGTTTTTCAAGAAGGCTGTCTCTGAATATAACTTAGCTTTAAAAGAGCCGGGTGCTGATATAAAGCAGATTCGTCTTTTATTAGGAAAACTCTATTATGAACATAAAGACTTTGAGAAAACTATTGAAACTCTCTTGCCTATATATAAAAAAGGGAGGGAAGATTTTCCTTTAGCTAAGTTGTTAGCTCTTTCTTATTTTAAAAAGGGAGAATATGTAGATGCTTTGGCTATCTTTGAAGAATACAAAGAGTGTGAAGATGAGGAATTTTTATTCTTTTATGCAAAAACTTGCGAGGAAAAGAATCTGTATGACAAGGCAATTAAGATATACAATAAAATTGAAAGAGGAAAATATAAACAACTTGCCCAGAAAAGAGTTGCCATTATTAATGCCCAAACTAAAGTTTTAACTGTTGCTGATATCTCCAACTCTCATATAAGAGAGTTAATTAAGAACTCACCCGGACAAATGGAGTATCCAAATGCAGGAGCAGTCATTCTCTTAAATGAGAATCATTTAGAAATATTGGAAGATCAAACAGTAGTAGAGAAGTCTCATTTTCTGGTAAAGATCTTAAATGATAGAGGTAAAGAAAAGTATGGAGAAATAAGATTATTTTATGATTCCACTTATGAGAAAATAGAGGTAGAATATGCACGCACCATTAAACTTGATGGTAAAATTGCACCAGTAGGAGCGAAGCATATTCATGATGTTTCGGAATATCCTGAGTATCCTCTATATAGTAATGCTCACTTAAAGATTATTTCTATGCCTGAATTAAGCGAGGGAGTTGTAATTGAGTACAGAGCAAAAAAGTATATTAATAAATTAATCAATAAAAAAGATTTTTGTCAGGACTATGGAATCCAGGATTATGAGCCTTGTCTTAATAAAAAGATTATTTTAACTTTTCCTCTTAGTTATAAGTTTAACATTAAAACTTGTAACCCGAAATATATTAATTATCAAATAAATTTTTCTCCTGAGATAAAAATTGTCAATGGGAAGAAAAGCTACATCTGGGAATTTAAGAATATTCCAGAGATTATTTCTGAGCCACTTATGCCTTCCTATGTTGATATTACTCCCCGTTTCTCTTTTTCTTCTTTTGAGAGTTGGAAAGAAATTTACCGGTGGTGGCAAAAATTATTTATAGATAAAATCAATCTGGATGAGACGATTAAGAAAAAAGTGGAGGAGTTGATTAAAGAAAAGTATACAAAAGAAGAAAAAGCCAAAGCAATCTACCATTGGGTTGCCTCAAAAATTAGGTATGTAGGTGTAGAGTATGGAGAGGCTGGCTTTGAGCCTCATTTTGCTACTGAAATCTTTAGAAATAAATATGGTGATTGCAAAGACCAGGCAATTCTTTTAATCTCTATGCTCCGTTATGCAGGAATACCTGCTTATCCTGTTCTTGTTTCTACAAAAGGAAACTGGCCTGTAATTGAAAATTTTCCTACTTTAACCTTTAATCATGCTATTGCTCTTGCTGAGATTGAGGAAAAACCAGTTTTTCTTGACCCTACCGCTGAAACCACCTCTTTTGGTGATTTGCCTGCAGGAGATCAGGATAGAGTAGTCTTTATTTTCTATGATGAAGAAGGCTTACTAAAGAAAACTCCTTTATTTTCTTTTCATCACAATAGAAAATGCATAGATACGAAAATAACCGTACATAATGATGAGGCAATTTCGGGAACAATAGAAGTGAACACTTTTGGAAAATATGACCAAGAAGAAAGATGGGGATTGAAATACACAAAGCCTCTTTTAATAAAAGAGCATTTTAAATCGGTAATAAATAATCTTTCTCCGGGAGGAGAACTTCTCCATTATGAGATAAACAATGTAGAAAATCTTAATCAATCCATTCATATTAAGATAGAGTTTAAAGGACCAAAGTTTTTAAAAGAAATGGGGAAAGAGAGGATAATCCCTCAATTGGGAGGGCTTTCCGCCGCTCTTGTTTCTCGCGAAAAGAGAAACTATCCTTTAGATTTTCAATTTCCTGATGAGTTTCAAAACCTATTTAAACTTCAACTTCCTAAAAATTTTGAAGTTAAATACCTCCCTTCCCCTATTGTTAGTGATACAAAATGGTTTACCTATATCAATAAATACAGTTTTTCCGGTAAAAGCATTTATTTTGAGGAAAGATTGGTTCATAAAAAGGTTACTGTTTCTGTAGAAGAATATGGAGAGTTTAAAAAAATCTATGAAGAAATTGCTCGCCAAGCAGATAAACAGGCTGTCTTGAGAAAGATAGAGAAATGAGCAACTATTATGGAGAATTTAAATTTAAAAGAAGAAAAAAATGAGCAAAGATATTAGCAGAATAATTGAGGGATGGGATTATAAACTCGGTCAGATTTCGGTAAGGAAAATAAGAGGGGATGATGGCAAAGAGAAAATACAGATGAGGGTAGATTTAGGAGTACTTCAAATGGAGACAGAGGGAAGGCCTGATGGAAAAAGACCTCATAATAAGGAATCTTTTTTTGAGTATTATCTTTCCCAACTGGAAGAGTATAAAGCTAAAAAGAGACTTACGAATGATTTTGTATTAAATGATGAAGCTTGCGAAAAGCTATACAAAGAAGCTATACAATATTATCAAAGATATCTTAGTTTATTTTACCTCAAGGAGTATCAAGGGGTAATAAGAGACACTGAACGCAACTTGAAAGCTCACAGTTTCGCTATAGATTATACTACCAGTGAAAAATATAAAGCTCTCTTTATAGAAGCTATACCTTACATAATAATGATGAATACAAAAGCAAAAGCACTGCTAAAACAGGAAGAAGAGCATTATGATGAAGCCTTGAGAGAAATTAAAAGAGGAACAGAAAAGATAGGTGAATTTTTTAGAAATTACTCTCAACCAAAGATGATAGAAGATAGTAAAGAGATTAAATCTCTAAGGGAATTAGCTAAACAAATTCAAAAGAGTTCCCCTTTAACAGAATTGAAAAGATTGAAGATAGAATTAACAGAAGCTATAAGAAGAGAAGATTTTGAAAAAGCTGCCCTACTTAGAGATAGAATAAAACAAATAGAGAATAGAGACCTCTGAAAAACCTCCAGAGGCCTCAATCTGTGTAATCTCGATTTTTTATCTACGAAATCAGAGATTTCTGACTTTTTCAGAAATCTCGAATAAAGAAGAGAACGATGGATAAAGATTTAAAGCTTGAGGAAAAATTAAAAAAGATAAGAGAGCTTCTAAAAAATTCAAAAGCAGCTTACGCTCTTACTGGCGCAGGCATTTCTACAGAGTCAGGAATCCAGGATTTTCGAAGTCCGAAATCAGGTCTCTGGCAAAAGGCAAATCCAGAGGAGGTATCTTCTATTAGAGCTTTTGAAGAAAAACCAGCTATGTTTTATCAATTTTGGTATGAAAGATACAAAACTCTAAAGAAAGCTTCTCCCAATATAACTCACTATTTTTTAGCTGAATTAGAGAAAAAGGGACTAATCAAAGGAATTATTACTCAAAATATAGACAGTCTTCACCAAAGAGCTTCATCAATTAAAGTTTTAGAATGCCATGGCAGTTTTAAATATGGATACTGCTATCGCTGTAAAAAAAAGTATTTAATGAAAGATGTCTTTGAGAAATACGAAAAAACAGGCGATTTTACCTGTGAGGAGTGTAAAAGCCCTATAAAGCCGAATGTTGTCTTATTTGGAGAGGCTTTAACAGCTGATTTTCAAGAAGCCTGGGAGAAAATAGAAAAAGAGTGTGACTTGCTTCTTGTTTTAGGGACATCACTTTTAGTTTATCCTGTAGCAGACCTTGTATCCATAGCAAAGGCGAAAAAAGCCAAATTGATAATAATAAATAGAGACCTCACTCCTTACGATGATGATGCAGATGTGGTTATTCATAATGAACTCCATAAAGTGATAAGTAAGCTTGATACTTTAGTATTTCAAGAGAGAGCAGTAAAGCATTGAGGGAAAATGTCCTGAGATATTGAGATATTCTTGGAATGAGTGGATGAGGAAAAAAGTAGATGCTAACGCATAAAGAGAATGAGAAGAACTCATTAAAGTTCTCCACCTGGGTAGGGGAGGCTTTAGCCTCCCAATCGCTTTTTAACTCTTGCTTTATAAAGGGCGATTAGTCTCGCCCCTACCCACAAGTGGGTTGTTTAAAATTTTAGTGGGTTGAAATAGGTTAAAAATAGAGGGAAAGAAGTTCTTAAATCACCTAAATGAGAAGGGAAGGAGAAGATGTTTTCCAAAGTTTATACCAGTGCTTTAATGGGAATAGATGCTTACCCTGTAGAGGTAGAGATTGATATAAGGCCTGGTCTTCCCAACTTTAATATTGTGGGGCTGCCCGACACCGCAGTAAAAGAGGCTAAGGAAAGAGTTACTGCCGCCATTAAGAACTCCCAGTTTAATTTTCCTCAGCAAAGAATTACCGTAAATTTAGCTCCCGCAGATATAAAAAAAGAAGGAACTTCTTTCGACCTTCCTATAGCCATAGGTATTCTGAAGGCTACAGGTGCAATAGAAAATAATGAGATTTCTAAGTTTATCCTTTTAGGAGAGTTAGCTCTTGATGGAGGAATACGCAAAGTTAATGGAGTGCTTTCCATAGCTCTGGAAGCAAAAAAGAGAGAGAAAAGGGGGATTCTTCTTCCTTACGATAACGCCCGAGAAGCATCGGTAGTGCAAGATATAAATATTTTTCCCTTAGAGAGCCTCTCTCAAGCAGTGCAATTTC
>JAGGXI010000012.1 GCA_021163155.1 Candidatus Aerophobota bacterium
ACACACAGGATGCGGATTATAATGCGTCTTTGAATATCTTAAATCTTGGCATAGCTCAGCAGTCTATGGTCGCTGAAAGTGCGAAAGTTAGCCAAATGGATATTTGTCCATTAAACTAACAACTATAACAATGAGAGAATTTTTTTATTTCATTGAAGATTCATCCAAGCGTGCATACCGAAAAATTATTTTAACAGCCTCCATTTTAATCGCTACTCTATAAGTTATTTCATCAAAAGCATTAGGATATTTTGATGGTGGACAAATTTATTTTTTTATCTATTATGTATTATGTTAGGTTAACCTAACAAATAGAAAAATTAATTAAAATATAAAAGGCAAAAGATGAGTTTGGTAGAGCTAGCGATAGGTATGGGGGCACAGATAGTTAAGTTAAAAGGGGGATTTGGAATGCAGCGGCATTTAATCTCTCTGGGTATTGTTCCGGGAAAAATTATTCATAAAATAACCAGTCAGCCAATGGGAGGACCAATTGTCATTGAGATAGAGGGAGCTCGTATAGCTGTTGGCAGAGGAATAGCAAGAAGAGTTATAGTTAAGAGAATAAGTTAATGAGAATACTGTTAATGGGAAACCCTAATGTAGGGAAAAGTGTCATTTTTAATCGCCTTACAGGAATAAAGGTTATTATCTCTAATTATCCAGGAACCACTGTTGAATTCTTGGAAGGAAGTATAATCATTGAAGGAAAGAAAATGAAAATAGTTGATGCTCCGGGGACATACTCTCTTATTCCTTCTGACAAAGCAGGAGAAGCAGCAGTTAACCTTCTTTTAAAAGAAAAAACAGATTTAATCATCAATGTAGTTGATTCTACTAATTTAGGAAGAAATCTTTACCTTACTTTACAATTGAGAGAACTTTTTATTCCTTTGATTCTTGATTTAAATATGGTTGATGTAGCACGAGAGCAGGGTATAGAGATAGACATACCTGCCTTATCAAAAGAATTAAAGGTCTCTGTAGTTTCTACTGTAGCTATAAGTGGAGAAGGAATTCGGGAATTAAGAAAGGCAGCCGCAGAGATATTAAAAAGGGACGAGAAATGAGGATAAGATTTGAGCCAAGAATAGAAGCAGCTATTAAAGATATACAAAAAAAGAGTAATTTGCCCCGATGGAAAATACTTCTTGCTTTGGAAGGAGATGAAAGATTTAAAAAAAAGATACCTGAGAAAATCTGGCAAGAAGCGATTTCGTTGGTGGAGAAAGACCATAAAGAGCCTATAGAACTAACTATGTTAAAGGCAAGATTTGGACAAGCAGGTGCTATTGCTAATAGGGTACAAAAAGTTCATCATCGTCATCCTACTTTTCTCGAAAAATTAGGAGATATCACAGTAAAACCCCTTATTGGTCTTCCTATAGCAGTAATTATTCTTATGGGGGTATTTAAATTTTTTATTACTGCCGCCGGATTTATTACTGATAAAATAATGACTCCTTTTTTTGAGGGTCCCTATGATGTATTTATCCACTTTTTGGTAGAAGGAACATTCCCAAAAGGCTTCATTCATGATATGCTCATTGGAACTCCGGGAGCCGGATATTTAGAGTCTTTTGGCGTTCTTACCACAGGAATTTTTGTCCCTATAGGAATTGTTCTACCGGCAGTTTTAATTTTTTATATTATTCTTACTCTTTTAGAAGATGTAGGTTATCTTCCTCGTTTAGCTATTTTAGTAGACACTATATTTCATAGAATAGGTCTGCATGGTTACTCCATTATTCCGGTCATTCTCTCTTTTGGGTGCAATGTTCCTGGAGTTATGGCAACAAGAATTTTAACTTCTGATAAACAGAGATTTATGATGCTTACTCTATTGGGGATATCTATTCCTTGCACAGCTCAAACAGCAGTAATTTTAAGAGTTATCGGCCCTTTTGGCCTGGGTTGGGTCATCTTAATCTATCTTATTTTAATGACCATTTTTGTAACTACAGGAAGTATACTTAATAGAGCGTTAAAGGGAACAGCTCCTGAAATAGCTATAGAAATTCCTCCCTATAGATTACCTCGAATCTCTAACTTAATGATGAAAACAGGATTAAGAATTAAACAATTTTTATTAGAGGCGATACCATGGGTATTTGTAGGAATTATACTTGTTAATACTTTACATACATTAGGAATAACAGTTTATCTATCTCGAATTTCAGGGCCTCTCATGGGAAGATGGTTAGGACTACCTGAAGAGGCTATCTATCCTTTAATAATAGGCTTCTTAAGAAAAGACGTAGCCACAGGATTGCTCACTCCTTTATTAAATAAGAATATTATGAATTTCTATCAGGCAATGGTTGCAGTAACAATTCTGGTTATCTATTTCCCCTGCGCAGCTACCTTTGTTGTATTTTTAAAGGAATTAGGAATAAAGGGAACTATAAAAAGCACCTTTATTATGCTTGTGGTAGCTTTTGGCATAGGAGGATTATTACATTTAATATTTAGCTTATTTGCTTTATAATAAGGAATAAAAGGCGATTTTGATGATAATGCAGAAGACGCTAACTCCCACTATGGAAGACTATTTAGAGCTCATAAGTAACTTAAAAAAGAGAAACCGGGTAGTTAGAGTAAAAAACATTGCTCAAGAATTAAAAATAAAAATGCCCAGCGTGAGCGAAGCTTTAAAATTATTAGTTAAAGAAGGGTTAATAATACACAAGAAATATGGAAATATAGAATTGACTGAAAAAGGTAATAAATTAGCGGAAGATGTTAAATCTCGTCATCAGACTATTTTTAAATTTTTAAATGAAGTTCTGGGTATAAATCCCAAAACTGCTAATAATGATGCTTGTAAAATGGAACATTCTATTAGCACAATTACCCTGGAAAGATTAATAGTATTTTTAGAATCTATAAAATCGTCTTACCAGGAATAAACTTAGGAGAAGATATGGGGATAAAGGATAATGTGAAACATTTATTAAAAGAGATTCCAGCTAATGTTATTCTTGTTGCTGCAGCAAAAACAAGAACACCTGAGGAGATACTTGAAGCTATAGATGCAGGGATTGAGATTTTTGGGGAGAATTATATTGGAGAGGCGAAAAAAGTATATACAGTAATAGGGAAAAAAGCAAAATGGCATTTTATCGGGACACCTAAAACACAAAAACACGACCTTCTAAGAAGGAAAACATTAGAGATGTTTGACATGATAGAAACTGTTGATTCGTTTGAAATAGCAATAGAGGTTGATAAAAGATGCGCCCAAATTAACAAAGTGATGCCAATATTAATTGAGATCAACAGTGGTAGAGAGCCTCAGAAATCAGGAGTGTTACCAGAAAAGGCAATCGAATTAATAAAGGAGATTTCGGGTTTTCAAAATATAAAAATAGTAGGGCTTATGACTATGGGACCCCGTTTCGGAAATTCAGAGGATGCAAGACCGTATTTTAAGAAAACAAAGGAAATATTTGAGAAAGTAAAAAAAATAGCCATCTCCAATGTGGAAATGAAGTATCTTTCTATGGGAATGAGTAACTCTTACCGTGTTGCTATTGAAGAAGGGGCAAATGTTGTGCGAATAGGGACAAAGATTTTTGGACTACGCAAATAAGTGCTAAGAATATGAAAACATATCTTGATTGTATACCCTGTTTTTTTAGACAGGGTTTAACAGGAGCTCGGTTATTCACAAAGGATAAGGAAAAACAGAGAAAAATTTTAGAAGAAATCGCCAAAGAAATTCCTTCAATTTCTTTAGACAATACTCCCCCTCAAATGGGAAGAAAAATTCATTTAATTATCAAAAAAACAACAAACTCTCCCGACCCCTATAAAAAAATTAAGGAAAAATATAATAAAATAGCTTTAAAATTATACCCTCGATTAAAGAATGAAGTAAAAAAAGCTAAAGACCCTCTTCTTACTGCAATAAGGGTAGCTATTATAGGAAATGTTATCGATTTTGGAGCGCCTTTTCATCTAAACCTTGAGCAAGAAATAAAAACAATTTTAAATCAAGAATTTTCTATATTTGACTATGCTAAATTTAAAAAAGCATTAAGCAAAACAGAGGAAATTCTGTATTTGGGTGATAATTCTAGCGAAGTTGCTTTTGACAAAATATTAATAGAACAGCTAAATAGAAAAGTTACCTATGTGGTAAGAGAAAGACCAATAATAAATGATGCTACCTTAGAGGATGCCTTATTTTTCGGGATGGACAAGATAGCTAAGGTTCTCTCCTCCGGATGTGATGCTCCAGGAACTATTCTTTCTCTCTGTTCAAAAGAATTTATAACCTATTATAACTCTTCTGAATTAATCATCAGCAAAGGACAGGGTAATTATGAGAGCTTGTCTGGAGAAAATAGCCCCCTTTTTTTTCTTCTTAAAGCGAAATGCCCGATAATAGCAAGAGATTTAGGATGTAGGGAAGGAGATATAGTATTAAAAAGTATAAAATAATAGAACTATACAGAGCATTACTTATTTGTCCTGGAACTGATCTAAGACTATGCAGAGCATTACCCATTGGGTAGGGGAGGCTTTAGCCTTCCTTTTATTTTTGGCGATTAAACTCGCTTCTCTAAGCATCTTGAGAAGATTAATACGGGAACCACTTACTTCAGAAAGTTAGTTTGACAGAAGGGGTATTTTATTTATAATTAAACAGATACCAAACTTTAGTAATAGGTAAGCTCTCCTAAAAAAAGCAGAATTAAAGGATTAAAGGGGAAAGAGAAGATAATTTTAGAAAGGCTAAACTATTACAAGCTTTAAGGAGAATTTAATGAAATGGGAAGGAGTAATTAAACATTATCGAAACTATTTACCTGTAACAGAGAAAACACCTATTGTCACCTTATTAGAGGGTAACACTCCTCTTATTTCGGCCAATAATATCTCGAAAGAGTTCAAAGGAAAAATTAAGCTATATTTAAAATATGAAGGATTAAATCCTACTGCTTCTTTTAAAGACAGAGGGATGACGGTGGCTGTCTCCTGTGCTTTGGGAAGAGGAGCAAAAGCAGTAATGTGTGCCTCTACTGGCAATACTTCTGCTTCTGCTGCTGCTTATGCTGCAGCAGGGGAATTAAAGTGTATTGTTCTTATTCCAAAAGGAGCTATAGCTTTGGGCAAGCTCAGCCAGGCACTTCTCCATGGAGCAAAGGTTATTGCCATTGAAGGGAATTTTGATGATGCCCTGGAATTGGCAAAGGGGATAACCTCCAAATATCCAATTACTTTAGTTAACTCTTTAAACCCTGACCGTATAGAAGGGCAAAAAACAGCTGCTTTTGAAATCTGTGATATTTTAGAAACATCTCCAAATTATCAGGCTATGCCTGTAGGAAACGCTGGGAATATCACTGCTTATTGGAAAGGTTACAGCGAATATAAAGAGAAGGGAAAGATAAAAAATCTTCCCAAAATATTAGGTTTTCAGGCTTCTGGTTCTGCTCCTATTGTTGAAGGACATCCCATAAAAAATCCACAAACTATAGCCACAGCAATAAGAATTGGTAATCCAGCCCGATGGAAAGAAGCAGTGGAAGCAGCAGAAAACTCAAATGGATTAATAGAAAAGATAAGTGATGAAGAAATCTTGACAGCTTATAAAATGCTGGCTAAGAGAGAAGGAATATTTGTAGAACCAGCCTCAGCCATTTCCATAGCTGGGATAATAAAATTATATAAAAGAGGATATTTTGATTCTCGATCCTCAAATTCCCACTCTCCAATAAAAATTGTCTGCATTTTAACTGGACATGGCTTAAAGGACCCAGATATAGCTATAAAGGAGTCGTCCCAACCCGTAGTGATTCCACCAAAAGAAGAAGCTGTATTAGAAGTAGCAGGATATAAATAGAGAGGAATTTAAATAAAATGACTCAATTAAGTGAAGCAAAAAAAGGAGTGATTACTCCCGAGGTTAGAAAAGTAGCCAAGGAAGAATCTTTAAACCCTGATTTTATTAGTGAGAGAATAGCAAAAGGAGAGATAATTATTCCTAATAATATAAAACACAATCTACTTAAGATAAAAGCTATTGGTAGCAACACAAGAACTAAGGTAAATACCAACATTGGGACATCTACCGATAGTATAGATTTAAGTTATGAATTAAAAAAATTAAAGGTAGCTATTGATGCAGGTACAGATACAGTTATGGACTTAAGCACAGGAGGAGATTTAGATAAGACAAGGAGATCTATCTTAAACTCTTCTCCTGTTCCTCTGGGAACAGTCCCTATTTACCAGGCAGCTATTGAAACGATTGCAGAAAAAGGTGCTTTAATAAAAATGGATAAAGATAAAATATTTGAGGTGATTGAAAGACAGGCTGAGGATGGGATTGATTTTGCTACTGTTCATTGTGGTGTGACCAGAGCCTCTTTAGAACGCCTTAAAAAAGAAGGAAGAATTACAGATATAGTAAGTAGAGGAGGAGCATTTTTAGTTACCTGGATGGTAGCTAACGACAAAGAAAATCCTCTTTATGAGGATTATGAGCGTCTTTTGGAAATAGCTAAAAAATATGACCTTACTTTAAGTTTAGGAGATGGTTTTCGTCCAGGGTGTTTAGCTGACTCTACAGATAGAGCTCAGATTCAGGAATTAATCCTTTTAGGAGAATTAGCTAAAAGAGCCTGGGAAGAAGATGTGCAGGTAATGATAGAAGGCCCGGGGCATATTCCTTTCAATGAAGTAAAAGCAAATGTTCTGCTTGAGAAAAAATTATGCCATAATGCTCCTTTCTATATTCTCGGTCCTGTGGTTACTGATATTGCCCCTGGTTACGACCATATAACTTCAGCTATCGGAGGAGCGTATGCGGCAAGTAGTGGAGCAGATTTTTTATGCTATGTTACCCCTGCCGAACATTTAAGACTTCCTACCCTAAAAGATGTAGAGGAAGGGGTAATGGCTACCAGAGTCGCTGCCCATATAGGAGATATAAGCAAAGGAATAAAAGGAGCTCTGGAATGGGATTTAAAAATGGCAAAGATGAGAGAAAAGAGAGATTGGGAAAAGCAAATTAAACTGGCTATAAATCCTCCTCTTGCCAGAAAAATGAGAGAAGAGAGTAAACCTCATCTTTCCGATGTATGTACTATGTGTGGTGAGTTCTGCGCCTTAAAGCTTGTAGAAGAGGTACTAAGACCCGGTAAAAAGGGTTAAGCAACCGCAGGGGTAAGCTTTATAATTTCAAGATAAAGGGCGGCTGTTGTCTCCAGCCTTATTCCAGAAAGTATATCTCTTATCTTTTTTTATTTTTCAATTACACATATTTTCATAGAGTTGATGAGGTTTTAAAGATTTGCCCTGAAGTCAATTCTGAGATTGATTATTTTGAGATTTATCTTTATTAAATATCCAGCAACCACGTAGGATTTTCAATCATCATAATCTCTAAATCTTTCTTACAGATACCAATGTCACTGAGACATTGAGCAAATATTCTGATTGTCTCAGGAGGAGTTGATTTGGCAGGTCGTCCCGCATCACTGGAAATAATGAAATGTTCAGCACCTATTTCTTGAATTGTATCTCTATAAACATAAATGTTTCCATATCCTGGAACTGGATAAACTGTACCAGCACAGAGCTCCATTATTGCACCCAATTTAGCCAATTTCTTTAAGGACTCAATGTTTAGATCGGGTGGCTTCCAATAAGGATGGGTTATAACAACCTTCCTATTGCCAATCTCTCCGGCACTTTTTACTAATTCAAATATCTCCGATTTTGATAAGTGTGAGGTGCCTATTATAACATTATATTTATGTGTTAATTCAAGTACTGTTATTACATTTTTGTCTAATTTTCTATCTGTAAGTATAGTAATCCCTTCGGTTTCTGTCGAAAAACCTGCACTCATATAACCATAAGTTCCTGTTGAACCATAAACTTTTGCGTGTGCTGCAGAATCCATCGTAGGCATCCAGACCTCTTTTGCTCCAAGTTTCAGTGCAGCTTCTACTGCAATTGGATTAATCCCCCCAACTGCTCTATTTAAAACTATACCTCCAAAAACTTTTATCCCGGGTACCTGTCTACTGGTATGATAAGCTCTACTCACAGTGCTCTCATGATGAGATTTAAACATTATCGCCTGCATTTCAGCATCTCTTGCAACTTTAGCAAGATCAACATCGTCTCCCATTCTTTCCATTAGAGAAGGAAAAGCATGGATATGAAGATCACATGCATTCTTCAAATTTATTTTTGCCATTTTATCTCTCCCCTTTTGAATAAATTTTTAACCATTAATAATAGTTTAGCAAATCAGACGTTATTCATTTTTCTCTAAAGACTAAAGAAAAAAAAATTTAATTCTTTCACTCTCTTACTGCGAAATCACTATTGCGATTTCCCCCGAGCCAGGACGGGCCACTTATAGACAACGCAGCCTTTTTTTATTCCATAGATATAGTCATACAGATTGCAGGTAGGACAAGCATGATTGGGAATTATTTCAATTTTTTCTCCGATATAGAAATTATAACCTGGTGGAGAGTTAAATACACCATGCTCATCGGACACCTCACTTAGATGAACTTCAGGTAGAGCTTTCAATAGACCATAACCCTGAGTTCGGCCCATGCCTGTGCTACGAACAAAAGCAGTGAGAGCTTTAACGCCAGCATCGATCACTACATTTCCTGATATAGGCCGGTTCACAACTGTAGCAAGAACCGTGAGAGCGCAACGTTTATAACTCCCCAAAATATTTCCTTGAGCAGCGTCTAAAAATATATAGGTACCGGGTCGAATCTCTGTGATGCCGGAGAGAACATCACCAACAAGGAGAGCCGGTGTTGCCCCTACACTAATCTCTTCCACATGGACATCAGCCTGCCGCAGCAATCTTGCAGTTGTTAGCATATTTTCCTGGCTATGACGAAAAACTTGCTTGATCTCAGCAACATTCTCTGCTTTGTAACTGTGACCTTCGTGTGTAAAAATACCTCGAAGCTTAAGGGTGGGCGACTGGAGGATAAGCCGTGCAAGGTCCAATACCTGTTGGCCTGGTTTAACCCCTGTACGACCATACCCTGTATCTACATCAATAAGTACCTCAAGTGGCCGTGCTTCAGAAGCAAAAGCGGTTGCTAAAATACTTACATGTTTGGGGTTATCTACTCCTACCGTAATGCGCACTTGCTGTGCCAATTTACGCAAGCGTTTTAGCTTGATGGGACCAACAATCTCATTGGCAATAAAAATATCGTTAATTCCGGCTGCAGCCATCACTTCCGCCTCTCCCAGCTTAGCCACTGTAATTCCTTGTGCCCCCAGTTCAACTTGTCTTTTAGCCAAAGCAGGTGTTCGGTGCGTCTTTGTGTGAGGTCTGAGCTTTACCCCAGTCATATTCGCCTTTCTCTGACCCCAGCGAAGATTTTCCTCCATCACGTCTACATCAACCAAAAGCGCGGGTGTATCCACTTCCTCTATACCAGAGTGCTTCACTTTTGTTCACCTTCTTCCTAGTGTGAGTTTACCGCACTAATTTCTCTAATTTTTGAACTATCCAAAATATCATTAACAGACACCTCCATCTAAAGAATAATTCCAGGAGAAAGAAAACCCTTGAATATCTTGTCAGTATGTATGTCTACACCAGAAAGGTGACATTTTACTTAACAATCCTGATGCCCTTTCTTGATTAAAGACCCCGCAAACGCATGGTTTAGCCAATTCTATCCCTGCTTCCTCTACAGTCTTTTCTCCTTTTTTTACCTTAAGAAGCATATCTTTAACTAAATTAGGAGCTACCATACCATGACCACACATAGTTGTTATCTCCCGAATATCCTCATCCGGGAGATACTCCCTTTTTCCATGAATCCCTAAGGATAAATTTATAGAATGGGGCTTAATGTCAAGCTCCCTGGCTATTCTCTCAATTTCACTAATGAGTCCACTCACAGTTATTGAAATACCAAAATTTTCTTTAACAAGCCTCCTTAAAACTTCTTTTAATTTCTCCCTATTAGAAAATAAACATCGTGGTCGTGAACGGTCATTAATGGCTTTTTTGACTTCTTCAGCCGTGACACCTGTAAAAATATTTCCCTTTTCGTAACCACCATAGTTAGCTGGACCAACTTCAAATATAATATCAATTATACGCTGTAGCTTTCTGAGGGCTCCTTTATCATTTATTCCCTTCACTGGGGTAACCAAAAAGGGAAAATCATCTTTTAATGTATCTTCCGAGCCTTCTCGGTGTAGGGTATGAGTCATTCTTCTTCTCCTTGTATTCTTCGGCCTAAGCCAAGGTTAATTTTAGCGTTCTTTCTGAGAGAAAAACCTTCTTTCTCAATTACTTCTCTTTCGGGAATCTCTAAGTTATGTTCAAAACACGTAATCAAATCTAAACTGAACACAGTATCTATTTTTTTAGCAATTTGTTTAATTGTCTTTAAACAAGCACTTAATTGGTTCCTTTTGATTTTGAATTCTAAGATAGCTGAAAGAACTCTCTCTTTTTTAAGCTCTTCTTTCAACTCTCCTGTTTTTTTGTTAGTTATTAAGTTGAAGACTGGATTTCGTTCTTCAAAATTTGTAAAACCTGCTTCGATTAAAGTCTCGATTGCTTTTTCTATATCCTCCATCCAGGCGCCTACGCTCGGGCGACCCATCTCAAGAGCAATTCCTATTTCACCAGGTTTGTAACGTTTCGTAACATCATTAGTTTTAACTTCATCAGTACCCCGCCCAGGAATTCCTGTTTCTGCATGAGTAGTAGCAGGATCACCAAAAAACTTCCTTGCGGAGCGAGGAAATTCGAAAACATTGGGTGATTCATAGATAGCGTCTACAGGACAAACTTCCACCCTTAAGCAAACCCCGCACTCAAGACACTTATTCTGGTCAATTACACTTCTCCCTTCCTCAAATCTTATACACGCAGCTGGACAATAAGGTTGACACCTTCCGCAACCGACACACTTTTCGGCATCTATTAGCACTTACACACCTCTTCTTATCAAATCTCCATAACAGAGATGATCGCTTAAAAAATTCAGTCTATCAACATCAATCAACTTCTTTTGACTATTAATCAATCCTGCTATGATGCCAGATGCTCTGATATTCCCAATGAATATAGCACCCTTTACCCGGTCCTTCTCTACTACTATTTTTCTATATTTTTTCTCTTCGGGTACAATATTTATCAGCTCTTTATATCTCTTCCCCCCAGAGAGACCAATAGAAACGATAGGTAGTCCAAAAAGTTCAACTGCATTCATCCGTATGCTACCCCTGTAACTTTTTCTTATTCCTGCCATATTGTAACCGGCAATTTTCCCCTGTTCACAGGCCATCGGCCAAATAGCACTCACAATACTTTTTTTACTCACTTTATCAAAAGTCTCCGCTACATCCCCAGCAGCAAATACATTGTTAACATTGGTTCTCATATATTCATCTACAGGGATACCTCCCTCAATTTTAATTTCATCCCCTTGGACAAGATCCGTATTCGGTAAAACTCCTTTCCCTATGAACACAAAGTCACATGAAATTCGTTTTCCCCCTTCTATTATAATCCCACTGATTTTTCTCTCTTTAGATTCAAGATTTGCTTCAGTTAATATCCTTTGCACATTCTGATTAGTAAGTATTCTTAAACCTTGACTAAATAAATGTTTCTGCACAATTTGAGCTCCTGTTTCATCCAACATTCGAGACAGAATCCAATTAGATGAAACAATAATTGAGATATCTAAACCCAGTGAATGTAAAGCTTCGGCTAGCTTTAAACTAATTAATCCTCCTCCAATAAATACAACTCTTTTTTTCTTCTGAGCCAAAGAGAGAATTTTCTCCCCATCTTCTAACTTTCTTAGGGTTACTACCTCATTCCCATCAATTCCTTCTATAAAAGGAATTTTTGGTAAACCTCCGGTAGCAATAAGTAGCTTATCATAATTTAGTCTTCGCGTATTAGATAAAAATAGCTCGTTTTGGATTGAATTCACCTTAAGCACTTTAGTACCTAAATATAGTGCAATATCGTTTTTCTCATAAAACTCTTGTCCACGAATAAATAGTTTCTCTTTTGATACTTTTTGCCCTATAAAGTAGGGGAGTAATACTCTGGAATAAGCCGGATATGGCTCATCAGAGAAAATAATAATCTGGTTTTTCTTATCCACTTTTCTAATTGCTTCGGCGGCGTTTATTCCTGCAGGTCCGTTACCAATGATAACATATCTCATCACTATGCCCTTTATTCTAAACAAAATATTAAAAGAAATTTTTCTTTTTACGCTCCCTTAAAATTAAAACTTATTTACTCCTTACATATTTCTCCAATCTTCTAGATTTTAAAAGTTTTAAAGAATTTTTGAAATACTGAAATTTTCATATTCTAATGGTGAGGTGTACGATAATATATCCGCTCCATTAAACTGACAGCTAAGGTTTTAAGAATCGGCTTACTTTACTCACCATCTTTGAGGAGCTTATTCCCTCAGGAGAAAGAATCAAATTTGCCCCAAATATATTTCCTAATTTTTGAGTGAAGAAATCGTAGACAAGCTCACTTCCACCAACCGGCGCAGGAGAACCAATTAAAGTAGGTATCCCCAGGCTAACTGTCCATATAGCTTCACATATGGCTGGCGGCTGGCTAATTTCCGGGAACAGAGCAACTACTGGAATTTTGCTTTGCTCCGATGATGCATTTTTCTCTACTTCTTTAATAATTTCTACTCCCCGTACTAGCTCAGAGCATGAGCCTATATGAAGAACAGGAGGAAGAGATATATTCTCTGCCTTAGACAATTCCCCAAGGGTCAACTTTAATTCCTGACCACAACATATATTGGTATTAGCCGCATCTAATAAACCAGCTTTAGCCAAACTCTCTGCAGCACAACCGGCTGCAAGACATAGTATATTTTGTTTCAAAAGAGAACGGACAATTTCAATAGTTTTTTTATCCTGAGATTCCCTAACACTATTACAACCCCCTATCAAGGCAATTCCTGGAATTTTTCTTTCTTGAATTTTTTTAGACAGAATTTGTGAAGAGGCCTTTCCTATAGAAATTTCCTTTAACGCATTTTGCTTAATGTTGGGTATCTCAATCTGGTATTTTCTTCTGTTTGTAAAATTTTTGATGGCTTCCTTCACTATACTTTTTGCCAGGCCTTCGTTATAATCCACAGATCCCTGGATATAAAACAATTTTGTATGAGAGTCAAGGGCAAGCCTTCTAAGACTTGTAATTGAGCATCCATTACCTACCACTAATAAATCAATAACTCCTGTTAAGAAACTCACCTCCTGGGAGTTGTAATTTGTAATAACTTCAATTTCTATACCTCGCGGATTGTAACGGGGAATAAGATTGTAAAGCTTCACACCTTTTATAGCTCCTTGCTGAACAGCTTTCTCCTGTAAGTTTTCAGCAAAACTTTTTATTGCTTTGAGTAAAGAGAAAGGAATAAAACCTTCTAACAAAATATTCACCTTTTCTTCTTCAAGTTTCCCTATATTTACTTCTTCTATCCTAGGAGAAGAGGTGCCCAACAGCAATTCTTCAACACGTACAGCTAACCATTGGGAAATATATGCCTCTAAAGCTACCCTTATCATACCTTTAATAATATCGATTGGAGAGGCAACAACTTGAGAGCTAATTTTTGATTGTAAATCTAGATATGAGCGAAAGGGAGCGAAAGGGAGGTAACCCTGGGTGTGCAAACTTTTCACTACTTCCTTCCCCAAGGACTTCTCTTTAAAAGGTAAAGATAAACTGCCATTTCTATTCAATATCATAATAATTTTTTCACTAATTTGCTTCATCAATAATTGAGTTTCTTTATCTTTAGTTTCTAAACCTAAATCCTCAGCAAAAACTCTTAGCTTTTCTTGATCGATATTTGAGAAATTTTTACTGCTAATTTGATTTAAGAAAGAAGATAAGCTTAAAATTCGTTGGAAATCATGTGAGGCTCCGGAAAGTATAATCTGGGCAAATCTCATAGCTACTAAATCATCGCCGTTTTTACCACAAATGGTTTGACTAAACTTTTCATTAAACGGATGAATTCTGCAAGGTCCCTGCCAGCATGCTTGACAACAAAGAGATAATTCTCCAAATCCGCAAAGAGGTTGTTGGTTTTCGTACCGATCCCAGCATAAAGCAACTTTTTTTTGGTTTGCTTTGGGTAAAAAGTAATTGACCGCTGGATCAGTAGACTTTCTGGTTATGGATTCCATAGTTTTTTTCTCCTTTATGATGAGCTTCCTTGCTTATAATCAAACTTAAGCAAACCTCGCCTTATTCCCTCAGAAGTATCAGAAAATACTTTTTGGATGAAATTACCTTTCTTCTCTTCTAATATTAATTTTGCTGATTGTGTATCACAATAAACTAATGCTCCTGTGGGACAGGCATCTACACAAACCGGTCTCTCCATATTTACACAAAGATCACATTTGATAATTTTCTTTCTCTCTAACAAAGGAGTTATTGCCCCAAAGGGACAGGTCATAACACACATCCAGCAACCTACACATAAATTCTCATCTACAATCACCGGCCCATTATCCTCTTTTCTAAATAATGCTCCTGTGGGACAGGCATTAAGACAGGGGGCTTCCTCACAATGACGACATTGTAAGGGCAGGTAGCCATCTTTAATGGACTGAACATCTATTCGGGGAAGGGGCTTTGGGTTTTCTCGCACTGCACTGTATAAACTCTTACTCTTTGATGAGCGCTCTACAGCACATCTTAACTCACATGTTTTGCATCCAAGACACTTATCCAGGTTCACTAATATTTCTTTCATTCAACATTCCCCCAGCTCTTTCTACTTTCAACTTCACCTTTAAATACTTTCAAAGCTTTATCTTAATTTTAATTATTAACAAATTTTTATTAACTTCTTTTTCATCCCTTTCAAATAATTACTGTAACACCTTGCAAATTTGGAAACAACCATTAGATAAATAATTTTATTCGTCTTACTTAATCACGATTTCTTATTTATAAACATTCTATAATGTTTATTTGCTTGCTCTTTTTCGCATTTTTTTACGAAAGATAGGCAATATCACCATACCTATAGTCATCAGGAAGATAATAAAAACGATAGGATCAAGAAAGCTTCTAAACCCATTTATCTGAATAGACCAGTAAAAATTTTTTTCAGCCAATGGCCCAAGGAGTAAAGCCAACAAAAATGCAGGGACTGAGTAACCGTACCGAGAAAGAAAAGCCCCCAAAATCCCAAATATAACCACTAAAAGCATATCAAATACCATACCACGCCACGCAAATCCACCCGCTAAGCAAAAAAGACCAATGAGAGGAACCAAAAATCGAGTCGGTACCGAAGTAACTCGAGCCATTAAAAGTACTATAACCAGTCCGCCAACCAAAATAAGACCATTTGATATCAGCAATGAAAATAAAATAGCGTAAGCTTCGGCGGCATATTTGGCAAAAAGACTAGGGCCCGGCAGTAAGCCGTGAAGCAGTAGAGCTGCCAGAACAATCAGGGTAGTTCCAGAACCAGGAATACCAAGAGTAAGCGTAGGCATAAGAGCTCCTCCAGGAACTCCGTTGTTACAAGCATCAGCCGCTATAAGACCCTCATAATGTCCTGTGCCAAATTTCTCTGGAGTTTTACTCCATTGCTTCGCCTGCCCATAACTTACCCATGTAGCAATCGCTGCCCCTGTGCCAGGAATAACTCCTATTATAAAGCCGATAAGCCCGGAGCGTATCACGAGGCCCCAACGACGCAGAGTCTCCCTCATTCCTTCAAAAATAGGTGCATAGCCGCTAAAGGATTGGCGTCCTTTCTCCACTAACCATTCTTGTTGAACAAGGGAAAATAATTCCGCAAAACCAAACAACCCTAGAATCACCGGAATTAGAGGAAATCCTTCATAAAGTTCAAAGAAGCCAAAAGATGATCGAACATAACCTCGTTGAATTTCGGTGCCTACACAGGCAAAAAACAATCCTAATATCGCAGAAAACAGCCCCTTTAGAGGAGATTTACCTGTTAATGAACCCACAGCTGTCATACCAAACATAGCCACCATGAACATCTCAGGGGGACCAAATTTAAGAGCATAGGCACCAGCTATGGGAACTAATACCACGGCAAGACCCGCAGAAAGAAGCCCCCCTAGAGTGGAGGACATAATAGAACACCCAAGAGCTTGAGATGCTTTACCTTTGCGAGTGAGAGGAAATCCTTCAAGACAGGTGGGAGGATTACTAGGGGTTCCGGGAATATTTAGTAAAATAGCGGGTACCGAGCCCGCTGCCTGAGAGCCACAAAAACAAGCCATCATGAAAATAACTGCTTGCTCCGATCTCAAATAAATTGTAAAGGGCAATGCCATCGCCAAGAAATTAGTACTATTAAAACCTGGTATCGCTCCAACAGTAAATCCTAAAATCGTACCTATACCCAACCATAGCAATACATCAAATTGAAAAAGTAAAGATAAACCCGAACTAATTACATCAATACTAGGCAAGTTCACGATATCCTCCAGCCAGTTAAATTTAAAAAATTATATGTTAAATTTACCAATGCTGAGTTGCGGCAAAGACATTTTCAGGAAAACTATTAAAGCGATGTGCAAAAGGAAGACAGTAATGAATGCAGTAACGATGTTTTGCATCCATTTTTTGCTACCCAAGCCACGAAAAAGTAAAATCAAAAGACAAAGATTACTTATGGAAAAACCAAGATAAGGAAGGGCAAGTAGATATCCTATGAAAGCTGATAAAACTAAACCCATTTTTCGTCCCTTTCCCCAGAACCAAGAGATAGAAAATTTTCTACGATTAGCCTGATCAACCCTTGAGAATACAAATAAAAATAATATCATTATCCATAAGGAACCCATGATAACAGCAATAAGAACAGGCCAATAGACAGCGATCCAAGGTAAGTTGATCACTTGAATGAAGTACGCAACAATAAAGGCTAATCCTATCCCGGGAACGATAGCCTCGCCCCAATTTATAGCTCTTTTCGGTTTATCCATTAATAGCCTCCATAGGAATCTACTTGCTCTCCGGTATTTATAATAGAGAGCTATTCCATAAGATGTTTATACTTATTCCATACACTTTGAAAGCTCTCAACATAAGCATCGCACTTCTCGGGTGACCAATATTCTATAAATGCTGTCATCCCGGTCTTCTTAGCCATTTCCTGTGTTTCCTTAGATGCAATAGCTTGTTCAAAAGTCTCCACCAATTTTTTATAAGCTTCTGGCGATTTGGTAATTGTGTCTCGTTTTATCATGAAAGCAAATGGTTCCACTAAATTAGGAAATTGTTTGCCGGTAGCTTTAGACAAAGTAGGAACATCCCAAATTCCAGGCCAGACTTTTTCATCAGTAAAAGATGCCAATGCCTTGATGAATTCTTTTTTTGACGAAGAAGAGAAATATGGTCCAACGCAGGCATCAACATGTTTACCTGCTAAGGCATTACGAGCTGCGCTTCCACCATCAAAAGCAACTACTTTACCATTTATTCCAGTAAGTTCAATAAATATCTTGGCAGCTAAGGTACTTACCGCTTTCGGATGTGAAGTAGAGATAGTAAGGGGCTCCTGCGCCTTTTTGCCAGCTTTGATAAAATCATTAATGGTTTCCCAGGGAGAATCCTTATGAACCAATATAACGTTAGGATCAACGATGAGGTTACCTATAAAACCGATTTGATCCCAGCTAAATTTGGATATACCTACATTGATGTTCATTGCCTGCATAGCGATGGTGGTCATAATAATAGTATAACCATCGGAAGGATTATTCATTATTTCATTGAAGCCTATCTGACCAGAGGCACCCGGAAGATACTTAAACTTAATTGGCTGCCCAAGTGTTTTCTCCCAACCAGCTGCCACTACCCGGGAGGATTTATCAAACCCTCCACCTGCCCTTGACGGAATGATGAGAGTAATTGGCTTGTTTGGAAACTCATCTGCTAAAGCAGCACTACTTACTATAAGCACTGTAATCAAGACAAAAATCAACCTTTTCATTTTATACCTCTCCTTATCAATAATTAGTTTTATTTGCGTTATTTAGTGATAAATATCTTTTTAGAAAGATTTGATCCAATCTTCTGCGGAAAGCTCTTCAAAAAAACTAATCTTTCGATTTTTTTCAGGAAACCTTCCTTATCTTCAGGTTAATAGCCCTATTTATTTTTTCACCTCCCTTCGGCCCTATTTTTAACCTTTTTCTCATCAAGATTTCGATAACCTTCATCAATAGCATACTTAATTGCTTTTCTCACCAATCTTTTACTGCCTGTTTGAGAGATGGGTTTAATCCTTATGGGCAACTCAAAGAGTTGTCCAAGTGATACGAGTAATCCAGAAGTTTATCCACAGAACACCAGCATCCACAGTGAGATTCTTAAACGTTGTTAAAGAGCTATCTCTTTTGATTAGATTTCACTAAAATTTTTATAGCAAGCTATCGATAATTAATCTTCTATTTCTTAACCCAGCATCAAGCTCTACAGGTATCAAAACATTATTTTCAAAAAAAGTTATGATCTTACCCCAGAGAAAATTTTATCTTTTTACTTTGTTGGCCGCTCATATTTATTTTTCATATTCTTTTATAAAATCTTCAGTATTACCAAGTTGAGTATTGTTATTCTTCTGTTCATAACCATCTTGGGATCTAACTTGCACTCCAAAGTGTTTTTTAACTATCTCCACAGCTAATAGCTATGTTACTACCGTGCGGTAGAATACAGATTCTCGCCGATGCCTCTCGTCCTTTTAAAACTCTGTTTATTGCTCCTTCTAAGGTGTTTGCGTGATCAAAGAACATCTCATTTAAAACTTTGGGGCCAATATTTTCCGTCTTTTATTCTTTCTTTAATCCAGAGAAAAAGATCTCCTCCCTAATACCAATTCCTTTAGATAGTTCAGTAAATCTAGCATCTTTCTCGTCTCTCTATGAAGAGATCTTTTTTGTTTTGTCAAAGAGCCGCTGAGATAAGTAAAATCCTTCAGATACTCGTCCTTTTTTGTCTAACTTTTACTTTTTCTCTCCCAACCTACCTCTTATTTACAGATTTTTTATCCACTTTTCAGTAGAAAAAGGGAGTTCTTAAACCACCTCATCTATATTATAACATACCCAGAAATCTCATAATTGTTTTTTTGACAAGGGGGCAGCTGAAATTAAACATACAGGTTAGCTGCTGTCCCCGTTGCTTCGTATTTGCGTCATACTCGTATGGGAGGATAATTGCCAAGTAAAAAGTATATAATAATTATGAGAAAAAACTGGAAAACTTCACAGAAGATTGAACCACATCCTAATTTTGCTAAATATAGTTCACTTCATCCTTTCAATAATAGCCTCACCAAATTTCGAGCACTTTACCGGCTCAATTCCCTCCATTAATCGAGCCAGATCATAGGTAACTTTTCTTTCCTTGATCGTCTTGACCATACTCTTCCAGATTAAATCCCCGGCTTCTTGCCATCCCAGATATTCTAACATCATCACCCCGGATAAGATTAAAGAGCTGGGGTTAACTTTATCCTGTCCGGCATATTTTGGAGCTGTGCCATGAGTAGCTTCAAATAGTGCAATGTAATCTCCAACATTAGCTCCTGGAGCCATCCCCAGTCCTCCAATTTGAGCAGCACAGGCATCAGAAAGGTAATCGCCATTTAAATTAGTTAAAGCCACTACATCATACTCATCTGTTCTGATGAGAACTTGCTGAAACATACTATCAGCAACTCTGTCCTTAATTAGCAATTTACCTTGAGGGAGTCTCCCCTCATATTTTCTTCCCAATTCTTCCTCAGTGATAGTTTTATCTCCAAATTCTTCTTTGGCTACCTCATATCCCCAATCTTTAAAAGCCCCTTCAGTAAATTTCATTATATTCCCTTTGTGAACAAGAGTTACACTTTGGTGACCTTTATCGATAGCATACTTAATTGCCTTTCTTACCAATCTTTTACTACCTGTTTCAGAGATTGGTTTAATCCCTATGCCTGAGTCTTCTCTTATCTTTACTTTAAATTCTTCTTTTAAGTAAGAGATGAGTTTTTCTGCTTCAGTGCTTCCTTTAGGCCATTCAATTCCTGCGTAAACATCCTCTGTATTCTCTCTGAATATTACTATATTCATCTTCTCTGGATGTACTACCGGACTGGGAACACCGGGAATATATCGCACAGGTCTTATGCAAGCATATAGATCGAGTGTTTTTCGCAAAACTACATTTAAACTGCGATAACCTCCACCAATGGGAGTAGTAAGAGGACCTTTTATACCTACTATGAAATATTTAATCGCTTCCAGAGTATCTTGAGGTAAAAACTCACCGTATTTCTTTTCCGCTTTCTCTCCCGCATATATTTCAAGCCAGACTATCTTCTTTTTCCCCTTATATGCTTTATTGATAGCTACATCTAATACCTTTCTTGTTACTTTCATTATCTCAGGCCCTACCCCATCGCCTTCAATGAAAGGAATAATAGGATTATCAGGAATAGATAATCTACCTTCTGTAAATTCTATTTTCTTTCCCTCTAAAGGTATTTTAAGTTTATCAAAGTGAATCATTATTTTATTCTCCGTTAGATTCTCTTCGTTCTAATCGAAAATCTCCATATTTTTGGATATGAGAAAGTAGTCCACCATCATTTAGTATCTTTCTCATTACAGAGGGGAGAGGAGGAAAAGTTAGTTGGATGCCTTTGGTTTTATTAAGAATCTTACCTTTTTCTAAATCCACTTCTAACTCATCCCCTTCCTCTATCTTATCTGTATCACATTGTATAGCTGGTAGTCCCACATTGATTGCATTTCGATAAAAGATACGTGCAAATGATTTAGCTAATACAGCGTTTATGCCGGTAATCTTCATAATAGTAGGAGCATGCTCTCTCGAGGAGCCTAATCCAAAATTTTTTCCAGTGATTCTACTATCACCTGATGACAAATGCCATTACCAATATCTGAAAGGTAGGCTCCTGTCTTTCGGGCAAATTCTCTTAAAGTAATATGGTCATTAGATAATTCTTTGCGGGGGCTGGGAACAGCATGGCCCATAAAAAGGACAGTCTTTTCAGGATTTTGAGCTTTTTCTAAATTTATCTTTTGTAGTTGACGAATAGATAACGGACCTGTGCCATCGTGAACCAGACAAATATCTATCTTAGCTACTACAAAATCTCCTGCTTGGACCTCTTTTCCACAATGTTCGCTGATGATTTTTTCGGCGATTGTTTTACCCATTTTATTTATCCCTTCTCCAGAGAACTTATTTTAGTATACCAATGGTATACTATTGGTATTATAAATAATTTTTTAACATTGTCAAGAAGGATAAAGATGAAATGTTAATTAAATTTTAAAAGTGGAGTAATTAAATTTTAAAAGTGGAGTATATCCACAGATCTTTCTCAAAACAAATTATATATGCTATCCTTCTTCTTAAATAATATAAAGGAGGATAGATTATGGCTAAACAACTGCACAAGAGGTTCTCTATTGAAGAGGTAAAGGCGCTTTCTAACGGTTTTTCCTTCTCGATATAATTCGGCAATACTGTAAGAAGTGTACTCTTTATCTTTATAGCGATAAGTGCCATAGGTTAAGTGCATAATATGCAATCTCCTTTATTTGACTACATATTATACACAATGAAAACTTATTTGTCAAGTACAATAGTCATTATATATAAATACTTATTAGACCACAAAGGAGAAGATTAGCTTCTTTAAATTTCATTTAATCCCTCTATCGACAAGGGATTGAGCTGAAATTTGCAATATTTTTTTGCGGAATATGGAATATAAATAGAATTTTTTAAAATGTTTAAAATTGCTTGTCTGGAAAAATCTTTACCTCTCGTAGTCTTTATACCCTTCTCTTTTAAAAGTTTTTGAATTTTACCTAATGATTTTAATCTAAAATATTCTTTAAAAATAAGTTTAACTAAAATTGAATGTTTGCTAACAGTTAAAGCTCTATGAGGTTTTTCACCTTGCCATTTAAATCCTAAAGGTGCAATCCCTTTGGAATATTCACCCCTATCAAGTTTTTTCTTAGAGCTGCCTCAGTCCGAAGTCTTGCTAAGTCAGCTTCAAGCTCTGCTATTCTCTCCCGAGTATGCTTAATAAATTTTTGAGACGGGTCACCAAGGTCGAAAAATTTTTCCATTACTGTATATAATTTAACATTATGTTTTTTAAATTCCTTCTCAATTATCATTGATAAAGCCAGATTTCTTGCAAGACGGTCCAGTGAATAGGTAAATACTTCACTAATCCCATCAGTTTCTATATCCGCCAGTAATCTATTTAGACCATGTCTGTCCCTTAAACTGCCACTTATACCTTTATCAACATACCATTCATCAATCTTCAACCTGAATTTGGCAATTTGAATGATGACCATTAAGTTTATCGTTGAATATTGCTCTGAGTCTAATTTTCATAAAGATTAAATTTTTTAGGAGCAAAAAATATTTTTCTTTTTTGGATAGGGGCGACTTCAGTCGCCCTTTGCAAAACAAGAGCTAAAGTCTATTGGGAGGCTAAAGCCTCCCCTACCCAGGCCAGGCATTCTAACAGTTTACCGAATCTGGGTTCAATTTCTTTTCTTTAGCTAACTCCTGAACCTTTACTTTTTGGGAATCAATCCCTAAACCATTTTTAGCTTGTTCTTCAAAGAATATTACATATGTCTTCTTCTGGGAATCGGAATAGTCCGCTGAATTTCAGTAGCTCGTCTCTTTAACCCTTTCTCCCTTTTTCTTCCAGATTTGAATTTAATTAACTTTTCCTCTTGTAAGATTTCCAAGCTCTTTTTTATAGAAGGAATGCTAACTCCTGATTTTTCTGATAGCTTCCTGTAATTTATAAAAATTCTACTTCGTGCAGGGTACCTCCGCTTCTTTTCTACCCTGATAATCGCCAGATAAATCATTGATATAACTGGTTTTAATTTCTTTGGCCAACCATACCGCCAAAAGTCTTCCTCTCTCCATTTTCTAAAGAGAATAATTGCTCATATCTTCGTATCATTCTTATCCCTGCTCCTTAAGATTACCTTAAACAAGAAAATCAGACAGATAGACAATAAAGCTACATATTCTGAGGTATTTGAGGCAACAAGGGAGATTAAGGCAGTAGGGGTTGCTCCGCCACCACGGATCATATCCTATCAAGAAAGAGAAAACCTAGTGTCGCGCCAAAGGTAGGTTTTAGCTCTCTCGTCGATAAAAGGGAAAACTTTGGAAGGCAAGTGTCAAACTTGCGTTAAAAAATTTCTCTTTTTGTGATAGCAGCGTCATTTACGGGAAGGGTAACAATAATTCCCATGCCTGGCTGGGTAAAATCGATATTCTCTTCAGCAATAGGAAGAAAATTCTTTCGCTCAACCAATGCCAATATAGTCCTGTTGGCGGTTTTCTTCTCGCCTACTAATTGTCGCAAACTGGTAAATATAGGCACTTCGTAAGATAAGAAATACCCGAGACCTTCGCTGTTTAAAATCGTAGCTCTCGAAACCTCAAGTTCAACAAGAATAGATAGTATCACTTCAAGATATTCTTCCCTATTAAGCACAATTATTAAAAGTTCTATTTTTTATTCTCCAAATTTAGCCCGTTAGAAATTCTATCTCTAAGGGGGTTTATTTGGCCTTATTCATCTCTCCTGCTTTTGAGATAGCGAATTTTGTTGCTATTGGCCCAATTATTTCAAAAATAATTGTAGTAGCAGCGATGATATTTATTACAAGTATAGCTAAATCTTGTCCCGCCTTACCCAGAGGGCCAAATTCTCTGGTAACTAAGATAGCAAGTCCTATAGCCACCCCGGCTTGAGAAAGAATCCCAAAGCCTAAATATTTTCGGATAGCCGGATCTTGCTTTGATATCGTAGCGCCGAAAAAAGCTCCTCCTATTAATCCCGATGTTCTACATATTGTATAAATTAGACCAATAAATCCCGTAGCAGGAAGAAGTTTAATTTGAAGATGAGCACCGGCAATAACAAAAAAGATTATGTATATAGGCAGAGTAATGGATTGTATTGCCTGATAGGCCCTGCGGTTAGCAAGTGGAAAAAGATTGGCAAAGACCATTCCTAAACTTAAATTCGATAGAATAAGTGAAAGATGAAAATATTTCGACAAACCTATGCATATAAGAATTACTGCGAGAGATATGGCTAATACTCCATCTTTACCTTTTAACTTTCTTATAAAATATCCAAAGGTGATACCCATCAATCCGCCTAAAACAATTGCTCCAAGTATTTCAATAAAAGAGCCTCCTACGATATTTAAGAATGATACCGTGCTGCCGGTTAGAAAAAGTTTTGCTAATGCAGCAGCAATGGCATAAATCATAATAGCCAATCCATCATCCAATCCTACTACAGCATAAAGGGCACTTGTCAAAGGGCCTTTTGCTTTATATTCCTGCAAAACCGCTACTGTTCCTGCTGGGGCAGATGCCGGGGCTATAGCACCAAAAATCAAAGCCACATATAATTTATGCGTCAAAAGATAGACTCCAAGAGCTACCAGCAAGAAAGCGCCAAATGACTCTGAAAAGATAATGGTTATAATTCCTCTTCCCATCTTTCGCAGAGTACTCATCTGCATTTCGCTACCGATTATAAAAGCCACAACTCCTAAAGCTAAATCGTTAAATACTCCGATTTTATCCAATAATTCCAGACTAAAAATTTTAAAGACAGAAGATCCCAATATGACACCTACCAAAAGATAACCAGTAACTCCAGGAAATTTAAGCAGGTTACTAAATCTGCCGCCAATAAAACCGAGGATAATAGCTATACCAATAAAAAATAATATATCCATCTGTGAATTAAAATTACTCATTATTATTTCCCTTCAACTTTTTTAAATCCATCAATGATTTCTTTCGGGCGCGTTTCAGAAGCCTGGTTAAGTGGGCTAAAGTCCCTAAATAATTATTTAAAGTTTTCTCTTTGTGTGCGTCCATTAAGAAAATAAGATTAGCTGGCTTACCATCTAAAGAGTTAAATTCCACACCTTCGGATGACCTACCAAAGGCGATTACGGAATCCTTTACAACATCGGTTCTGGCATAAGGAATGGCTATTCCATTGCCGATTCCCGTTGTGCCCAGATTCTCCCGCTCAAAGACATCTTTAATAAGAGTATCGAAATCAACCAGCTTTTTTTGCGTCTTTCAATAGTGTGAATATTTCTTTAATTGTTTCCTCGCTCAATAAAGTTATCCGCTGTTTGGCCTTCTACACGCTTAAAATAGCGTAATTTTGGCTCTTTTTTAAAAGAGAATCCAATAAAGTTTAATGGTTTAATTCTCCCAGTGATATATTTTTTACCAATGAAATCTGCTTCTAAAACTCTATCTCATAAAAGATTGAAAATGGTATATTCTGGACAACAAAGATATTTAGCTGCTCCTTATGTGTCTATCTTTTCTTCTTTTATCTGAAAGTCCTAAGCTTGATAGAATTTGACCAATTGTTCTCAGAGGTGGAGGAGACATGTTGGGGGATCTTTTTCTCCATTCTTGTTCAATAGCTGTGGCTCCGGTATAAAATTGAGAAGGACCCTTTTCTAAATCGCTACGAATTTTCCAAATTATTCTTTGGTCTGCTTTTGTCCATTTTCTTCCTTTACCTTTTGGCCAACCACGATTGTCTTTAGTGAAATCTTGATTTGGTGATTTAGTCCATTTGATAACAAAGTTTCATGGAGACCTTTTCTTTTTAGCAATCATTGATTTGGAAAGATGATGATTGAAAAATAACTTATTGACTCTTTTTCTTAATCTAATTAATTTTTTTTCATAGCTATTCTTATTATTTTTATGATTAATCCCAGCCTCCGCAAAGCACCTCGGAAGCCCTCATATTATGCGAGTTTGAATTTTTATATTAGACTACATTTAGTTTTCCTCTGTTGTTTTTTGAAATATTTTCTTATCCAAAAGATGACTAAAACCAAGTTGCTGAAGAATCTTTAAGTCCTCAGGTTCTGGATAGATAATCTTTTCTTTAACCCAGCCAAACTTTTCATCTTTAAACCTGCTGAGTCGGGAATTCTTAAAAGGTTGATAGAGTTTTTTGGAATTGAGAAATTCAGTTTCTTCATGCTTACTTCTCATTCGGGCTAAGTGGAAATTAAGAAAATAAGCCAAAACACAGATAGTATACACTGCTCTCACATGTTCATCAAGATTTACCCAGAAGGGTCGGATTTTTAAGAAAGACTTAAGGTGCTTGAAAGCATCTTCAATCTTCCTCTTGTTCCGATAGCCATAGATAACCTTTTCTGGAGGAAAGAGAAATTGATCATCTTTTTTCTCAGTATGATTGGTAACAAAACAGCAGACACCATCAAGAAGGGATGCTTTTCTGATTTTTTCTTCCCTCTTTTTAATAGATACCTGATAACCTATTATCCTTTTAGTTGAGCCATTAGAAAGAGTTCGGCTAATATTAATCTTTGAAAAACGAGGCTTTTCAAAGAAACGGGTAATCTTTAAGCGGGCAAGTTCTTTTTTGACACTGCCTCTAATAACCTCTTTGCTTCTTTTGCGCTTAGCTTTTTGAAGCTCTCGGTTAAGTTGAGAGATAAACTTAAGAAAGAGTTCAATTTTTTCTTCTCGATTGCTTCTTTGCTCGATAAAGAGAGAGAGATTGATTCCTAAGATATAGCGTTTGTCTTTAACCTTTCCTAAATCCTGATAATAGAGAAACTTATCATACCTAGTAAATCCGGGAAGAGATTCTATCTCTTTCTTAATGTTCTTTATTGTTAGGTCTTTAAAAAGTTGTAGATTGACTCCTTCAACCTTTGGTATCTGGTTTTTATCTAAAGTAGTGATGTATTTTAAGCTCTTTTCTTTATTTTTATCTATCAGTTGGAGGTTGTCTTCTGAGACAACTCCTCTATCAAAGACAAGGGAGACGTCCTTAAGATGGAATCTGTCTCTGCAGGCTTTGACTTTATCTTTTAGAGTGGTTACCTCAGCGGTATTCCCTGGCAGGACATCCCACTTAAAGGGGTAACCATCCTCATTAACCATAATAGCAAGGATAACCTGCTTACGATGGGATTGGTTGTTTTTGCTTTTCCCT
>JAGGXI010000093.1 GCA_021163155.1 Candidatus Aerophobota bacterium
TATTGGCAAAATTAGAAATGAGGGAAATATTCTCTGGAGCTTTGCCCCTCACGATATATCAACCATCTTGTTTCTTCTTGATGAGTTTCCTGAAATTGTTTTCTCTACCGGAGGGAGATATCTCCAGACAAAAGTCTTTGATACTACTTTAACCAGTATGGATTTTGCCAGTGGGGTTAAAGCTCATATCTTTGTTAGCTGGCTTCATCCTTTTAAGGAGCAAAAGCTGGTGGTAGTGGGCAGTAAAAAGATGGCCCTCTTTGATGATGTAAGTAAAGAGAAGCTGTTTTTATATCCTCATAAAATTGAATGGGAAGAGAGACTCCCTGTAGCCTACAAGGCTCAGGCTGAGCCTGTTTCTTTTCAAATGGAAGAGCCTCTTAAATTAGAATGCCAGCACTTTCTTAATTGTATTGAAAAACGTCTTACTCCTAAAACTGATGCTCAGGAAGGTCTGCGTGTTTTAAGAGTGCTTCATGCCTCTCAGCAATCATTAGAAAAGGGTGAAAAGATTTATTTAAATCTCTCAAAAAATAAGAGCTTTTACATTCATCCAACCAGCTTGATTGATGAGGACTGTGAGATTGGCAAAGGAACCAAAATATGGCATTTTTCTCATATCCTTAAAGGCTCAAAAATTGGAAGAGATTGCCGTATTGGTCAAAATGTTGTCATTGGCCCTGATGTTAAGATTGGCAATAAGGTTAAAATTCAAAACAATGTCTCTATTTATAAAGGGGTAACTTTAGAAGATGAGGTCTTTTGTGGACCATCAATGGTTTTTACCAATGTAATGAATCCAAGAAGCGCTATTCCTCGAATGAGTGAGCTTAAAGCTACTTTAGTTAAAAAAGGGGCTACCATAGGAGCAAATGCTACAATTATCTGCGGAAACACCCTTGGAAAATATTCCTTTATTGGAGCAGGAGCTGTTGTAACAGAAGATATCCCTGATTATGCTCTTTGTTTTGGTAATCCTGCAAGAATAAGAGGCTATATGTGCGAGTGTGGAATTAAGCTGGAGTTTAATGGTAATTTTGCTAAATGCAAAGCTTGCGGGAAGAGATATAAAATGATAGATGAAAATAACGTGAAACGTGAGAAGTGAGTAGTAAAACGTAAAAAGTGAAACGTGAGAGGTAAGACGTGAAAATGAAGGTTCCAATTCTCAATCTTAAAAGGCTTCATAATTCTATAAAAGATGAAATTTATGAGGCTTTCGATGGTGTCTTTAGTGAACAGCGTTTTATATTAGGAAAACAGGTTAAGCAGCTTGAGGAGAGAGTATCTTCTTATATAGGAACAAAATATGCAGTTGGTATTGCCTCAGGTACAGATGCCTTGCTCTTAGCCTTAAAAGCTCTATCTTATAAGATTTATGGGAGGGAATACTTTAAATCTGAAGATGAGATTATTACTACACCCTTTACTTTTGTAGCCACCGCAGATACCATTTTGCTTTCAGGAGCAGCTCCTGTGTTTGTAGATATAGACTCCTATACATATAATATCAACCCGGAAAATATAAGGAAATATCTTTCCAATAATTCCTCAAAGGTTAAAGCTATAATTCCTGTTCATCTTTATGGACAGGCTTGTAATATGGATGGAATAATGCAAACAGCTAAAGAATTTGGAATTTATGTAATTGAGGATGTAGCTCAGGCTTTTGGAGGAAAATGGAAAGATAAAAAGCTTGGAAATTTCGGAATTGCTGGCTGTTTAAGCTTTTTTCCCACCAAGGGTTTAGGCAGTTTTGGAGATGGGGGGATGGTAGTCACAAACGATAAAACCATAGCAGAAATAGTGGATATGTTAAGAAAGCATGGTGGCAAGGATAAATATAATGTTAGCATCCTTGGACACAATAGTCGACTTGATACATTGCAAGCATCTATATTGCTAAAAAAACTAAAGTATGTAGAGAAGTGGAACGAGAATAAAAGAAAAATTGCTCAAGTTTATAATACTGAGCTTTCAGGCATTAACGATATTATATTACCTGTTGCACATAACTCTCTGCCTATTACTCCTGTTTATCATCAGTACACTATAAGAGTCAAAAAAAGGGATGAATTGCAAGCTTATCTAAAGAAAAAAGAAATTCAAACAATAACATATTATCCAGTTTCTTTACATAAGCAAAAGCTTTTTGATGGGAGAGTAAATCCTGCTAGAAAATTTGGAAGCCTAAAAAACTCTGAACTTGTTACAAAACAAGTTCTTTCTTTGCCTATAGATCCTCTACAAACAGAAGAGGAGACAACTTACGTAGTAAATATGATTAAAGAATTTTTTATTTAGCACTCTAACATTATGTGTAATTTTTCTTCTTGATCATATAGGGATTTATTAATCTCTTCATTTTTTAAGGGGGAGGGCGATGTGTTGAGAGGGAAATATGAAAATATTGAGAAAAAGTTTAAGGAGGCAAAGAAATGCCGATTTATAAATTTAGAGTAGTCATTGAACAGGACGAAGACAAGGTTTATATAGCTTCTGTTCCTGCGTTGCAGGGTTGCTATTCCCAGGGAGTAACCATTGAAGAGGCAATAGAAAACATTAAAGATGCTATAAAACTTCACATAGAAGCTCGTAAATCCTTTAACGAACCTATACCCATTGAATCCGCTATTGAGGAAGTAGAAGTAAATGTCTAAAATTAGTCCTGCTAAACCTGAAGAAGTTGTTCGAATGCTTAACAAACTTGGTTTCCAAAAGATTAGACAGAGTGGAAGTCATGCAGTTTTTAGGCATTCAAATGGGCGATGGGCAACCGTGCCCTTACATAAAGGAAAAGATATAGCAAGGGGGGACGCTTTACAAAATTTTGAAAGATGCTGGTATATCATACGAAAAGTTTAAAAAGTTAAAATAGAAAATCATAAATGTAGCATATGTCCCAATAATAAATAAGGATAAAATGGGAAGTAAAAAGAGAGAAGTTAAATGAAGACACATAAGGATTTGGATGTTTGGAAAGAATCCATTGAATTGGTAACAAAAATTTATCCCATGAAGTATAGCAAGCTACTTCACGGGGTGGGTTTAATTCACTACTTGAGGAAGAAGAAAAATGAAAAATAACGTCTCACGTTTCACCTCTCACCTCTCACGTTCTCCTTCTCACGTCTCACAAAATATTTTCGGGGATGGTAGAACAGCGGAGAGGATTATGAGGGTATTATCAACTTAAAGAAAAGTAAGGTCTTGAAATACCCAGATTGAAGATTAAAAAATAAAAGAGAGAGGAAATGAAAGTATTAGTTACAGGAGCAGGTGGATTTATTGGTTCACATTTATGTGAGGCATTAGTTGAAAATGGATATGAAGTAAAAGCCTTTGTGAGATACAATTCTCGAAACTTTTGGGGATGGTTGGAAACTTCTCCTTACAAAGAAGATATGGAAATAATTGCCGGCGATATAAGAGATTACGATAGTGTAAAGGATGCGATGAGAGATACTGATACTATATTCCACTTAGTTATTTTAAAATGCGTTGGCTCTTGCAAGTAGAGAGCTTTTTAAAAATTGCTTATTTTTGGACCTTACGTTTTTAAGAGACAAGATTTAATTCAGGGAGGAAATTGAAAGTGAAGGTTTTAGTTACTGGCGCTGCAGGTTACATAGGTTCTACACTTTGTAGGATATTACTGTCAGAAGGCTATGAGGTAATCGGAATAGATAAACTCTTGTTTGGTGGAGAGAGTTTATTAGGATTGCTTCAACATAATAACTTCAGATTTATTAAAGGAGATACTTATAATACCTCTACTTATGAAGATCTTATAAATTCTAAGACATCTATAGTTCATTTAGCTGCTGTGGTTGGCGAACCTGCAAGTAGAAAAATACCTGAAGAAACTATAAAAACAAATTTAGAAGCTACTAAAAAAGTTATAAGTCTTGCTGTTAAAAAGAAGATTAAAAAGTTTGTTTTTGTATCAACATGTAGTAATTATGGAAAATGCATAGGGGAAAAACCTGCAACTGAAGAATTCGAGTTAAACCCACTCTCTCTTTATGCAAAAACAAAAGTTCAAATAGAAAATTACTTGGCAAATGATATAAAGGATAAATTAAATTGGACAATACTAAGACTTGCAACAGTTTATGGAATCTCTCCAAGGCTAAGATTTGATCTAACGGTGAACGATTTCACTATGCACGCAATTGTTGACAAAAAATTAGTGATATTTCTTCCAAGATCAAATAGACCTTATGTGCATGTAGTAGATGTTGCAGAAGCTGTAGACCTAGTGTTGAAAAACATGAATTTGACTGTCCAAGAGATCTTCAATGTGGGTGATACAAAAGAAAATTACAGGAAAATTGATATAGTTAACAAGATAAAAAAGATAGTTGGAGATTTTGACGTGGAATTCGTCAAAAAAGGTGAAGATCTGAGAGACTATAAAGTTAGTTTCGAAAAGATAAAAAGAAAGTTAAATTATAAGACTATAAGAACTGTTTCTAATGGGATAAAAGAAATAGTATTTGTTGTGAAAAATGAGATAATCACCGATTTTGATGATAAGAAATACTATAATGCTTAGAAGGATAGTAGAATGAGGAAGGTTGAATTGGATGCACCTAATCTGGGAGAGCATGAAAAACAGTATCTTAATAAATGTATCGATTTATCTTTTGTTTCCACAGTGGGTCCATTCGTTCCAGAGTTTGAAGAAAAATTTGCAAAATATATTGGTGTAAGAAAAGCGATCTCAGTGCAAAGCGGAACAGCAGCCTTGCACATAGCTCTTTATGAATTAGGAATTGGAAAAGGTGATGAGGTAATCGTGCCTGCTCTTACATTTATTGCCACTATAAATCCCATATTATATGTAGAAGCAAAACCTGTGATTGTTGATGTGGATTTAGAAACCTGGAATATTGACCCAGAAGAGATTAAAAAAGCTGTTACCAAAAATACTAAAGCTATAATTCCCGTTCATCTTTATGGGAATCCTTGTAATATGGATGCTATAATGAAAATAGCTGAAGAATACAATCTTTATGTGATAGAGGATGCTACAGAAAGCCTTGGTGCAACTTACAAAGGAAAACAGACAGGAACTTTTGGAGACTTTGGTTGCTTCAGTTTCAATGGAAACAAATTGATAACTACTGGTGGTGGTGGAATGGTTGTAACAGGTGATGAGAAAAGAGCTGAGCATATTAAATTCCTTGTCAATCAAGCAAGAGACGATTCCAAAGGTTACTACCATCCAGAAATGGGCTTTAATTATAGAATGACAAATATTGAGGCAGCCCTGGGTTTAGCTCAATTAAAAAGAATTGATGAATTTTTAAACAAAAAAAGGAAATTCAGACAGATTTATCAAGAAGTTTTAATTGATTTACCATATGTGAAATTTCAGAAAGAATGCAATGGAACGGAGGGTAGTTGGTGGCTTACCTGTATTAAGATTGAAAAAGATGTGAATATTGATAGCTTAATGGAGAAGTTGAAAGAAAAGGGTATCCAAACAAGAAGAATATTTGTTCCAGCTTGTGAGATGCCTTATTTAAAAAAATACTCGACTGAATGTCCAAATGCATATAAAATCTACCAAAAGGGAATTTGTTTACCCAGTTCAACATTAAATACTGCGGATAGCGTAAAGGGAGCCGGTTTAATAATTAAAGAGCTCTTAAATGGCTAAGAAGAAAATTATTGTGATAGGTGGCGGTGGTCACTGCAAGGTAGTTATCTCTCAATTAAAAAAATTGGCCAAATTTGAAATCGTGGGTATTGTAGACAATTACAAATCAATAGGAAACATGGTAATGGACATCAAAGTTATAGGAGAAGATGAAGATTTAAGGAATCTTTACAGGAAAGACGTTCATTATGCTTTAATCACCGTTGGTAGTATCAGAGACAATACAAAAAGATGTAAGCTGTTCAATATGGCGAAAGAAGTTGGATATAAATTTCCTGTCATCATTTCACCTACAGCGATGGCGGACGAGTCCGTCAAAATAGGTGAAGGAACCGTTGTTATGCCTGGATGCGTAGTTAATGTTGATTCATCCATTGGCAAAAACTGCATCATAAATACTGGGGCAATAATAGAGCACGATTGCAAGATTGGAAACCACTGCCATATCGCTCCCGGTGCACATCTTTCAGGTGAAGTTGAGATAGATGATTTAAGTTTTATTGGCATTGGCAGTACAATCATTCAAACTATAAGAATAGGAAAGAATGTCACCGTTGGGGCGGGAAGCATAGTAATAAATGATATACCGGATAATGTAGCAGTAGTGGGTAATCCAGCAAGGATAGTAAAAAGCAAAAAAAATGATGCGTGATGTACAATGAGCAGATAGGTAGTCTAAAAAATGAATAAACTACAGAGAGAAAAAAAGACTTCAGAGCGATAAAAAATGAAAATCTTAATAATTTCTCCTCATCCGGATGATGAAACATTAGGAGTAATTATGAGTAGGTTCATTAAGGCATATAGGTGATGATGATGGGCAAAAAGAGAATTTTTATATTTACTACAACAAGAGCAGATTATGGATTGTTGAAATGGATAATAGACAAACTTCAGAGTTCTTCAGAGTTTGAAGTTTATGTAGTTGTAGGTGGTATGCATCTTTCTGAAATACACGGTCATACAGTTAGAGAAATATTAAAAGATAATGTGAGAAATATTGTGGAGGTCCCGTTTTTAAGCTCTTCATCAAATGCTACCGCTCTGGTTTCTTCTATTGGAAATGGATTGATTCAAATTTCGCAAGTATTTTCTGCCTATAAGCCTGATTTCTTAATTCTGTTAGGTGATAGGTACGAACTCTTTATCTCGGTTATCGCAGCTTTAATATGCAGGATACCTATTGTTCACTTTCATGGAGGAGAAATAACAGAAGGAGTCATAGACGAACAGGTACGACATGCTATTACAAAGATGGCTCATATACATATGCCTTCAACGGGGTTCTACGCAGAAAACATAAGCAAAATGGGGGAAGATGATTGGCGCATTCATATTGTAGGAGCTCCAGGAATTGAAAATATAAAAAAAATAAAGTTTTATTCAAACAACGAAATCTTAGAGTTAACAGGTGTAAACGTGGATAAACCAACTATTCTGTGCACCTATCACCCAGTTACCCTTGAAGGTGAGGAAAATGTAACCTGGCAGATGAGTAATTTACTGAAAGCTTTGTCTAAATTTAGCTTGCAGGTAGTTTTCACAAGACCTAATGCAGAGGTTGGCTCTGACAAAATAGTGGAGATGATAAAAGATTTTGTAGGCAAAAATGATAAGGCATATTTTTTTGATAGTCTTGGCTCAAGACTATATTTAAGTTTCCTCAAATACGTAAAAGCAGTAGTAGGCAACTCCTCAAGTGGTATTATAGAAGCCCCTTCTTTTCATATCCCTACAATAAATATAGGAAACAGACAAAAGGGGAGGTTTAAATTGAAAAGTGTTATTCAAACAGGATATTCAGTTAATGAAATTATGGAAGGATTAGAAAAAGCCCTATATAATCAGGGATTTTTAGAACAAATAAAATATATTAAAAATCCCTACGGTGACGGTAATGCAAGTAAATACGTAGTTGAAGCAATGGAAGAGGTTGTTAAGATTCCCAAAGAAAAGCTCTTGAAAAAAAAGTTGAATTTTGAGGTGAAAAAAGATGAATGGCACAGATATTTTTGAAGATAAATGTTTCATTATCGCTGAAGCAGGAGTAAATCATAATGGTAGTTTGGAGCTTGCTTATAAACTTGTGGATGTAGCCGTAAAAGCTGGTGTAGATGCAGTGAAATTTCAAACTTTTAAAACAGAAAACGTGGTTTCAAAAAATGCTGAGAAAGCTGATTATCAAAAGAAGACAATGGGCACTGGTGAGTCTCAATTTGAAATGATTAAAAAACTTGAACTTCCATTTGAAGACTTTAAAAAGATTAAAAAATATTGTGATAAAAAGGGCATTATATTTCTATCTACTCCTTTTGATTATGAAAGTGCGGATTTTCTTGAAAGCTTGGTGCCTTTGTATAAAATTGGCTCTGGAGAAATTACCAATTTACCATTTTTGGAATACATTGCCGAGAAAGGCAAACCTATAATTTTATCTACAGGAATGTCCACCCTTGGAGAAGTCGAAGAAGCCATCACTACGATAATAAATGTAAATCCTTCTTTCTTTGATACCTCTCACCTCTCACCTCTCACCTCTCACGCTTCGCCTTTAACCCTTCTTCACTGTATTAGTAACTACCCTGCTGAATATGAAGATGTTAACCTGAAAGCTATGCTAACCTTAAAGGAAGCATTTAAACTTCCCGTGGGTTATTCTGATCACACATTAGGAATAGAAGTTCCTATTGCCGCCGTTGCTATGGGAGCAACTATAATAGAAAAACATTTTACATTGGATAAAAATTTATCCGGCCCTGATCATAGGGCATCTCTTGAACCTGATGAGTTAAAGGCAATGGTGAAAGCAATAAGAAATGTTGAAAAATCTTTGGGGGATGGCATAAAAAGACCTACTCAAAGTGAGCTTCAAGTAATGAAAGTAGTAAGAAGAAGTCTTGTTGCCAAAAAAGACATTAGAGCTGGAGAAACAGTGAAAGAATCAGATATGCTCGTAAAGAGGCCAGCAACAGGTATTCCGCCAAAATTTAAGGAAATAGTTATCGGTATGAAGCCTACGAGAAGTATCAAGAAAGATGAGTTATTTAATTGGGAGGATTTTAAGTAATGCCTGAACGATACAAACAAGTATTGGTAAATCCTGATAGGCCTTTAAGAGAAGCCATTAAACAGATGGATAAGGCTGCTTTACAGGTTTTAATTGTGGTGAATGATGAAGATAAGCTTTTGGGAGTTGTAACTGATGGCGATGTAAGAAGAACTATTATAAATGAAATTGATTTCAAAGAGCCTATAAGCTCAATAATGACTAAAAACCCTATTGCTATGTCTTATTTGGGTGATAAAAATGAAGCCTTGAGGTTGATGAAAAAGCATACAATAAGACATATCCCTGTTATTGATAAAGAAAACAGAGTGAGAGGGCTCATTGTATGGGAGGATTTCATTAAAAATGGTGAAGTAACATATTCTTACAAAAATACTCCTGTGGTTATTATGGCAGGAGGGAAAGGCGCAAGACTTGACCCATTTACTAAAATATTACCCAAACCTTTAATCCCCATAGGAGAAAAACCAATTATAGAACTTATAATGGGTAACTTCATAAAGTACGGTTTTAATAAATTTCTAATTTCTTTAAACTATAGAGCTGAGATGATTAAAATGTATTTTTCAGAAAACCCTAATAATTACCAGATTGAGTATGTTCAGGAAAAAGAGTTTTTAGGTACAGCAGGCTCTTTATCTTTAATCAAGAGTAAACTAATAGATACTTTTATTCTTTCTAACTGTGATATAATCATTGATGCAAATTTTGATAGGCTATTAAATTATCATAGAGAAAATAAAAACAAGGTAACAATTCTTGCTGTAATGCGTCACATAAAAATTCCCTACGGAGTTTTGAAGATGCAAGATGCAGATCTTGACGAATTCATCGAGAAACCAGAATACCACTTTATTGTTAATTCAGGTGTTTATGCTTTAGAGCCGGATATTATTGAGTTAATCCCAAAAAATCAACCAATGGATATGCCTGATTTGCTGCTGTTAGCAAAGAAGAAGGAGTTTAAAATACAGGTCTATCCGATGAGCTGTTCCTGGTTTGATGTAGGGGAATGGGAAGAATATAAGAAGGCAACGGAATATATTAACAAATATAGTTAAGTGATGAAGCAAGGAGTGAAGAGTAGGTGGAAGGTAAGAGGAGGAAAGATGTACAAGGAAAGGCTATTTTGGGATTGATTCTAACAAGGGATTACCAAAAGAAATCTTATTATATAAAAGAGAATGTTGCAAATACAAGTAATAAGAAAAGGAGAAAGAATGGGTGATATTTTAAAGCCATTTATTATTGGAGAAACAGCCTACAATCATGAAGGTGATATTAATTATCTTTTAAAAATGGTAGATGAGATTGCAGAAATAAAATTAAATGCAGTGAAATTTCATCTGTTATTAAATCCTGAAAGTTATATGCAGAAAAAACATCCCTTAATAGGAGAAACAAAAAAATGGATTTTTGATAAAAAGCAGTGGGATGACATTATTGATTATGCGAATGAAAAAGAATTAGATGTAGTAGCTTTATGTGACGATGTTGAGAGTATTGAGTACATTTTAAAAAATGGTAAAAATGTTAATGCAATAGAACTTCATGCCACGGGATTGGATGATTATTTTTTGCTTGATGCTGTGCTGGGGTTTAATAAACAAATTATTCTGGGTATAGGAGGCTCTACCATAGATGAAATCCAATATGCTGTTAGCTTTTTGAAGAATAAAGAGGAAAACAATATTCTTCTAATGTATGGATTTCAAAGTTATCCCACTCAATACATCGATATTAATTTATCTAAAATGCTTAAGATTAGAGATTTATTTAATCTCCCAGTTGGATATGCAGATCATACGGCATATAACGATCCAAACAATGAAATTATCAGTGTTATGGCAGCAATGATGGGCTTTAACATCTTGGAAAAGCACTACACGCCTGATTATGGTAAGGAAAGAATAGATTATCATTCTGCAGTTGGTAAAGAGCAAATGTCAAAAATAAAAGAGTTAATGAAGTTGGCTTTGACGGTCTACGGAGATGGTGGGTTAGCAATGTCAAAAGCAGAACTTGAGTATGGTAGTGTTGGACCAATGAAAAAGGCAATCGTATCCAAGAAATTTATTAAAAAAGGCGAAAAACTTTCTTTTGATAATCTCTGGTTTAAAAGAACAGAAGAAGAAAGTTACATAAAGCAATATCAATTTTTGCAACTAATTGGTTTGGAAGCAACTCAAGATATAAAAGAAGACGAAATAGTGGATTTTAGTAAAGTTAAATATGAATTTAAGGAATTAGATACCAAGAGTTTTACAAATATAGATAAGGATGATTAAAGTGGAGAAATGATTACTATGAAAATAGGTTTTTTAATCACAGCTAGACTCAAATCAATAAGATTGCCTCTTAAAATCCTTAAGGATTTGGATGGTAAAACTGTTATTGAAAGGGTGATAGATAGAATAAAACAAATAAAAGATATTTCTGAAATAGTAATTTGCACATCTACCAACCCGCAGGATAAACCTCTTGTTGATATTGCAAAAGAAAATGGTATTTATTATTTCAATGGTAGCGAAGAAGATGTTTTACAAAGACTATTAGATGCTGCAAAGTTCTTCACCATGGATTATTTTTTGGGAATTACCGCAGACAATCCTCTTATAACTATTCATTATTCTAACTTAATTGTTGATGAAATCAAAACAAATCATTATGATTTTATTAAATTGGAAGGGCTTCCTTTGGGTGCAGCTACCTATGGAATGAAAATTAAAGCTTTGGAAACGGTATGTAAAGTTAAAACAATTGTAGATACAGAAATTTGGGGACATTTAATAAATCGACCCAAA
>JAGGXI010000008.1 GCA_021163155.1 Candidatus Aerophobota bacterium
AGACACCGAACCCTTAAGAAAAGGTCCTATCTTCTTTAAAATTTTACGCATATTCTCTTTGTTATCTTTATTCATAGATTTACTCTTTGTATATTCTTACAATAATATTATAACAAGAAATATTTTTGTCAACCCCCTTTTTTCTATAGTATTTTTTAATGGAAAAAGATATTTGGAGAATGCTACGAGAAATGCGGTAGGAGTTCAGAGAAAGTTCTCTCTTAAGAAAAAAATTGATTGTAAAGCTTGGTGAGAAGTAGAAGAAGCAAAAGATCTACTTAGTATTAGTGGTATTTGACAGAACTTCTAAAGTGTAGTAAATTACATTAGTCTTTTAGTAAAACTAAACTATTACAATAAGGGTATATATTAATATGTGTGATTGGAAAACGGAAAAATTATTGATATAATGGGAGCAAATCAATTTTAAAAGGAGGTTGCTTCCTATGAAAAGGCTTAGAGTTCCGGATATAAAGATTTTTATTGCTGCTATTCAAGGTGAAATATCTCGGACCTCGGAAGGCCAATACTTTCATTGACTCCACGTTGTTCTTCGTGTGCTCCAAGGTGCCAGTTACTATGAAACTGTGTGTCTTTAGGCATTCGTCGTGGAGCGTTCAATACTGGATTCATCGGCTAATCTCATACGGTATTAGAGGGTCGTGGAATAGAGAACACCCATGGCGTCCCAAGCCTAATTTAAGTAGATCTCATTCGGGTCATAAAATATACCCATATTTACTCAGAAGTCTTAAAATCAACAGGATTAACCAGATTTGGAGCACTGATATCACCTATATAAATTGAGGCATGGATGGCTCTATTTAATTACATAGGAAAGTATTAAAAATGAAATTGCTCTTTTCCTTTACTAAACTGAAAAAATTGATATAATTAGTTCTCATGGCTAAGCTTCCCAAATAGATTTTTGTAAATAAAAAATTTTCATCCGTATCTTTAAGGATAATTAGAGCGAACATAAAAGAGTATGTAAGTATAGAAAAGTAGAAGATGAAGATGCTAAACGTTTTTTAAAGTACGGAGATTTAAAGAGAGGGAAATAAATGGCAAAGATTTTGATTATCTATTATTCAAGGTCAGGAAATACTGAGAAAATGGCTCATCTTATAGAGGAAGGAGTAAAAGAGGAAAAAGTAGAGGTTAAAAGTAAAAGGGTAGAAGATATAAATTTGAATGAGCTTTTGGAAGCAGATGGAATAATTCTTGGCTCTCCCACTTATTTTGGTTCTATGGCTTCTCCTCTTAAAAGATTGGTTGATGAGAGCGTTAAGTATTACGGTAAACTTAAAGGTAAAGTGGGAGGAGCATTCACTTCCCGTCAGCGGGCCGGAGGAGGAGGTGAAACTACTCTGCAGAGTATTATAAATGCATTTTTAATTCATGGAATGATTATTCAGGGAAATGTTGAAGGTGACTATTACGGTCCCGTAGCAACGGGAGCGCCAGATAAAATTGTGAGTGAGGAGTGCAAAAATTTAGGGAAAAGAGTTGCTATAATGGTTAAGCGTCTTTTCCCCGAAACGAGAAGATGAGCAGAAGTAATCCAAAGCGGATATACAGCGATGGAGGGGAAAAGTCCCGAGATTCTCTTTAATAATGCACGGATTCTGGGTAGGGTGAGTTCACTCCCCCAAAATGGGATGCTGAAGCTTCTCCCACACTCAGATGAAGTTTCAGAGACAATAAAATAAGAAAGGAGTTAATCGATGAATAATAAAACTAAAACAATTGAACAAATGAGAGAAGCACATAAGGTATTATCCACCTTTGATTTTGAGCCGGGGAAAATAGAGAAAGGTTATACTGATAGGCGTTTATATATTAATCTTTCGGAAAATAAGATAGAAGGTAAGTCTATTGCTCCCGAGGTAAAGGAAGTTTTTACCGGAGGCCGGGGCTATGGATTGTGGTATTTATGGCAGGCGGTATCTTCTGATACCCAATGGAATGATCCAGAAAATGAGATAATTATGTGCACAGGCCCTCTTTGTGGGATTACTCAATATGCTGGATGTGGTAAAAGCCATGTGGTTAGCATATCTCCTGAAACTAATAGTGTTAATGATAATAACTCTGGTGGTTATTTTGCTCCTTTTTTAAAGTTTTCTGGCTGGGACCTTTTAGAGGTTCAAGGAAAGGCTAAAAGGGATGTAATAATATTTATTGACGGTAATAAAGGAAAAGTAACTATTGAAGAAAGTCCCTGTGAGGCTATCGATACCTATATTCTTGTTGATGAGCTAACTGAAATGTACGCTGATGATGAAAAGGATAAAAGAAATATTAGTGTAATCTCTTCAGGAACAGGGGCCCAGAACACCCGATTAGGTATACTTAATATTAGCTGGTATGATATGCATCGTAAAAAAGTTAGAATTAAGCAGGCAGCAAGAGGCGGAACGGGCACTGTCTTCAGAGATAAAAAAATAAAAGCTATAGTAATAAAATACAAGGGAGTGAGAACTGATTCTAATAAAGTGGCTAATATGGACCTTATTAAAAAAGCGGGTCAAAGAATAACTAAAGAGATTTTAACTTTAGACCACTCTCAAAATAGAATGAGAGAGATAGGCACTGTTCATTTAATAGATGCTATGCAAGACCATGATTGTTTACCTGTTTGTAATTATAAATACGGTTCTCATCAGGATGCTTATAAAATTGAGTCTGAAGTTTGGCAGAAGAGAATAACTCAGAATGAACCGGGTGACTCTTGTTGGATGGGATGTAGTATGCGCTGTTCACATGCAGTAGATAACCTTGAGTTAAAGACAGGGCCTTTAAAGGGGCAAAGAATCCTGGTAGATGGACCAGAATATGAAACTACGGCTGGATTTGGGGCTAACTGTGGTACTTTTGACCTTGATTTTTCCTTAGAGGCCAATTTTTATTGTGATAATTATGGTTTAGACACTATTGCTGTGAGTACCGGTATTGCTTTTCTAATGGAATGTTATGAGAATGGTATAATCAATAAGGAGATTACCGGAGGTTTAGAGCTCAATTTTGGCAATACCGATGCGGCCTTAGAGCTAATTCACCAAATGTCCCGAGGTGAAGGATTTGGCAAGATTGCTGGCCAAGGAATTCGTATTTGTAAACAATTATTTGTAGAGAAGTATAATGCTAATTCAAAATTTTTACAAGATATTGGTATGGAATGTAAGGGAATGGAGTTTTCTGAATATGTAACCAAAGAGACTTTAGCTCAACAGGGAGGGTTTGGTTTAGCAAATAAAGGGCCTCAGCATGATGAGGCTTGGCTTATTTATATGGATCAGGTAAACAATCAAATCCCTACCTTTGATGATAAAGCAGAAGCACTTCACTTTTTCCCGATATTCCGCACATGGTTTTCTCTCGTAGGACTTTGCAAACTACCCTGGAATGATATTGAACCAGCAAATAATCAACAGGCTTATCATGGCATAGAAGCAGCTAAAGTGCCTGAGCATTTAGAGAATTATTGTTGGCTTTTTGAAGGAATTACCGGAAAACCTGTTACTATAGATGACTTAATTTTTCAATCAGAAGTTGTGTATAATTTCCAGCGCTTGTTTAATTTAAAGATGGGCTATGGCACCAGGGAATATGATGCAATTCCATACCGCGCTATGGGTCCTGTAACAAAGGAAGAGTATGAGTCACGAAAGGACCGTTACGATAAGCAGCTTAAAGAGGTAGTTGGCTTTAACCCTGATAATAAATCAACAGAAGAGAAGATTAAGGCACTGCGAGCTTATAGAGAATCTCAATACAGAAAGCTCTGCGATGCTGTATATAAACGTCGAGGATGGGATTCTAATGGTGTGCCCACACTTGAAACTATTAAAAGGTTAAAAATAGACTTCCCTGATGTAATTGAGTTAGTAGAAAGGTATCATCATAAAAAGTAAAAGGAGGAGAGATTTAGAGATTTCTGAAAAAATCAGAAATCTCTGTAATCAGGAGACCGTGTAGGTTTTCAGAGGTCTCAATTTAAAACCGATGAAAAATCAATGGATATTTTCTAAAGTGGAAGAACTTAAGCCTTCAGGTATTAGAAAGGTTTTTGATAAAGTAGGCCAACTGAAAAGTAAGGGAATAGAGGTAAGTAATTTTTCTATTGGAAGGTCCTTTTTTGATACTCCTTCTATGATAAAAGAAGAGACTAAAAAGGCTCTTGATAAAGGGATGGTTCACTATACAGGCAGTGTAGGAATAATGGAGCTAAGAAATGCCATTGTACAAAGAATCTTAATAGATAAAGGTGTAGAATATAAACCAGAGGAGATTATTGTCACTATAGGTGGAAGCGAAGGAATGTTTGTAGCTTTACAGACTCTTTTATGCCCTGGAGATGAGGTAATTATTCCTGAGCCTATGTATGTTTATTATAAAGGATGGATAAGTTTTGCCGGGGCTAAGTGCATCTCCTTGCCTTTAAAAGAAGAAGACTTTTCCTTAAATCTTGAAGAATTAGAGAAGAAAATTAATTCTTCTACTAAAATGATTCTTATCAACAGTCCTCATAATCCTACTGGCTCGGTTATCTCTCGTCAGAATTTGGAAAGAATAGCAAATTTAGCTAAAAAATATGATTTATTAATACTTAGTGATGAGATTTATCAGAGGATAACCTATGATGATTGTCAGGCTTTTAGTATAGCTTCTTTTCCTCAAATGAAGGAAAGGACTGTTGTATCAGATAGCTTTTCTAAAACTTATGCTATGGATGGTTGGAGAATAGGATATTTAGCTGCTCCTCAAGAAATAATAAGTCAAATAGCTAAGCTTCACCAACATACTATTTCTTGCCCTAATACATTTGTACAGGTAGGAGCAACAGCAGCTTTAAATCAAGACCAGGAATGCGTAGAGAGTATGGTGCTGGAGTTTACCCGGCGAAGGGAATTAATGATGGGTTATCTGAAAAGAATGAAATTACCTTTTATTGTGCCAAAAGGGGCCTTTTACTTTTTTCCTTTAATAAGAGAATTTAACCTTAGCTCAGAAGAATTGGCCGATTATTTATTAAAAGAAGCTAAAGTAGCAGTAGTGCCAGGTAACGCTTTTGGCAAGGCAGGAGAAGGATATATTAGATTATCATTTTCTCCACCTTATGAAGAGATTAGAACTGGAATGGAAAGAATGGAAAAAGCTATCCAGAAGTTGAGAGAATAAATTAGAAGAAAAAGATGAAGATAAAATGTTTTATTATAGTATAAATATAAATGATGAACAAGAAAAAGAGAAGATTGTAAGATTTCTCCATAAATTAAATTTAAGATACGAGGATGATATAGAATTTACTCTAACAGTTGTAGATAATAACGAGATAATAGGAACAGGCTCGATTAGTGGAAAGATTTTAAAGTGTATCGGCGTAAAACCAGAAAGACAAGGAGAAGGAATATCAGCAAAGATTATTACTTATCTTATGCAAGAGCAATTTAAAAGAGGGCGGAACCATATTTTCCTTTTTACCTCCCCTGATAAGGCAGATAGATTTATAAATTTGGGTTTTCAAGAGGTAGCCTCTGCAGAGCCTAATTTTACTTTGTTAGAGATGGGAATAGGAGGAATAAAAAAATATCTTGAAAATTTAAAAGAACATAAGCTCAGGACGAATGATAAGAAAACAATATCATCCATAGTAGTGAATGCCAATCCTTTTACTTTAGGGCATCAGTATTTAGTTAAGAAAGCTTCCCTGGAAAGTGATGCCGTTTATGTTTTTGTGGTGAAAGAAGATAAATCTCTCTTTCCTTTTAAGGTGCGGTTTAATTTAGTAAAGAAAGGATGCCAAGAATTTGAAAATGTAGAGGTAATAAACGGGGGCGATTATATTATTTCAAACAGTACTTTTCCTACTTATTTTACTCGAGATAGTGAAGAGAAAATTGTATTTATGCAAGCTACTCTTGATGTAAACATATTCGCTAAATATATTGTTCCTACTTTGAATATTAAGAGAAGATACATAGGAGAAGAGCCTTATTGCGGGACCACTAACCTTTATAATAAAGCAATGAAACAGATATTACCTTCTGTAGGAGTAAAAGTGGTAGAGGTACCAAGACTTAAAATAAAAGGAGTTGCCGTAAGTGCCTCTACAGTAAGAAATTTAATTAAGAAATCTGATTTTATAAAGCTTCAAGAATTGATTCCCGAATCTACATATCGTTTCTTAGTTTCTAAGGAAGCATATCCTATTATTGAAAAAATCAAATCTTCCAGGAGCCGTCATTAAGCAGGATTAAAAGAGGGGGTAGATAAAATTGAAAGATACAGCTAAGATTGGTCAATCTGGAACGTTGGAATCCAGTGATATTTTAGTAATGGTTCAACTTTCTCCTGATCAGAATGGCATAAGAATTGAACTGGAAAGTCCATCAAAAAAATGTTTTGGTAGCCAAATACTGAAGACAATTAAACAGACGCTGCATAATCTTGGCATTATGAATGCATATGTTAAGGCTCAAGACAGAGGGGCTCTGGATTGTACCATTAATGCTCGGGTGGAAACTGCTGTTAAAAGAGCATTGAAGTTTAAAGAGAAAGGGGATGTATAGAATGGAAAAGAGATTAAGACGTACTGCATTGTACATTCCGGGCAATAATCCGACAATGATTCAAAACGCAGGGATTTTTGGTGCAGATTCTATAGTGTTAGATTTAGAAGATGCGGTGTCTATTGAAGAAAAAGATGCAGCGCGCATTTTATTACGAAATGCTTTAAGAACCATTGATTACAAGAATACTGAAGTAGTAGTAAGAATTAATCCCCTTTCTACACCTTATGGTCATGAAGACCTGAAGGTAATTGCAAGAGAGAAGCCTGATGCCATTCGGTTGCCAAAATGTGAATCTGTAGAAGATGTTCAAGAAGCTGATAAGCTGTTAACAAAAATTGAAGAAAACATAGAATTAAAAGAAGGGACAATAAAATTAATGCCTTTAATTGAGTCAGCTAAGGGGATTTTTAATGTCTTTGAAATTGCGAGAGCAAGTCAGCGGGTCGTAGCTCTTAATTTTGGAGCAGAAGATTATACAGCAGATATTGGCGCAGAAAGAACAAAAGAAGGGAAAGAATTATTAGACATAAGAGCAAGAATACTTTTAGCAGCACGAGTAGCAGGAATAGATGCTCTCGATAGTGTGTTTGGAGATATTAATGATGAGAAAGGTTTAATAGAAGAGACAAAATTTATAAAACAGCTGGGCTTTAATGGAAAATCAATAATTCATCCCTGTCAAATAAAACCGGTTCATCAAATATTTACTCCTTCAGAAGATGAGATCAAATATGCTCAAAGGGTTATCGCAGCTATTGAGGAGGCAAAAGCTAAAAAGTCAGGGGTTATTGCTTTGGACGGGAGAATGATTGATGCTCCAGTAGCTTCCAGAGCGCGAAGGATTTTAGCATTTGCCAAAGCTGCAGGCTTAATCAGTGTAATCTAAATAAATCTGTGTAATCATCATAGGAGAAAAAGATGGCTATTAATGCTGTAGGTCGTGAAATACCGGAAGAAATAAAAGGGGTAGGAGAGCTGAATCCGTATCAGGGAGCTTTTAAAACTGTGCCTACCGGGAACAAAATGTCTCCTAATATATCTATGCAAAAGCGGGGTGAAACGAAAGTACTAAATTCTCTTGAAGAAGCAATTAAGAAAGTGGGAGTGAGAAATGGGATGACTATCTCTTTCCATCATCATCTTAGAAACGGAGATTATGTAGTTGCTATGGTGCTTGATACTTTATCTAATTTAGGCATAAAAAATATAACTATTGCTCCCACTGCACTTTTCCCTGCCCATAAATCTATAATAAAGCATATCAAAAGTGGCGTAGTTACAGCTATTCAGGGAAGCGTAAATGGACCGATAGGTAGAATAGCCTCTGAAGGTGTTTTCGATGTTCCAGTTATTCTTCGCTCTCATGGAGGAAGAGCTCGAGCGATTGAATCTGGAGATCTTCCTATTGATGTAGCTTTTATAGCTGCCCCTACCGCAGACATATATGGGAATATAAACGGGGTTAAGGGTCCATCTGCTTGTGGTTCACTTGGATATATTGTAGCTGATGCTATGTATGCAGATAAAGTGGTAGCTATAACTGATAATTTGGTTGATTATCCAGTAGCGCCTATTTCTATTCCTCAGATATATGTAGATTACGTTGTGAAAGTTAATAAAATAGGCGATCCAAAGGGAATAGTTTCGGGGACTCTTGAAATAACCAGAGACCCTTTGAGGTTACTAATTGCGGAAAGAGCTGCCAGTGTCATAGAAGCCTCAGGTTTATTACGTAATGGTTTTTCATTTCAAACCGGTGCCGGAGGAATATCTTTGGCGGTTGCCTATCATATTCGCAAGATAATGAAACAGCACAGCATTGTGGGTAGTTTTGGTTCTGGAGGAATAACAGCTTATTTTGTTCGAATGTTAGAAGAAAAGTTGTTTAGGGTATTGCTTGATGTTCAGTCTTTTGATATAGAAGCAGTAAAATCACTAATCAGGAACCCCAATCATCTTGAAATGAGTGCCTCGTTTTATGCAAATCCTCACAATAAGGGATGCGCAGTAAACAATTTGGATATTATAATCTTAGGAGCTACACAGATTGATACCGATTTTAATGTAAATGTAAATACTGAGTCTGATGGGGTTCTTTTACATGGAATTGGTGGACATATGGATACAGCAGCAGGGGCTAAACTTACTATAATAGTAACTCCGCTTTTAAGAGGAAGAATACCTATAGTAGTGGATAAGGTAATTACAATAACCACACCGGGAGAGACAATTGATGTTTTAGTAACTGAGCGAGGAATTGCTGTAAATCCTAATCGAAAGGATCTATTACAGCGATTAAAGAAGACTCGGCTTCCTCTTGTAAACATTGAAGATCTAAAGAAAGAGGCTGAGAAGATGACAGGCAAACCAGAGGTGCCACAATTCGAGAATAAAATCATAGGTTTAGTTGAATATAGAGATGGAACTATCATTGATGTGATAAGGCAGGTTAGAAAATAGATAAAAAACTCTTAAGCGAAATATTACAGGCCAGAGAAAGCCGGGTAGCAACCCAAAAAGAAATGATAAGTAAATATAATTTACCTTTAGTATCTATTACTCTTAATATTCCAGGCTCTAATAAAGACAGTTTAAAGATCAGAAAAATTTATAGAGAGTGTATAAGGGTGGTAAAGATAAAATTACTAAAACAGAGAGAATCTACAATTGTTTGTGAGAGAGAACGGTTTTCTGCTGAAGGTCCTGAATTTTTTATGGTGGTCGATGGTATCGCTGCCAAAACACTAAAAAAGATGTTCATCCAAATAGAGAATGAGCATTTAGTTGGTAGATTGTTTGATATTGATGTGATAGATAAAGACTTCAGTGTAGTTAGCCGTAAGGATGTGAATATGCCTCCAAGGAAATGTATAATATGTGAAGATGATGCCATAAACTGTATATCTATGCGTAAACATAAAAGAGATGAAATAATTAAAGCTGTAGATAATCTTATAGATCAATTTTAATATTTTAATAAAAGGTAATCTATGCCCCAAAAAATAATCTTACAAAAAAAAGAGATTGGTTTATTCAATAACAATATCTATTCTTCTTATTCCGGTTTTCATCCCCTTGCAGTTAATATAGGAGAAGCGGCTATAAAAGGTATATTGTTGGAGTTAAGTTGCACTCCAAAGCCGGGATTGGTTGATAGGTTAAATAATGGAGCCAATCTAGATATGAATTTTACTACCTTTATCTTAAGTTCTTCTGCTATATCCTATGGTATGTATCAGTGTGCCCAACTTGGAATAGATTTTTCAGGTAAGGCTGATGCCCTTTTGCCTGAGTTTCGTCGAATTGGGCTTGATATGGAAAGAAAAATGTTTAAGGCAACAGGAGGCATAAATACACAAAAGGGATTGATATTCCTTGAAGGATTGGTTTGCGTCTCCGCTGGTTCCTTGATAAGAAAGGAACAAAAATTAACTCCAGAAAATATTTGTCAAAGAATAAAGGAGATAACAAGAGGAATTGTAGATAGAGAACTTAAAACATTTCTTAATCATCTTACTTATAGAAATAGAAAACTCACCACTGGCGAGAGGCTGTTTTTAAAATATGGTATTACAGGTGTTCGGGGAGAAGTGGAAGAAGGACTTCCTACTGTAAGAGAGAGTGGATTACCAGCACTTCAAACTGCACTTAAACAAGGTCTATCACTTAATGATGCATTAGTTCAAGCTTTAATTTCTATAATTGCGGTTTTAGAAGATACCAATGTAATAGCACGCTCGAGTCCAGAGATTTTGTCCAGGATAGTCCATCCTATGGCTAATAAGGCGGTACAATTGGGAGGAATGTCCACTACTGCAGGACGAAAAAAGATTATTGCAATAGACAGATATTTTATTAGAAATAATATTAATCCTGGAGGGTCAGCTGATTTACTTGCGGTGACTGCTACTTTATATTATCTTTCTTTGCTGTCATCTTGAAAAAAATTGTAAATAGTGAGATGGTTCAATCTTCTCTGAAAGCTTAGTTTTTATTCTCATAATTATTTTACACTTTTATCAGTGCCCGTGCTTTCTTTCGGTGTCTTGGAACGCCGCTCTTTTGGTTTTACTCTTATCTGGATACTTTGACGGGCACCTCGTTTTTAAATTTTTTTAGTGATAGCGGTGAGGTGCTCTTGGCGACTGCGAGATAATGAACTTTGTTTAAGGGTTAGAGCTTATAGACCCGCCCTTATAAGCTGCTTATCCAAGACAACCTCAATGCACGGTTAGTTTGAAGCGCTGAATAATTAAAAGCTCTTTTAAGGAACTTTTAGAGAAAATTGAACCATGTCTAAATAGTGAATAGTTAAAAAGGAGGAAGATAAATGATAAAAGAAGAATTGCGGGAGCTTATTCCTGAATTTAGTTTAATTGAGGATTTAAAATTAAGAGAGAAGACTTTGAAGGTTTGGGAAATTGCCCTTAAAGCTGGGGGTTGGGAGGTAAAAGACCTTAAGATAATGCCTTTTACTTTGTTAATTGAACCTTGTCCTTGTAGTATGGTTGAGCATATACGGGGAGTAACGAGAGTCTCTATTGAAGCAAGAAAAGCCCTTAAAAGCATTTACAAAGATAAGCTAAAAATAAATAGAGATTATCTAATCTCAGGAGCATTACTTCACGATATAGGAAAATTGGTAGAATATAAAAAAGAAAATGGAAAATTTATGCAGAGTAAATGTGGGACTTTGTTACGTCATCCAATCTCTGGAGTAGGTCTCTGCTATAGTCAGGGTATACCTGAGGAAATAATGCATATTATCGCTTCTCACTCCTGGGAGGGAGACCGTTCCAAACGAACCCCAGAGGCCGTTATTGTCCATCATGCTGATTTTATTAATTTTGAACAATTTAAATAAAGGGAGGAAAAGATGGGAAAAACCTTTGCGGAGAAGATTTTAGCTCTTAAATCAGGGAAAGAGAGCATATCTATAGGAGAGATTGTAACTGTTTCTCCTGATGCGGTAATGTCTCACGATAATGCTGCAGCTATATCTAAGAAATTTAAGCAAATTGGAGTTAATAAAGTAATACATCCTGAGAGAATAGTGATTCCCCTGGACCATTGTGTTCCTGCGGCAACAGAAAAGTATGCCCTTAACCATAAAGTCATAAGAGAATTTGTTCAAGAACAGGGAATTAAAAATTTTTACGATATCAACACAGGAGTCTGTCATCAAGTGCTTCCAGAAAAGGGGCATACTCTTCCTGGGACTCTCGTCTTAGGATCCGATTCCCATACTACTACCTATGGAGCATTTGGGGCTTTTGCTGCTGGTATTGGGAGAAGTGAGGTAGCTTCAATTTGGGCTACAGGCAAGATATGGCTTAAAGTTCCGGAGACAATCAAAATAAATATTGAAGGAGAAATTCCTAAAGGAGTATATCCTAAGGATATCATTCTCTATATTATTGGTGATTTAGGCGCTGATGGAGCTTTGTATAAAGCAGTTGAATTTAGTGGGAAAGTGGTCAGGGATATGAGTGTTGGTGGTAGAATGACTTTGTGTAATATGGCAGCTGAAATGGGAGCAAAGATTGGCTATGTGGAGCCGGATGAGAAGTCCATTCAATGGCTTGCTTCAAGAACTGAAAAGGAATACAAAATAGTAAAGTCAGATGCTGATGCAGAGTTTGAAAGAATTATTGATTATGATATAAGTGGTTTAGAGCCTCAAATAGCTTGCCCTCACACTGTGGATAATGTGAAGCCTGTTTCTGATGTTATGGGAACAAAAATTAACCAGGCTTTAATTGGAACCTGCACTAATGGAAGAATAGAGGATTTAAAAATTGCCAGTGATATTCTTCAAGGCAAGAAGATTTCCAGGAATGTAAGACTTCTTGTCTTTCCTGCCTCAATGGAGGTTTTTGCTGAGGCGATGGAGAAGGGAATTTTTCAGGAATTGGTTAAAAGCGGTGCTGTAATAATGAATCCAGGATGCGGTCCCTGTCTGGGTGCTCATGAGGGAGTTTTAGCGCCAGGAGAGGTTTGTTTAAGCACTGCCAATAGAAACTTTAAGGGAAGGATGGGTTGTAAAGAAGCAAAAGTTTATCTTGCCAGTCCGGCCACTGTTGCTGCTTCTTCTCTTTATGGTGAGATTACTGATGTAAGGAGGTGTTTAAAGTGATTATTAAAGGGAAAGTATGGAAATATGGGGATAATGTGAATACTGATGTTATCTTTCCTGGTAAATATACCTATACTATAACAGAACCTGAAGAGATGGCTAAACATGCTCTGGAGGACCTTGACTCTAATTTTACCAAAGAAGTAAAAAAAGGAGATGTTATTGTTGCTGGGAGGAACTTTGGCTGTGGGAGTTCTCGGGAACAGGCAGCAACCTGCCTTAAGTATGCAGGGGTAGGAGCTATTGTAGCAAAATCATTTGCCAGGATTTTCTTTAGAAACTCCATTAATCAGGGGCTTCTTGTAATTCAATGTAAGGAGGCAGTAGAGAATATATCTTCAGATGAGATAATTACTATTGATTTTGAAAAAGGTAAATTATCCTGTAAAAAAGGAATTTTTAATTTTCCACCTTTGTCAGAATCTGTTTTGGGGATTCTTAACGATGGGGGGCTCATTCCTCATACAAGGAGAATTTTAGGAATAAAATAAGGTAATGCCAAAAATTTTATGAAGGAATCCCAAGTTAACATTATCGATAAAGAAAAAAAAGAATTATCCAGGGGAGAGGAAATTATCCTAAATAAAAAGTGGTAGCCGCAACTTTTAAGTTGCGCAAAACAATGCAGATGGTAGCTGCAACTTTTAAGTTGCGCAAAGAAATATTATTAGATAAGAACGCAGGCTCTGAGCTTTGCGGCTACCAATTACAGAAAATAGATTATTTTGACATTATATAAAATAAAGAAAGGAGACTAAAGATGGCAAAATATAAGATAGCCTGGTTATCTGGTGATGGAATTGGAAAAGATGTGATGGAGGCAGCAAGAATTGTGTTAGATTCGCTAAAACTTGATGCTGATTATATTCAAGGTGATGTAGGTTGGGAATTCTGGAAAAAAGAAGGAAACCCTTTACCTAATAGGACAATAAAGATCCTTCGGGAAACAGATTGCTGCCTTTTTGGAGCAATCACCTCTAAACCCAAAGAAGAGGCAGAAAAAGAGCTTAATCCTGAGCTTAAAGGAAAAGGTTATGTCTATTTTAGTCCTATTGTCCGAATACGTCAGGAGTTTAAATTACATACTAATCTAAGACCGTGTAAATCCTATAAAGGAAATCCTCTTAATTATCGAGACGATATAGATTTAGTTGTCTTTAGAGAAAATACAGAAGGATTATATAGTGGAGTAGAGTTTCATCCTCTGCCAAAAGATTTAATGGACTCTCTTTTAAAAAATCATCCAAAGATGAAAAGATTTAAGGAGACTCCTTTGGAGGATATCGCTTTATCCTGCCGGATTTTTACAAGGAAAGCTTGCCAGACAATTATTCGTCAAGCATTTGAATATGCAAAGAAATTTGATAGAGATTCAGTTACTCTTATTGAGAAACCAAATGTGATAAGAGAGACAAGCGGGTTAATGGTGAGGGAAGCTCGGAAGATTGCTAAAGAGTATCCAGGAATTGAGCTCTGGGAAGCAAATGTAGATGCAATGTGTATGTGGCTTGTTAAAAATCCCCAAAAGTATAGTGTCCTCGTTGCTTCAAATCTATTTGGAGATATAATCTCTGACCTTTGTGCTCAACTTGTAGGTGGATTAGGATTTGCCTCCAGTGCCAATATCGGAGATGATTATGCTCTCTTTGAACCTACTCATGGTTCTGCTCCCAAGTATGCAGGACAATATAAGGTAAATCCTACAGCAATGCTCCTGGCTGTTAAATTAATGCTTGATTACTTAGGAGAGGATGAGTCAGCAGGAAGATTAGGGAGCTCAATTGCTAAAGTTATTGAAGAGGAAAAAGTGAGGACCTATGATTTAGGGGGAACAGCTTCTACTTTAGATGTAGCTAAAGAGATAGTTAGAAAGCTATCGTGATTGAGAGGTAAAAAAATGGAAACAATAAGTCAAAGATGGGCTAAGTTTGCTCTTGGATTACATTACGATGATATTCCTCCTGAGGCTTTAGAGGAGGCTAAGCGATTCCTTTTAGATAGTGTGGGTTGTGCCCTTTCTGCCGTTGACAGCAAGGATATGCAAGCTGTCTTCCACTATATTCAGGATTTAGGAGGAAAAGAGCAGGCTACTATTATAGGTTGGGGAAGAAAGGCAAATATGCCTCAAACCACTTTAATGAATTCCTTGCTTATACGAGCCAGGGATTATAATGATATCTATTGGGAGCAGGACCCTTCTCATCCTTCGGATATTATCCCGGCTGCACTTAGCACAGGTGAGTTTAAGGAAAGAAGTGGAAAAGAGATTCTTGTAGGGATAGTGCTTGCCTATGAATTAGAGATGAGGTTATGTCAGGCAGCTATTCCAGGGGTTCGGGAGATAGGTTGGCATCATGCTACTTTAACCCAGTTTGTAAGTCCTGTAGTAGCCGGGCGAATGTTAGGATTAAATAAAGAAAAGATAGTAGCTGCAGTAGGTATTAGCGGCTCCTCTCACTTTACCTTAGGAGGGGTAGTAGCTGGACATCTTACCAATATGAAAAATACAGCTGACCCTTTAGCTGTAAAGGCCGGAGTAGAAGCCGCTTTACTGGCGGATAAGGGCTATACTGGTCCAGTGGAGGTATTTGAAGGGAAAGAAGGGTTATTTGAAGTGCTGGATAAAGTAAAGTGGAATAAGGATATTCTTTTAAAAGGATTGGGAGAGAAATTTCTAATTACCGATTGTGGTTACAAAGCTTTTCCTACCGAAGCTTTAACACATCAACCTATTACTGCTACTTTAGAGGTTATGCAAGAAAGCCATCTTGACCCCCACGAGGTGAAAGAAGTTTTGGTAGAAACTACCACCAGAGGAGCAGATATTTTATCTGACCCAAGTAAGTATAAACCTACTACCAAGGAAACAGCCGACCACTCTCTCCCTTATTGTATAGCTGTAGCCATAGCTAAAGGTAATGTTCTTCCTTCTGATTTTGAAGAGGAAGCTCTTCATGACAGCTTTGTCTTATCATTACTGAATAAGATTAAGGTAGTGGCTAATTCCCAAATAGACTCTCTTTTTCCAAAAGTAAAAAGAGCTATTGTCTCTATTAAAACCTCTAAAGGAGTATATAAGAAACAGGAGGACCTTGCTAAAGGTCAACCAAAAAGACCTTTAAGTAATGAAGAGCTTATATCCAAATTTAAGGCCAATGCCAAAAGAAAAATATCTTCTCAAAGGATGGAGGATATTATAAAAGCTACTAAAGAACTTGAAAATGTTGAGAATATTGAAGAGTATATCAGACTTCTTGCAAGCGATAAATAAAAAGGTAGGTTTAAGAAGTGTTCAGTATCATTGTAGCCAAATTTAGCGGAGAATTGACAAAATTTTTGAGTATGGTATAAATTAAATACCGAATTGAAAATATATCATAGAGGTAATTAAGGGAGAGACTGGGATATCCAGAACCGAAGGGGCAAGCTTTAAGTAGTAAGCGAAACTCTCAGGTAAAAGGACCTTAATTGAGCAACTCTCTGGAGAAATTTTCCTAAAATTTTAGGGGAGGAACCGAAGGGGCATTATTACCTTTACAGGTAAGGTAAAATCTCTCAGGTAAAAGGACAGAGGGCATAACAGCTTAATTTAAGTTGTTATGTCCTTTTTTTTATTATCCGTTTATTAGTGAAAAAATAAACTAAAAAGAGAGGTGTCCCGATGCAAATAACAAAAAGAATAGAAAGATTAGGAACCGAAACCGCTTTTGAGGTCTTGCCAGAGGTAAACAAACTCAAAGAAAATGTTATTAACTCAAAAGGCTCTTAATGAAGGATAGGATATAGAAAAGGCTTTAAATGAGACTTAGGAGAATTACCGAAGAACTTGAAGAACTTAGTGATATCGAGGAGCTTCTTCTTTTTTATCATAATGCAATGAAACCAGGCAGAGAGATTTCTAAAAGGAACAATATTCAAGAAAGACTTTACCAAATTCTCAACCTTAGTGAATTTGTTCCTAAGAAAATTGGGTAATACGTTTTGCAGTTTTTAAAAACCCGACTATTCTTATATTTCCGTTTTTTTAACTTTGCTATTGACGAAAGTCAGGATTATATTTCCGAGAAAAAAAGAATAAGAAGCTAAATAACTTTATCTACAGTGAGCGAAAAGGAGTAAGTAACAGTTGACTATAACCTGGACAATAGCTCAAAAACAGCGTTTAAGAGAATTAAATGTTACCCCAGATTTAGAAGAAAAGGTATTCTCTGATATTCAAGAGCGGGATAAAACCTTCCGTAGTATAGAACAGCTACTCGTAAAACAGAGTAAACAACATTTAATGGAGATGAGGAATATTCATCGCCGTCCAGCACTCTGCAAATTGGAGAGGGTTCTATCAGATGTACTCATCAAAAACGAGTTTGTCCAGGTAGTTACCCCAATTATATTAGCTAAGGGCTTATTAGCAAAGATGTCAATTACAAAAGATCATCCTCTATTTAAGCAAGTATTTTGGTTGGATGAAGATAGATGTCTAAGGCCAATGTTAGCACCAAATCTTTATTATCTTTTGAGAGAGCTTGTTCGCTTGTGGGAGAAACCCATACGAATCTTTGAAATAGGTCCCTGTTTTCGCAAAGATTCGGGAGGCGGTTGTCATTTAAATGAATTCACTATGTTGAACCTCGTAGAACTTGGTTTATCTGAAGAGAAGGAAAGTAAAAGATTGGGGGAGCTTGCTTCTATAATAATGAATGCTGTAGGTATAAAAAATTATCAATTGATCTCTAATCAGTGTGAAGTATATGGAGAGACGATAGATGTAGTTTCCAAAATAGAGGTGGGTTCAGGAGTTATAGGTCCTCACATCCTGGATACTCAATGGGGAATAGTTGACCCGTGGGCAGGAATAGGGTTTGGCCTGGAGAGACTTATTATGGTTAAAGAAGGATACCAGAATATTCAAAGGGTGGGGCGTGCTCTTGTATATCTTAATGGCGTACGACTAAATATTTAATGTTGAATGATTTTAAAATTAAAAGAAAAGTATAAGTAGTAAGTTTTAAGGAGGATTAAGTTATGGGGAAAGAGGAGCTTTTAAAGGAAGCTGCAGATGCGATTGTTAACTATAATAAGAATAAAGCTGAGGAGATAGCCAAACGTACTCTTGCTGAGGAGATAGATCCTTTGGAGATGATTGAGAAGGGGTTCCGAAAAGGCATAATTAAAATAGGTGATCTCTTTGGAAGAGGGGAGATATTTCTACCGGAGCTAGTGCAAGCAGCTGAGGCTATGAAATCATCAACCGATATTCTTATCTCTGCACTACCCCAGGGTACGCAAGAGA